>NZ_JAMAUK010000016.1:0-101734 GCF_023714395.1 Niallia sp. MER 6 | reverse complement strand
CTGTGAAAATCTTTTTACTCATTATTTTCTCCGTCTCCATGTTTCTCTAGTTGTGTTACATAATTATACAAAAAAATACCCTATAGGTAGACTTTTTTTAAGTGTCTACTCTATAGGGTACATTTTAGAAAGTGAATGGTTTTTTATTTCTTAGAGTAATCCACTAGGCATTTGAATCTCTTGTTGTTATAATATACGAAACGTACGTTCGATGGGTGGTGAACAAACTTGGAAACAATTTCTTTGAAACTAGAATTATTAAATCCTACTAAAGCTAAAAAAGAGATGTACAAAGAAATGACAAATATCAATACATCTTTTGCGAACTGGTTATTGGAATATCAAGGTCTAAAGGATGCAACATCGAAAGTTTATAAGTTGTTTTCTGATGGGAAATTCCCCTCGGCTATTGTGAACCAAACCATTCGAGAGGTTAAATCTAAGAAAAATAATCAAAAAGCGAAGGTTTTTCGCCGTTTTTGGTGTGGCTTCAACAACCAAAATTTGAAAGTAGAGAAAGAAAACAACCTCTATAAAGTTTCATTTCCTACTCTTGAGAAACGTGTTGGTGTACCAGTTGTAATAGAAACATACCAAACACATTGGTTAGATAAAGTTTTGGAAGGGAAAGCAAAACAAGGAGCAGCGGAGTTGTATGAGAAAAAGGGGCGTTGGTATGTTTCCATTTCTATCTCTTTTGAACCAAAAATACCGAAATTTGAATCTATTAAACCTCCAATAATGGGCATTGATGTAGGGTTAAACTATCTTGCTGTTGCTATGGTTGGAACAACTTCGTTGTTTTTTAAAGGAAATGAGGCAGCATTTATTCGCAGGAAATATGCTTCGAAAAGACGAGTCCTTGGACAGAACAAAAAGTTGGATGCGATTCGCAAATCTAAAAACAAAGAATCGCAATGGATGAAGGAATTAAATCATGTCATAAGCCGAAAAATCGTAAACTTCGCATTAGAGAACGGTGTTCGTCTAATACGAATGGAAGATTTAACAGGCATTAGAAAAACAGCAAAATCAAAGAAAGAAGCAGGTCGAAATCTACATTCTTGGGCACAATATCAACTTCAAACTTTCATTGAATACAAAGCAAAGATGGAAGGCATGGAAGTTCAATATGTAAATCCTTATAACACATCGCAGATGTGTAAATGTGGTTATGTTGATAAAAATAATAGAAACCGTCATCTATTTCAGTGCGGAAAATGTGGATATAAAAGCCATGCAGATGTGAATGCTGGACTTAATATATCAAAATGTGTAAGTGGTATTTCTAAAAAGAAAAAAGCATCCTAACTAGTGTTGTGGTAAAAGCAACACCGCCTGTTTAGGTACATATACACCAAAGGTGTATAGAACGTAACAGGATGGGGTAATGACATACCCCTTAACTAAAGGCTAGTTCAAAGCAGAAATGAATTGCGAACGCAATAGCACTTTAGAATCCCATTGCTTTAGCTGTGGGAGTGTCAAGAAACAAAAAAGCAGGAAATCTTAGATGCATTTAACTTTCGTCATGCTACAAAGGTATTTGACCCTACGAAGAAAATTTCTAAAGAGGACTTTTCATTTATCCTAGAAACTGGTCGTTTATCTCCAAGCTCTGTTGGTTATGAACCATGGAAATTTCTTATCGTGCAAAATAAGGAGTTTCATGAGCGATTGAAGGAGGTTGCATGGGGAGCACAAGGTCAGCTTCCGACTGCTAGTCATTTCGTTATCATTCTTGCACGGACAGATGCAAGATACGATTCTGAGTATGTATGGCAACTGCAAAAAAACGTGAAGCACATACCGGAAGATAAAATTGAAAAGATGAAGTCTGCGTACAAAAGTTTTCAAGAGGGTATGAAGCTGTTGGAAAGCGATAGAGCATTGTTTGACTGGGCTAGCAAGCAAACATATATCGCCCTTGGCAATATGATGACAGCAGCGGCACAAATCGGAATTGATTCTTGTCCAATTGAAGGCTTTAGTCCTGAAAAAGTGAATCAGCTTTTGGAGGAAAAAGGTTTGTTGGAGAATGGCAAGCTTGCGGTATCTGCTATGGTTGCTTTTGGCTATCGCGCAGAAAATCCAGACCGTCCGAAAACACGCCGAGCTATGGAAGATGTAGTACAGTGGATAGACTAATGGATAAACGACTACTAAGAAGTCTGTGCAGCGATTGTTTGGGCTGCATGGACTTGTTTTTTGCATATACACAAAAATAAGGGGGAAATATGAGATAAAACTTGGGGAAACGCTGAAGAGTAAATTAAACAAATAGTAGTAGTAAATTTGGCTATATTTCTCATTATAAAAAAAACAAGTAATACTATGTGCTTAAAAGAGTTATACCATAGATAGGCAATTGACATTAATAAATCCATCATGTAAGATGTATTTTAATAAATATATCTAACACGATGTATCGTAACTGATGTTAATGAGAGGATTGAAAAAATGTTAGAAAGAGCTGATTATCTTCGAGAGTCGATCGATTTTTTACAGCGGTTTATAGCAAAAAGTATGCAGAAGGAAGCTGAGGGCTATGGATTTACAGTGCCGCAGATTAGGGTTATTGCGGAAGTAATGACAAATAAAACTTCAAGTATTAAGCAATTAACTCATAATTTAAAAATGACCCAAAGTTCTGTTTCTGATATAGTGGAAAGACTTATCGGAAAAGGCATACTTGAGAAAACTCCCAATCCTAAAGATAAACGCTCAGTGGTTATCACATTAACGAAGGGTGCAGAAGATGGAATAAACAAAAAGGATTACACCCATTTAAATGAAATGATAACCGGTGCGCTGAGTCAGCTTAATGCCGAAGAACAAGAAATCGTTATGAAGGGAATGCAGCTGCTTGTCGGAGCCGTAAAAGAAAAAATGACATCAGAAGGAATGAACTATAATGAGTCCTTTGATGTAATGCTATTTCCTACTCATGAAAATAAACAATAATTTTCTATTGTAATGTTATTAACAATACTTGTAGTGGGCATTATGAAAGACTTTAGGTGAATTAGCATTCAAGCCTCATACATATAAGTTTACAAGTAGCAATATACTTAAAATAATCGCTTTTCATCATGAATAGCGTTTTTTTGTATGGATAACTTTTAATGATTATTGCAGGAGAAAGGATAATACTGAATATATGGAAACAAGCAACATAATAACGCTGTTAATTTCGTTAATTTCTTTTATAAATATAGCGCTTGGTATTGCTGTTATCTTTTTCGAAAGAAGGGATGTTGGCTATACATGGGCTTGGTTATTAATACTGTTTACTGTTCCGGTCGTAGGTTTTCTTATTTATATTTTCTTAGGCCGCCAAGTGAGAAAAGAGAATTTTTATAAGTTAACTGATTTTGAAAAAAGTGATTTTGAGATGGCTGTTAATAGGGAGCTAGAAGCGGTAAAAGAACATTATTCGCATAATGAAATGCTGGATCAATATTCGGATTTAATTAATATGAATTTAAACTCTTCTAATGCATTCTTAACTACTGATAATGAAATTAATATCTTTACCACTGGGCAGGAAAAATTTGCTTCGCTTTTTGAGGATATTAAGAAGGCAAAAGAAGAAGTGAATATACAATACTATATTATTCAACCTGATAATCTTGGTAAACAACTAAGAGATTTATTAGTTCAAAAAGCGAAGGAAGGAGTTAAAGTGCGTTTGCTTTTTGATGCGATTGGTTCGAAGAAAATATCACCCTCTTTTTATCAAGAGATTATTAAGAATGGCGGAGAGGTCGAAGTTTTTTTTCCTTCTTTTCTAAGATTAATTAACTTTCGTATTAACAATCGCAACCATCGAAAGCTTTGTATTATTGACGGAAATATTGCTTATATAGGCGGATTTAATGTTGGTGATGAGTATATGGGCATGAAAAAAAAGTTTGGGTATTGGCGTGACACTCACTTAAAAATTACGGGTAATGCGGTTAATCACGTGCAGGCGAGATTTATCTTGGATTGGGTTTATTCAAGTAAAGCTGAGCAAGTAGCTGGAGAGGATTTCTCCTTTACAAAAGGGGAGCATAACGGAAACAGTCCTGTTCAAATTGTTTCAAGCGGCCCAAACTCAAAAACAGAGCATTTAAAAAATATGTATGTAAGACTTATTATGTCTGCGAAGAAAAGTATCTATATCCAGACACCGTATTTTATTCCAGATGCGAGTTTTATGGACGCATGTAAAATGGCCCTTTTATCTGGCGTGGATTTGCGTATTATGATTCCGAATAAGCCTGATCATCCCTTTGTGTATTGGGCCACATGGGCATTTGCAGGTGAACTGTTATCATATGGAGCTAAAATCTATTTGTATGAGAAAGGCTTCTTGCATGCTAAGACAATTGTAGTCGATCAAAAGACATCGTCTGTTGGAACGACCAATATAGATAATAGAAGCTTTAAGTTGAATTTCGAAGTTAATGCAACTGTATATGACAAAGCTATTGCAGACGAGCTTGCACATATCTTTCATGAGGATATAAAAAACTGCTCCCACTTAACAATAGAAAGATATGAGGAAAGACCACTAAGCATAAAATTTAAAGAAGCTATATCAAGGCTTTTAGCGCCTATTTTATAAGATGGAAACGGAAACGGAAGAGTTTCCGTTTTTTTAATGAAAATACATCCTTTTATTAAAAATTGACAATCGAAATTATATCGTATAAGATGCATATTATACGATATATCCTGTGCGATGTAGTTTGCAAATTGTTACTACTGTAAAAAATTTACTTGTGTTTTGGCTGGTGAATAAGCACATTATGTTGAAGCATTAAAAGGTTCGGAATCAGAAATGAACTAACACCTAACAAGACTTTGAAATGGACAAAAGGAGCAGGTTTTATGCAAAGGGAGGATTTCAGCAATGTTAAAAATATTTAGCCACTTTCAAAGAAAAGATTGGCTGTTAATTACATGTGCGTTAGTATTCATTGTTATGCAAGTCTGGCTTGATCTGAAGCTTCCGGATTATATGTCGGAAATTACTAGGCTTGTTCAAACAGAGGGAAGTGAAATTAGTGATGTTCTTTCCCAAGGCGGATTTATGCTGCTGTGTGCGGTGGGAAGTATGGCCGCTTCCATCATCACTGTGTATTTTGCCGCAAAAGTAGCAGCGAGATTTTCAAACAGATTAAGGGGAATGGTGTTTGATAAAACCTTATCCTTCTCGATGCAGGAGCTTTCTAGTTTTTCTACGGCAAGTTTAATTACTCGTTCCACAAATGATATTATGCAGGTTCAAATGCTCATCATACTTGGGTTGCAAGTTGTTTTGAAAGCCCCGATACTTGCGGTTTGGGCTATTTTAAAGATTATGGGGAAATCTTGGCAGTGGACTGCCGCGACTGGAGTCGCTGTGTTCGTACTATTGGTGTTAATTGCTATCATAGTTTTAATCGCATTACCTAAATTCAAAGTTATTCAAACATTAACAGATAATTTAAACATGGTTACAAGAGAAAATTTAACGGGAATACGTGTTGTTCATGCCTACAATTCTACTAAGTTCCATCAAAGTAAATTTGAAAAAGCGAACAACGATTTAACAGACACAAACCTGTTTACAACGAGAACGATGGCCATATTAATGCCGACAATTTCGCTTATTATGTCCGGAATCAGTCTTGCGATTTATTGGATTGGCGCCGTATTAATAAATGATGCGCCAATGACAAATAAACTGACGATATTCTCTGATATGGTCGTATTTTCTTCTTATGCGATGCAGATAATTATGGCATTTATGATGGTTTCCATTACTTTTGTTTTGCTGCCTCGTGCAGCTGTTTCTGCAAAGAGGATAAATGAAGTTCTCGATACGGAAGTCAGCATTAAGGATGGAACAGCAACAGAAGGAACTACAGAAGCAGAAATTGAATTTCGAAATGTCAGCTTTAAATACCCTGGGGCATCTGAATATGTTTTACAGAATGTAAGTTTCAAAGCGTCTAAGGGAGAAACGCTTGCTATTATCGGTTCTACAGGCAGCGGAAAGAGTACCCTTGTTAACTTGATTCCTCGTTTTATGGAAGCAACAGAAGGCGAAATTCTTGTGGATGGTCTTAATGTAAAAGAATATAATTTAGAATCGTTAAGAGATAAATTAGGCTATGTATCCCAAAAGGCGGTTATGTTCAGCGGGTCCGTTTCTTCCAATATTGCTTTTGGTGAAGCAGACAAAAGCACAAAAGCTGAAAGCGAAATAAAGAGAGCCGTAGAGATAGCGCAAGGAAAAGACTTTATTGAAAAAATGGATCAGCAATACGAGGCAGCTATTTCACAAGGTGGTACCAATCTCTCAGGTGGTCAGAAGCAAAGACTATCCATTGCACGTGCCATCTATAAATTGCCTGAAATTTATCTATTCGATGATTCCTTTTCTGCTTTAGATTATAAAACAGACCGTGTCCTCCGTTCTAAGTTAAAGCAGGAAATTAAGGATGCTACTTCCATTATTATTGCGCAGAGAATCGGTACAATCAAAGACGCGGATCGCATTCTTGTCCTAGATGAAGGCAAAATAGTAGGAATTGGCAGACACGATGAATTAATGCAGACATGTGATGTATACCAAGAAATTGCTTATTCACAATTGTCAAAGGAGGAGCTTGAAATTGGATGAAAAAAGTCAAGCTGGTCAAGAGCATACAAACATGGAACCAGATAAACAACCAAAAGATGCTAACATTCAGAGCACGCAAAAAGGCATGAATATAAAAAGCCTAAATGAGCTTGCCTCGTATTCGAAGGCTTACTTCCCAGCAATAATTATTGCCTTAATTCTTGCTATGGCGGCTGCCATCTTTAGTATCGTTGGCCCTAATCAGCTAAGCAAGATGACAGATCTTATCACAGAAGGTTTAGTGGGCAGTATTGATATGGACGCTGTTTTCGATGTTGCTATTTTACTTGTGTTTTTGTATGGCGTAGGATTCATTTTCAACTATATCCAAGGCTATATTATGGCGACTGTTACACAAAGAGTTTCTAAGCAATTAAGACATGATATTTCCGAGAAAATAAATCGTCTTCCCTTGAAGTATTTTGATTCGACTACAACAGGAGATGTGTTAAGCAGAGTAACTAATGATGTAGATATGGTCGGTCAAACGATGAACCAAAGCATCAGTGGTTTAATTACAGCCATTACTATGTTTGTAGGATCATTAATTATGATGTTTTACACAAACTGGATTATGGCAATTTCAGCTGTGCTTTCAACCGTAGTTGGGTTTGTATTGATGGTCTTTATCATATCAAAATCTCAAACCTACTTTGCACAGCAGCAAGCAGACCTAGGTAAGCTCAATGGTCATATTGAGGAGACTTATTCAGGGCATAATGTGGTAAAGGCATATAATGGCGAAAAACAAGCGCAGAATGATTTTTCTGTCATTAACACAAGATTATATGATAGTGCATGGAAATCTCAATTCATGTCAGGTCTTATGATGCCACTCATGATGTTCATCGGAAACTTTGGATATGTAGTCGTTTGTATTGTTGGGGCTGCCCTTGCAGTAAATGGCACGATCTCCTTTGGTGTAATTGTTGCGTTTATGCTTTATATTCGGCTATTTACACAACCGCTTCAACAGCTGGCCCAAGCAGCCACTAATTTACAGTCTACTGCGGCAGCGAGTGGACGAGTCTTTGAATTTTTAGGAGAGGAAGAGCTTGCGAAAGAAAGCAACAAATTAGAAAAGTTAGAAAATGTTAATGGAAATGTGGAATTTAAGCATGTGCAATTTGGTTATGACGAAGATAAGTTAATTATTAAGGATTTTTCTGTAAAGGTGGCAGCAGGGCAAAAAGTTGCTATTGTAGGGCCAACAGGTGCGGGAAAAACAACGCTAATCAACTTACTGATGCGATTTTATGAATTAAATGGCGGAGAAATCACGATTGACGGCATTTCGACTAATCAAATGACAAGAGAGTGTTTGCATGATCTGTTCTGTATGGTGCTTCAAGATACATGGGTGTTTGAGGGGTCTATTCGCGATAATATTGTTTATTCAAGGGATGATGTATCAAATCAAGAGGTAGAAGCAGCCTGCAAAGCAGTAGGGCTAGATCACTTTATTAAAACATTGCCTGATAAATATGATACGATTTTAAATGACAAGTCAAGTTTATCTGCAGGACAAAAGCAGCTGATTACCATTGCCCGGGCTATGGTGAAAATGGCGCCATTACTTATTCTCGATGAAGCAACAAGCTCAGTCGATACGCGCACAGAGGTGCTTATCCAGCAAGCAATGGATAAACTAACGGAAGGAAAAACATCCTTTGTTATCGCGCACAGATTGTCTACGATAAAAAATGCCGATTTGATTTTAGTAATGAAAGATGGCGATATTATCGAAGCTGGTAACCATCAAGAATTAATCAGCCAAGACGGCTTCTATGCAGAACTATATAATAGCCAATTTGAAGAGGCATCTTAAAAAGATTACAAAAATATTAATTAGTAAAAGTCTATAGATATATATTCTATAGACTTTTTTGTCTTTAACTCCAAATTAATGAAGTACCTTCTTTGCCTTGAAGCTTTCTTGTATCCACTTGCACTCCTCTCCACCAGCTAAAAATAAGTCTCCTGCACTTACAGCTGCCGAAAAACAATGACCTTTTATCGTTTCAACTGGCACTAAACTCATGTGCGAAAAATCGTATTGATAGATTCGGGAATAGCCATATTCGTCCTTGCTGGAACAAACATACATATTATCATCAGCATGAACCATATGTAAAAAAGCACGCTCTTCTATTTGAGAAGTAAGAGAATGCCAGATGGTTTCCCCATGTTTTCGAAAAGAGATGGTACCTTTATTTGTCTGGCATGCGCCAGTTGTCATCCATAGGTAAGTGGGATCTACGTGAATGGATGACACCATTTTTTCTTGTTCATAAAGTAAAGCTTCTAGCACCTTGGTAGATAACGAATATTTCCACAGACCGCCATTTTGTTTATGTATTTGTGTTCCAATGTATATTTCATCAGCAAATAATGTTAAGGAGCGAATAACTGGTCTAACGGATAGTTCTTTAAAAAGCGAAATCACATTCCATTTTTGTCCGAAATCATAGGATACTAGTAATTGTGTGCCAGCATGTGTAATAACTAAGCCGCTGTCATTGCCGACGATATTCCACAGGCGTTGACTAGTTGGGAAGGAAGAGGTGCGCCATCTTCCGGTTTTCAAATGAAGCTTAATATATCTGCCTTTGTCACCAACTCCCATAATATACTCACCAATTCTTTTCAGCTGGTAAATGGATTCTTGTAATGGAATCATTAGCTTCGATTTATTATGTTTATACGAGAAGATTCCATGCCCCTTAATGGAGACTAAAAATTCATGTGGGGCAGGGGAGACAACAGCGGTCGCTCCATTAGCGTGCATGACTAGTGTCCTTTTCCTTTACCCATTCATATGCACCAAGAGCAAATTGCTCACATTCCTGTATTTCCTCCTCACTATCAGGACTAAATTCGATTTTTAATCTAGTGGTAAATACTTCTCCGCCTCTTTCTTTAACTTTGTCTGCCAAAGTATCTACAGCTTGACAGAAGGCAGGATAAAAAGTATCTCCAGAGCCAAAAATACCGAAGGACATTCCATGTAAATCCATTTCACATAGCTCATCATACATATCCTCCAGTTCGTATGGTAAATCCCCATCTCCCCAAGTATAGCTTCCGAAAAGAACGAGATCATATGATGATAAATTTTCAAGAGGAATTAAATCTAATTCCTCTACGTCTATGTCACAATTTAAAGATTCTAATTTATTTTTAATAACAGTAGTTATATCCTCTGTATTGCTCGTCAAACTTACATATCCAATTAATACTTTCATTCTGTCCACCTCTTAAATGAGAATAATTTTCATTTGTTATTAACTATAAGTGATAATGATTATCATTGTCAACATAATAAATAATTCATTTTATGACAAGAGGGGAATGAATTTTACAATTGTGGCAGAAAGGAAACGATTGATTACTATTTATCCAGAAAAATCCAGAAATGGTTCTTGACGTTCTTATACTATACGCCGTATAATATGATTATCCTAATACTATACGCCGTATAATATTATAAACGAACATGGGAGGTGTTCCATTTAAATGTCTTTTCAGCTTGGTTCCTCGTTACTTGATGCCTGTGTTCTTGCAGTCTTGGCTAAGAGTGATGCATATGGTTATTCCCTTACACAGCAAGTGCGTGAGATTATGGATATTTCCGAATCAACACTTTATCCTGTACTGCGCAGGCTTCAAAAGAAAGATTACTTAACAACATATGATCAACCATATCAAGGCAGAAATCGGCGATATTACCGAATTACAGATAGTGGGATTGAAAAGTACCAAGAACTTATTCAAGAATGGTTGGAGCATAAGCAAAAAATTGATTCTGTCCTATTAGGAGGTATAAAAGATGACTAAAGAAGAGTATTTAAAAAAGCTCCGATTGAAGATTAAGAAATTGCCAGATGAGGAGGTAAATGAGGCAATAGAATATTATCATCAATATTTTGAGGAGGCTGGCGCAGAAAATTCCCAAGCAGTGATTGCTAGCTTAGGTTCTCCAGCATTTGTTGCATCCCAAATTCTTGCAGATTATGCCACTAAGGACTTGGATACTCATAAAAACACTACCAAGAAGAATTTCTCCGCCATTTGGTTTATCATCCTGGCTACTGTAGCTTCTCCCATAGCTTTGCCATTGGCACTATTCATCATTTGCTTAGCAGTAACATTAATTTTAGTATGCGGTGTTACCATTCTTACTTTTTTCATTTTTATCATAGGCTTACCTATTTGTGGCCTATTCAGCATTATTTCTGGCGCTGCAGTTATTCTGCAAGATTGGCAAACAGCTATTTTCTTTATAGGAATAGGCATTATTGCATTGGGAATTGGCTTACTCTTATTTTCACCATTTGTCCAATTCTCCAAAAAGGTAAGCGCGAGTATTGTTAAATTACTAAAAAAACTGCTCGATACATTTAGCATGAAACGCAAGGAGGAAATATAAATGAAACAACCTGTAAGACGGATTACGATAATTGCCAGCGGATTAATTGTGCTCGGCATCCTTCTTGCTGCTATTGGCTTTTTCTCTGGTGCAAAATTATCGATTATAAAAACAGAAACTGGCTTAAAAGCAGTTGGACTAGAAGATAGAAAGCATGAGGAATGGGTATTAAATGAATTTAAAAATCTTGAAGTTGATCTGGCTGATGCTGATATTGAGATAATTCCTTCTAATGAGTACAAACTGGAAATAGACAGAATGGAAGGCAGTGAAATAACCCATCAAATTAAAAATAACACACTAATTATTAACGATAAAACAGCTTTTCCAGCAATTACATTTAGTATGAATTTTTCTGGGGCCATCCAACAAACGAAGATCAAAGTTTATATTCCTGAAAGTACAGAGTTTGACGACGTTTATATTGTTAGTAAATTTGGAGATACAAACATTAATGGAGTGACTACAAATAATTTTAAGATTGCATCTAATGATAGTGATGTCGTAATAAAGAATGTTAAATCAAATAAATTAGCGATTGAAAACAAATTTGGCGATATTACCGCTTCGAATATTGAAGCAGCCCAATTAGCTATCCAAATAAATGATGGAGATGCCGAGTTGAGTAAAATTGATATTACAGAAAATGCAAGTGTGATTAACCAGTTTGGCGATACTAACTTAAGCGATTTTACAAGTCATGACATTAAGCTCGAAAGTAAAGACGGCGATATCAACATAAAAGGTAAATTATTAGGTCAATCAATCATAGATTCTAAATTTGGCGATATTAACTTGGCATTAGCAAACAAGGAATCAGAATTGAGTTATGATATCGACAATGATTTTGGTGATATTACTATTAATGGAACAGAAATAGTCTCCAAAGCGTCTAAATCCGTAAATGGAGAGGATACGCTAACCGTTCAATCAAATGATGGAGATGTTGAGATTACTTTGGAATAAAGAAAGGGTAACATCAAATAAATTTATACGGTAACGTATTGGGGCTTTCCAGAGTTGGGAAGCCTTTTTATCAGGAAAGGTTAATGAAGGATTTTTACTCTATAAAAAAGAATATTAGTTTATAAACACAGTCTTTTAAAAGGAGTGAAAGGTAAATGTTTAGTAGAGTCGGTCAAATTATGTTATATGTTCATAACCAAGATGAGGCAGTGAACTTCTGGACAGAAAAATTAGGGTTTGCTGTAATCTCTGAAGAAAACAACAATCAAGGAATGAGATGGATTGAAATTGCTCCAAAAGAAGGAGCGGAAACGAGCATCATTTTGCATAATAAAGAATTCGTTGCTAAAATGTCGCCAGGATTAAATCTTGCTACACCATCTTTAATGTTTTTCACAGACAATCTTGATCAATTATACAGTGAGTTAGTAAACAAAAAAATAACAGTTGGCGAGATTGTAAATATGCCATCTGGCCGAGTATTTAACTTTGCAGATAATGAAGAAAACTATTTTGCAGTAATGGAAAAATAACTCGTTAAAATAAGTATCTCCTCAAAAAACAATATGGGAAGAGGAAATAGAAACGGAGAGAAGAGGTATCGTAGTATGGCCCGACACAACTACATCATAAGCCCTTACCATCCTATGTATACTGACCAGACGGTCAAGATGTGGAGAGACAGCAAGGAAAAAGCTATTGGTCAAAAAGAAGTTCATAGTATGGAAAACCAGATTACCTTTTTAAATGATATATTGCCTGACAAATATAAAATAGAATTGGCGATAGCCGATAACAAAATCGTTGGAATGATTGCCTATAATGATAGGGAAATAAGCCAGCTTTATATCCATCTGGACTATCAAGGAATCGGGATAGGTCAAACATTATTAGACAAGGCAAAAGAACAATCCAGTGGGAAATTATCATTATATACATTTGAAGTTAATGTAAACGCACAACGTTTTTATGAGAAGAATGGTTTTAGGATCATTGGCAGAGGACATGAAAATGAAGAGAATCTACCTGATATTCAATATGAATGGACAGTTTAACAGCTAATATTTTCTATAGTAATCCGACTAGCTGAAATGATTGATCTGTGTATTACCAAGTATTTTCCATGGATGCTGTCGCTCTAGCGAATATGCTGACAATTCTTCCTTTACTAGGAGATAATAATAAAACTGAAAAACCGTGCTATAATTGGATATTTTAATAGTTAAAGGTCATCAGAATTCCCTGATGACCTTTAACTATTAGGATATGTAAATGGATAAAACCTCTTTTTTTACTTTCATATAAGCCCCAACCTAACATCTTACGGTAAAATATTACTATTCGGATAATGTAAGCAGTAATGGAGGAAAAAACTTGAAAAAAACGTGGATATTTATAATTATTTTCGCTGTTTCAGCAATGGTGGCTAGTGCCTATATTTATAATAATGCTAAAGCTAAAGGAGATAAGGAAATGATCCTTGGCTATACAACTGGAGATAATGATTCTTATAAATCACTGACATCCTTTCATAAATATATAAACACGATAGCGACAGATACTTTTTCATTTAATGAAAATGGCTATATAGTAGGAGCGACACCAGAAAATGAACTGGGGTATGCAAAAAAGAAGCAGATAAAAACATATGCAGTTATTTCTAACTTTGGGGAAACTGATTTTGATGCAGAGTTAGCACATATAGTTATGACGGATAAGGAAGCAAAGAATAGATTTATAAAACAACTGATAAGCTTATCGAAGGAAAATGGATATAGCGGAGTTAATATCGATTTTGAAGCAATTAACCCAATTGATCGTTCAAACTATTCTAATCTTATTAAAGCAGCCTCCTCCGCTCTGCATAAAGAAAAAGTGAAAACAATGGTATCTGTGCCGGCAAAATCATCCGATGATAAGAAGAATGATTGGACTTGGCCGTATGATTACAAACAAATTGGCAAATATGCCGATTATGTTCAAGTGATGACGTATGATGAACATGGTTCTTGGGGAGATTCTGGCTCTATAGCAAGTAGAGATTGGTTACAGGATACATTGGACTATTCAATAAAAAATATAAAATCAAAGAAAATACTTATGGGGATTCCAGCGTATGGATATGATTGGAATCTGGATGACTCTGCACAAAATAAACTAGTGCAGTGGGATTATATTCAGGAGCTTTTGAAAAAACATAAAGTAAAACCTACATATGATAAAGTGACAGCGTCTGTATTTTTTACTTATAATGATAATCAGAAGCAAAAGCATGTTGTCTGGTATGAAAATGTATTAACCATTGAGAAGAAAACAAAACTCGTAAAAAAATATAAACTTGGCGGTGTATCAGTCTATGCACTTGGCCATGAATCAACAAGCTTTTGGAAAGCGATTCAGCAAGGGATTAAATAAGTTTACTATTCTATGAACTAAAACAGAGACAATTCTTCAAATTGTCTCTGTTTTTAATTCTATTTTTTAATGACTTTAGGCTCCCGATATCTCTCTAATACAAAATCAATAAAATGCCTGCAGGCAATCGGCAGTACTCGTTTGTCTTTGTATGCAAGGCTGATGGTGCGTACAACAGAAGGGATGAGTGGTTTTGTGCTGATGCGGTAAGGGCATCTTTGGAGCACAAGACCAGGCAAAATAGAAATGCCAAGTCCCTGTTCTATCATGGACATAATCGTATAGTCATCATGTACGTGGTAGTGAATATTTGGTTCAAAACGGTGTTGCTCAAAAGTAGTCAAAGCTTCACTGACTTCACCTTCCTCTAACAGAATGAAGGGATCTTCGGTCAAGCTGTGGAGGGGAATACGATCAAGGCTTGCCAATGGATGATCTACTGGCAAGACAGCAAGCATATCATCAGCTTGTAATCTGATTATTGTCAGATTTGTTATTCCATATGGATTTACAAAGCCAAAATCGACACTTCCTTCTTTAATCCAATTGGCGATGTCCGTATAATCTCCTTGATGCAGTTCAAAATGAACAGCTGGATAATTCTCTTTAAAATCCTTCATTAGTCTTGGTAGCCACTGGCTGGAGACACTCGAAAAGGTGCCAATCCGTATAAGCCCGCTTTCAAGACCTTCCATTTCTTTTCGTCTCTCAATCAGCTCTCGATGAGAATTATATATTTTCCTGATGAATGGGAGAAGTTCTTCTCCGTCAGGGGTCAGTGTTATCCCTGTTCGAGATCGTATGATTAATGTAGATGAAAGCTCTTTTTCAAGTGTATGTATCATTTGACTGACGGCTGATTGCGTATAGCCAAGCTGTTCGGCAGCTTTCGTAAAACTGCCTGTTTCAATCGCTTTGATAAAGGCGTAATATGGATTCATTTCCATCCCTCCTAAAGCATTAGGGTTTCTAATGGTTAAATTATAAATATTCGTTTTACTAATGTAAATACAGTTGCTAATATAAATCCAGAAGAATATAAGTAGAGGGAAGGGCTTAGGCACTATGACACAAAAAAAGGCAAATTTGATTTTAGCTACTGTCTCGATGGGATGGGGAACTTCATATATTTTTATGAAGCTTTTGGCTGATACCGTATCACCTATGACAATGGTGTCCCTGCGATTTGGGATTGCATTTATCGTAATGGCTTTATTGTTTTCAAAACGGATTTTTCCAATAGATAGGAAGACATTGAAAAATAGTATGATTACAGGATTGCTTTTATTAGGAATTTTTATGTTTCTTTCAATTGGAATGAAAAGCACCACCGCATCCACTGCAGGTTTCCTGACTAGCACAACAGTGATTTTAGTTCCTGTTTTGCAAGCAATTATTAATCGGAAATGGCCAAGTACAAAGATTACTTTAGGAGTTATCATTGTGTCTATCGGACTTTCGCTTCTGTCATTAGGCGATGACTTTGCCTTGTCAGCTGGAGCTCTCTACTGTTTAGCTGGAGCACTTTTTTATGCAGTGCATATTATCGTGACAAACCGCTTTATAAAGGTAGCAGATCCATTAAAGCTCGGTGTGTATCAGCTTGGTTTTGCGGCCATTTATGCTGCGATTAGCGGGATATTCCTATTTGATAATCTCACGCTGCCTCAAGCGGGGATGGATTGGTTGGCAATTCTCGGTTTAGCGCTGATTTGTTCTGCATATGGTTTTGTAATGCAGCCGATTGCGCAAAAGCATACTACACCTGAAATGACAGGTTTTTTATTTGCGCTGGAGCCGATTTTTGCAGCCGTGTTTGCCTTTGTTTTTCTCCAGGAAAATATCGGCCTGCAAGGATATGTAGGGGCATTACTTGTGCTTTGTGGCGTGTTGACCGCAAGTATGAACACAGATAAGATAGGAAAAGCAAAAAGGAAGCAGCAAGTTGAACTAAAGACAAAACAGCCTGTGTAAAAATCACAATAGAGCGTATTATTTGTAGTCTGAACACGTTTGAGATACTCTTTTCATGGGAGAAATACTGCTTTTAAACATAGGGGAGAGGTTAAACCGATGAATAAAATATCTCGAACAAGAACAGTATTGCTTCTGACTTTTCTCGTTATTGTCTGGGGAGTCAACTGGCCGTTATCTAAAATGGCGCTTAGCTACACACCTCCATTGCTGTTTGCAGGAATTAGAACAGTACTTGGAGGATTGATATTGCTTGTGTTTGCATTGCCAAGAATAAAGCAATTAAGATTTAAAGAAACATGGCACTTATACGTAATTTCTGCAATATTAAACATCATCATATTTTACGGATTTCAAACAGTAGGCTTAGGCTATATGCCAGCTGGATTATTTTCAAGCATCGTCTTTATTGAACCAGTTCTGCTGGGAATATTCTCATGGATTTGGCTTGGAGAGTCTATGTACGGGTGGAAAATCATCGGCTTGATACTTGGCTTTGCTGGTGTTGCCATTATCAGTACTGGCGGGTTAACAGGTGATATCTCTATGCTTGGTATTCTACTTGCGCTTGGTTCAGCAATTGGCTGGGGATTAGGAACTGTATTTGTTAAGAAGACAGGTAGTTCTGTTGATTCTATTTGGATGGTCACAATGCAGCTCCTCATTGGAGGGCTTTTCCTGTTAGGTGTAGGTTCAAGCATAGAAAGCTGGTCAAGTATTGAGTGGCAAATGCCGTTTATTGCTAATTTGCTGTTCATTTCCATCTTTGTCATCGCCTTTGGGTGGCTTGCTTACTTACTTCACCCTAGTAGGCTCTGGAGAAGCAAGCAAAGTAGGTTCCTACACCTTTCTCATCCCGCTGATTGCGATTTTTTGCAGCTCTATCGTTTTAAATGAATCGATTACTTTCAAGCTTGTGCTTGGACTTATCTGTATCATCATCAGTATCTGTTTTGTGAATATTAAGCTGAAACCAAGACGAGTGAAAACTCAAATAGAAGGATAAATTTATCTCCATGAAAAGAGCCTTTTGTGTGTAAAAGGCTCTTTGATTTTTTGCCGGCAAACTATAAATTTTATTAAAATCTATCAAAAAATACAAAATGTGGAATATTACATAAGCTGCGAAGGATTAAAACCAAGAAATTTGTTATTTTTGCTTGCATCCCGCGCCTGAACATAATAATGTGGATATAGCCTTTTTATAAAATGAACATATAGGAGTAATTTCAATCAGGGGGTAACAAATGTCACAAGCACGTCATCATGAGCTGACCATAATAGACTTTGAAAAGACAGGTCAGCAAACTATATTTGTAAAGTTAGCAGGTTTTGATGCTAACTTAGAGAAAAACTTTGCCGGCGAGGTGAAATTTGTCGGAGCTATGCCGTACGGAGATCTTATACATGCCAAAAGATCATTTTTGTCTGCTGAATGCAGAGAATATATTCAGTCATTGTTGGTGGATAAGTATAGTTCTGGGGCATTTAATTAATAAGGGGGGGTAGCATGAAAGTAGTGAGTGCAAAAGATTGTGGGAACTCCCCTAAGAAGCTTTTTATCCAAAATCATCTTATAGCTTCCGCAAAAAAAGACATTTTTGAGCTGGAAGCAACTTTCGCTGCTGATATTATTTGGACAATAGCAGGGAGTGACAGAATTTGTGGAAAAAAAGAAGTATTAGATAGCTTCAATAAAAATTGCACTGATAACATAGTGGAAGTCGGAATCCATCATATTATTACACATGGCAGTACGGCCGCCGCTAACGGCAGCTATAAAACAGCTAATAACAGCCAAATTTCCTTCTGTCATGTTTACAGCTTCGTTAGTGCTGGTAAAAATATCATTAAGGAAATGACTACATATTTAATAAGAGTATAAGGGGGTAAGTAAATGGAACCTAAATGGCTGGAATGGTCGAAGCAACTACAAGCGATTTCCCAAGCAGGCTTATCGTATTCAAAGGATGTATATGATATAGAAAGGTTCGAAGCAATCCGTAAAATAAGTGTAGAGATAATGGCTATGCATACAGAGGTGGATTCCACTATTATTAAAGACTTGTTTGCCAATGAAACAGGGTATGCCACCCCAAAGGTAGATATTAGAGCAGCTGTGTTTAAAAATAACAGAATCTTATTGGTGAAAGAAAAGACTGACGGTAAATGGGCGCTACCTGGCGGCTGGGGAGATATTGGACTGTCACCAAGTGAAGTGGCTGTTAAAGAAGTGAAAGAGGAATCGGGGTTTGATGTGAAAGCAACAAAATTAATGGCTGTGTTTGATAAGAAATTTCATGGCCATCCACCGTCTCCTTCACATGTATATAAGATACTAATAAACTGTAAAATTATTGGCGGAAATGCTGAGGTTGGAATAGAAACAAGTGAAGTTCAATTTTTTGCGGAGGATGCGTTGCCGCCTTTATCTCTGCCAAGAAATACAGAAGCACAAATCCAGATAGCTTTTAAACATCATTATAACGCTAATGAGCCAGTTTATTTTGATTAATCCTTAAAAAAGTTTTTTTTTGTATTGACACTTACTAATATTTGTTTTATTATTATCTCATATTCAAGATATCTTAAATCAAGATAAACAAAAAAGTTTTTGCTTTTATTTTTGTTAAATATCTCGAATTCGAAATAAATTCACTTAACAGTGGATGCAATTACAAGTGTAAGTAAACAATGAAATGGAAAATGCTAAAGATTATGAATTAATGAAGCGGAGGAAGAAATAATGAGCAAAAAAACAATGGGAATTCACCACATTACAGCAATTGTCGGCCATCCACAAGAAAATGTAGACTTTTATGCAGGGGTTCTAGGCTTAAGATTAGTAAAGCAAACAGTCAACTTCGATGATCCAGGAACATATCATCTATACTTTGGTAATGAAGGAGGAAAACCTGGTACCATCATCACCTTCTTTCCATGGGCCGGAGCAAAACAAGGAGTAATCGGAGATGGGCAAGTTGGTGTTACTGCGTATGCAGTGCCAGCAGGAGCAATGGCATTCTGGGAAAAAAGGCTGGAGAGTTTCCAAATACCATTTACTAAAATGGAGAGATTTGGAGAACAGTATCTTGAATTCGATGACCCACATGGTCTTCATCTAGAAATAGTCGAAAGAGCAGACGGAGAAACAAACACATGGACTTTTGGTGGCGTGACTCCAGAAGTCGCAATAAAAGGTTTTGCTGGAGCTACTTTATTATCCGCACAGCCAGAAAAAACGGCTGACTTGCTGGAAAATGTGATGGGTCTTGAATTAGTCGGCAAAGAAGGAGATTTTGCCCGCTACCGTGCAACAGCTGATATTGGTAATATCATCGATCTGAAATTAACATCTATTGGCCGCGGTCAGATGGGAGTCGGAACAGTCCACCATATTGCATGGCGTGCTATTGATGACGCAGACCACTTAGATTGGCAGGAATATATTGCAGACAATGGTTATGGAGTAACAGCTGTTCGTGACAGAAACTACTTTAATGCCATTTACTTTAAAGAACACGGAGAAATTTTATTCGAGATTGCAACAGATCCTCCAGGATTTGCGCATGATGAATCTCAACAAACAATGGGAGAGAGTTTAAAGCTGCCAGCTCAATACGAGCAGCATAGAGCACAGCTTGAAAAAGTGCTTATTCCGATAGAAGTAAGACCACTTGATTAACAGGGCAGAAGCCATTTTCAATGGCTTCACCCGCCAGGTTTTTAGATAGCATTCGTAAAATAAAATGGAATAAAAAAGGAGAAGATAGTAATGGAAGATGTAGGTTTGCTTATAATTAGAATAATGGTTGGAATTGTGTTTTTATATTATGGATCTCAGAAGCTGTTTGGCTTATTTGGAGGACATGGTATTAAAGGAACAGGCGGATGGTTTGAGTCAATCGGTGTAAAGCCAGGTATTCCGGCAGCGTTTTTAAGCGGTCTGGGCGAATTTGTAAGTGGGATTTTAATGATTCTCGGTTTGTTTTTACCTGTAGCAGCAGTTATTATAACCATTATTATGGCAGGAGCAATTGTAAAGGTGCATGGTTCTAAAGGCTTCGCTGCTGGTGGTGGCGGGTTTGAATATAACCTAATGCTAATAGTTGTGGCAATAGGACTTGCATTAATTGGTCCAGGAGCATTTGCATTAAGTTTATAATGAAAATTTAGAGGTACACTAGTATTGACCGTAATAAAAGTTAATGTTATAATTATCACGAATTAGAGATATTTTAATTAAAGGTATTTATATTTTTTTCGCTCATATCTCGAAATCGAGATAAAAAATAGGAGGATAACTTACATGAATGAGTTAAAAGGACTTCATCACATTACCGCTATAACTAGCAGCGCTGAAAAAATTTATGAATTTTTCACATACGTTTTAGGATTGCGTCTCGTGAAAAAAACAGTCAATCAAGATGACATTCAAACATATCATTTATACTTTACTGATGATGTTGGAAGTCCTGGGACAGATATGACATTCTTTGATTTCCCTGGTATTCCAAAGGGAGTGCATGGCACAAACGAGATTTCCAAAACCTCCTTCCGCGTGCCGACAGATGCAGCTCTTGAGTATTGGGTGAAACGTTTTGACAAATACGATGTGAAGCATAAAGGTATTCAAGAACAATTTGGGAAAAAGATACTTTCATTTGCTGATTTTGATGACCAGCAATATCAGTTGATTTCAGATGAACAGAATGAAGGGGTTGCAGCAGGTACACCTTGGCAAAATGGTCCAGTTCCATTGGAAAATGCTATTACTGGACTTGGCCCAATCTTTGTTCGCACCTCTTACTTTGATTATTTCAAAGAAGTGTTAGAAAAAGTATTTTTAATGAGAGAAGCAGCTCAGGAAGGCTCCTTCCATCTGTTTGAAATGGGAGAAGGCGGCAACGGAGCACAAGTTATTGTGGAATTCAATAATACCCTTCCACAAGCAAGACAAGGCTTCGGTACTGTTCACCATGCTGCCTTCCGCGTTGCCGATCGCAAAGAATTAGATCAGTGGCAAAGCCGTTTAGCAAGCTTTAAGTTGCCAAACTCCGGGTTTGTAGAGCGTTACTACTTCGGATCACTGTACTCTAATGTTGCACCACAAATATTATTCGAACTAGCAACAGATGGGCCTGGGTTTATGGGGGATGAGCCATATGAAACACTAGGCGAAAAATTATCACTGCCACCATTTTTTGAATCAAAACGGGAAGAGATTGAGAAGCTTGTCCGCCCGATTAACACTGTTCGCAGCAATTTAGAAATAGACAAAGAATACTTGTAATAAAAGGGGAATGAACATGGGTTTTTTCAATAAATTATTTGGAACAAAACAAGAGGAGGTAGTAAAAATGGAAAAATTAAATATTGGAATCGTATTAGGATCAACTCGTGAGGGACGTGTAAGTCCACAAGTAGGAGCATGGGTAAAAGAACTAGCAGACAAACGCGGTGACGCAAACTACACAATCATTGATATTGCAGATTATAAATTGCCATTCCTTGGTGAGCCAGGAGCAGACGCATCAGGTGCAGCAGCATGGTCAGAAATTATTGCTAAACAAGATGGATTCGTGTTTATTGTGCAGGAATACAACCACTCCATTACAGGTGCTTTAAAAAATGCTTTAGACTTCCTGCGTGATGAATGGAATAACAAAGCAGCAGGAATTATATCGTACGGCTCAGTCGGAGGAGCACGCGCTGCAGAACATTTACGCGGCATTTTAGGTGAGCTGCTAGTTGCAGATGTTCGTGTTCATCCAGCATTGTCCTTGTTCACTGATTTTGAAAACGGCACAGAATTTAAACCGAAAGAAGTGCAAGCAGATTCTGTTAACCAAATGCTAGACCAAGTAATTCCATGGTCTACTGCTCTAAAAACAATCCGTAAATAAATTAGTTAGTAAAAAAAGCTTGTGCTTCAGTGCACAGGCTTTTTTTTGGAAGAATGCTGATTGAATCCTTTTCTATAGTTTCTTACCCACTGATTATTGAGGTAATATATCTATTTTTTTTCACAAGTAACTGGAGACCAGAAACTATCCTTCTTAATTACTACCGACTCAACCTTCTCGAAATGATCAAAACATTTCTCAATAATAAGGTTATTTTCCTGATGATTTTTAACAATCAAGTTAATAGCTAATACACCAATGATGAGAATAAAAATGCTTGTAATTATTATTGTATTAAGTTTGTGTTTGTACAAATAGGAAACGCTCCTTCCTTATACAAAATATTAACATTAATAACAGATTTAACCTACTGAAATTTTCTCTTTGACCATTACCTTATCTAGTAAGGCTAAACATAATTAGCCACTAATAGCGAGAAACTACAGAAAAAGAAAATAAGGTGAGGTTGTATTGATGAAAATGCTTAGAATATTTCTTTTCCTTTTTACCATCCTTGTTATACCACCTTCTGTTTCCGCTCAACAAAAAGTGCCAATCTTAATTTATCATTCAATTGACGAATTTTCCGGACAAGGCTCCAAAGAGTTGTATGTTACTCCTGAAAACTTTGAAAAGCAAATTGAATATTTACGAAAAGCTGGCTTCACTTTATTAACATTTGAGCGCTGGCAGGACATTTCAAAGGTTAACAAGCCGATTTTTCTTACATTTGATGATGGATACAAAAATAACTGGGAAGTATATAAGATTTTTCGGAAATTGAAAACAGAGCAATTCCAACCGACTGCAACATTTTTTGTTATCGCAGATTTTATTGGTCGCTCTAATCGGTTATCGAATGCAGAACTAAAAGAACTTGCTGATTCCGGGATTATCTCCATCCAGTCTCATACAGCAACACACCCTGATTTAACAAAAATAACAAACTATCGAGCAGAACTAAAAGGATCGCGAGACACTATTCAAACGATTACTGGCAAACCAGTGATAGCAGTTGCCTATCCGTATGGGAGCTTTAACAGTAGCGTTATGGAGCAAGCAAAGAGGTACTATAAATTTGGACTTACTACAACTCCTGCCTATTACGCTAACGAAGGCTTGAAAGATGGGGAGTATCTGCTGCCTCGTATTTATATTAAGTACACAACCTCATTGGATGAATTTACAAAAATAGTGGAAGGAAATTAGGGTGGAATGGTGTGTACTCTTTGCCAAGCTGGCGAAAAATATGAATATTATATGGCATTTTTTGCTAAAGTGAAGACGCTTACCATCAGATAAGATATGATAGAAAAAAGCAGCTTAATTAAAGGGGGGGATGTAAAGGAATGACTTTAACGAAACTTTCTATTAGTAAAAATAGACAGCTATTAATAGGTGGTATCGCATTATGTATTATCATAGGTTGTATTTACACAGCAGCAATACTTAATCTAAAAAGGCAAGTGGAACAGGAAAATATGGTCTTAAATGAAGTGAAGGGTGCAAATACAGAATGGAAGAGTAATGGAAAGGAGTATCATTTATTAAGTGCAGTTGCGTATTTTCAAATGGAAAAAAAGGTTGGAAATCAGATTATTTTGTCTGGTTCAATGGAGCAAAAGGTAAACGTTCTTGGGAGTGAGGAATTGATAAGTTCCGCAGAGATGAAGGTTGAGGGCGAAGAAAGTAATGAACTGCTTTTTTTTGATCCGAAAGTAGAGTATGCTACACTTCCTCAAGAACTGAACAAAGCAGTTACAGAAGATACAAACACATTGATGGAGGCCGCAATTTCCTTTGATAAGCCTTATTCATTAACAGAGCTGGAAGATATTTTAGGCACCAAGCATGTTAATTGGCTATGGGTCGAATTGGATTCAGCGGTTGATAAAAAATTAAAAGAAGAGGAAGGACAATCAGAAGATTACACCACATATGTGGAAGGGCATTCGGCTATCGGTTTTCCAGTAAATGGGCCTGGATTCGAAATAAAAGGGCAGCTTTTTCTTAATAAGCTAGCAAAACAAATGCAGGAAGAGACATATCGCAAGGAAGCTCAGCTTATTTTAACAGCGCTTAACAAAACCTCTGCCCCATCTGTTACGGATATTAAGGCAAGAGGTACCGTTGTTTCTGGAACACCGGAACAGCTGCAGACTCTAGCGAAATTAAAGATAATCAGAGCATCTACAATTGGCGCTAAAATTACTCAACAAAAGGAGGATCAGGCACTTTGAAGCATGAATGGCGAAAACATGAAAAGGGGTTGTACTTGCCAAAAGCAAAACCAGAGCTTGTGACTGTTCCAGAGCAAAAGTTTTTTATGATAGATGGACAAGGAAATCCGAATGGAGAAGAATTTGCAGAAAAGATTAAGGTCTTATATTCCCTTGCATATGCAATTCGGATGATGCCAAAAGGCGGCTATACACCTCAAGGGTATTTCGAATATACTGTTTATCCTTTAGAAGGGATATGGAGCTTAACAGAAAAAGGCAGGCAGCTGCAGGAATTAAATAAAGATGAATTTTTATACACGATTATGATCAGGCAGCCGGACTTTGTATCAGAAGAATTAGCCCAATTAGTAATGGAACAAGTAAAGAAAAAGAAGCCTCATCCTTATCTGGAGGATGCATATTTCCAAACAGCAGAACAAGAAGAATGTGTGCAGATGCTCCATGTAGGTCCATATGATAATGAACCCGAAACCTTCGCGATAATGCATGAGTTTACTAAGAATAATAACTTAGAGAGAATATCCCTTGAACACCGGGAAATATATTTATCTGATGCGAGAAAGGCAGCTTCAGCGAAATTAAAAACAGTATTAAGATATAAGATTAGTCATATGCAAACAGAAATATAAGGGGGAAAAGGGAACTTAGTCAGTTCCCTTTTTATATGGTTGACTAAAACCTACCAATATTTGTATGATTATTGCAAGGAAGCAAGTAACCTCGATTGGAGTGGGGAATATGAATCAATCAAGCTGTCCGAATTGCAACGGAAGTGACATCAAGAAGGGGATTATCGCATCAGGTGTTAATGCTTTGCATATGTACGCTTACGAAAATAGAAGAAGCGAGCCTTCGCCAATCCTGTCATACTATTGTGCAGATTGCGGGTATATTATTGGTTCGTTTGTGGAAAATCCCAGCAAAATAAAAGAATGAATATTTTTATAGTAAGTTAATGTAATTGTTCCTAAATACATCTGGAGGATAGTTATGAATCTCATTCTGGAATCTAGTAATCTTCAAGATTATTTAAAAGAACAAGTTGAAGTTGATTTTTCTCACCCTCTCATTCAAGCTGCCTCAGAGGAGCTGTTTGTTAATACATATACAGACTTGGAGAAGGTTAAAAAGGCTTTTGAGTTTGTTCGTGATGAAATTTATCATTCGTGGGATATACAAGGAAAGCTCGTAACTTGTGCTGCTTCAGATGTGTTGGCAAATAAACAAGGCATATGTTATGCTAAGTCGCATTTGCTAGCAGCAATTCTGCGGTCACAAGGAATTCCAACAGGCTTTTGTTACCAGAGGCTGCTGCTGTTTCAAACTCCTGAAGAAGGATACTGTGTGCACGCATTAAACGCTGTGTATATAAAATCCCTTTCAAAATGGATTAGATTGGATGCCAGAGGCAATAAAAAAGGGGTTAATGCTCAGTTTTCCATTGAAAAGGAAAAACTAGCTTTTACTATCAACGAGGAGCTTGGTGAAGTGGACTATCCTGTCATATACGTTCATCCACATCCGAAGGTACTTGCTGTCCTTAAGGAAAATAAGGATGCGATTACCATGTATAAAGAGCGTTTGCCAGAAGCGCTTTGAGTTTAATAGAGCGGTGGAGGAAAACTTATGAAACATAAACCTTACGTTATTTCTATTGCTGCTGTGTCTGGCGGCGGCAAAACGGCAGTAGCAAAGCACTTAGCAGCTAAGTGGAATAAAGGAGTGCAACTTATTCATTTTGATGACTATGAGTTAAAAGGACCGCATCACTTTGGGGAATGGGCCAAGAAAAGTGGAGATTATAATGATTGGGATGTTCTACCTATTGTTGTCGATATTTGCTCATCACTTGAAAATCCAGCGGTTGAAATTATTATTTTAGATTATCCGTTCTCCACTCTTAATACCCAGTTGCAGCATTTGATAGATTTATCTATTTACATAGACACTCCGTTAGATATTGCGATGGCCCGAAGGATAGTTCGTGATGAGTTTAGCTCTATTACTGAAATACGAACAAATTGTCAAAGTTACTTGAATGAAGGCAGACGCGCATATCAAGTCATGGTTGAAAAAGTAAAGCCAAGCGCTGATATAGTAATCGATGGTACATTACAGCTGGAAGAAATAACAGCTAGGATATTTACTAACATAAAACAGGAGCGGAAGTAGTAATGAATATAAGGATTTCAGCTAAAGCAATAATCATAGATAATGACAAGTTATTGTTAACGAAGAATCAAGACGACGAAGGGTATTTTTATTTATTCCCAGGCGGCGGGCAGGAGCACGGTGAAACATTGGAACAGGCCGTTAGAAGAGAGTGCCTGGAAGAAGTCGGGGAACAAGTGGAAGTCGGTTCATTGGTTTTTATTCGCGAATATATCGGCAAAAACCATGAGCATGCTTCGTTTGATTATGACTTCCATCAAGTTGAGCATTATTTTATTTGTAATATAGAAAATGGTCAAAGTGAAAAAACAAAACCAGCAAATCCTGACACTAATCAAGTCGGTCTTGAATGGCTGCCTATCGATAAGTTACTTGACTACAGGATATATCCGAAAGAACTGCTTCAACAAATTATTAACTATACACAAAATATCACCACACCTGTATATTTAGGAGACATTAATTAATATACGCTTTTGAAACCAAAAAGGAGGAAAGATACTGCAGCATTGATTAGTTTATTTCCCGCAGTCTCTTCCCATCATGCATCTCTTGAATGCCTTCCTCACAGACCCCGTATGAACGCCAAGAGCATGTTTCACATACTACTTGAATATCGGCAGGCACAGTTCGATTTCGAACAGCTGCTTCAATATTCCGCCACTGCAGTATCTCGCCAATTTGAAGGCCTAACTTTTTGAGAATGGCAGCATCTCTTTCATATATATGTGGATCCTGACAGTGATACTTCCCTGAGTTTGGGTATTTTTCGCATAAATGATCAGGTTCATTTACGATTTGAATATATGTATGAGGATTATTTCTCAATGTTTGATGCAGTTTTGTCATGTTTTTTACATATTCCTCTGAATATCCCATGCCTCTGTATCCTAATAGACAAAAAAGATGATGACCTCGCAATTTATACATCATTCTAATCCTCCGTAAAAATAATAAGTTAACCATAAAGAATATATGGTTAACTTATTATTAATATAACATTTAATGATGTTATCGTAAATATAGATGGTTTTTACATGTTTAAATAAAATCAATTTAATGAGAAATCAGCTGCCAATATTATGGAAGCTGATTTTTTTTGCAGCTAATTCAAATCGAATTGTCGCGAGTAAAGCTGGGCATATGTTCCATAGTTTCGAATTAACTTATCATGTGAGCCTTCCTCTAAAATACCATCTTTATTTAAAATGATGATTCGGTCTGCATTGCGAATGCTTGACAGGCGGTGTGCGATTACAATCGTAGTCCTATTCTTTGTTAACGCTTCCAACGATTTCTTGACAACTGCTTCGCTTGCGTTATCCAAGGCACTTGTCGCTTCGTCAAAAATAAGAATGGACGGGTTTTTCAGAAAAACTCGGGCAATGCTGAGGCGCTGCTTTTGGCCACCAGACAGCTTAATGCCTCGTTGACCTATTTCAGAGTGGTAGCCGTTCGGTAAGTTCATAATAAAATCATGGGCATCAGCATGCTTTGCGGCTGTGATTATTTCATCTATCGTTGCAGCAGGCTTGCCATAGCGAATATTATCTAGAATGGTGCCTGTAAATAGATAAACATCTTGCTGGACAATGCCAATTGATCTTCTTAAATAATCGAGTTTATAATCTCAGACATCCATATTATCTACGAGCACTTTGCCTTCTGACACATCATAAAAGCGGGGGATGAGGGAACATAATGATGTCTTTCCGATTCCTGACATCCCAACTAAAGCGACATACTCACCTGGCTGTATACACAAAGACAAATTCTCGAAAACATTATGCAAACGGTCTTCATAGCGGAAGGAAATATGGCGAAACTCCACTTTTCCAGCTATGACAGCTCTGGGTAAGCTTTGTGTTTCTGCTTCAGGTTTGGTTTTCATAATTTCCATAAATCGCTGAAAGCCTGTAATCCCTTCTTGTAGCTGTGTGCTCATATGTGCAAGATGAGAAACAGGTTCAATCATAAAGTTGATATACAGCAAAAAAGTCAGCAAATCAGCTAAGTCTAATGTTTCGTTGGTAATTTTGGCACTGCCGATGACGACTACTGTTACAGTGATTAGTTGGAGCAATACTTGAAAAATATTATAGAAAGTTGCTTCTGCTTTATATGTGTTTTTACGCCTTTCAAAAAAAGAGCTGTTCTTTTGGTTGAATTTTAGTATTTCTTCTTGTTCGTTAACAAAGGATTTCACTGTTCTTATACCGGCTAAACTGTCCTCAACCTGAGCATTAACCTCGGCAATCCGTTCTTTGTTGTTACGTAACGCTTTATTAACCACCTTATTAAACAAGAAGGCACATATAGCCAAAACTGGGGTAAAACAAAATACAACAATAGTTAAAGCTGCATTGATATGAAACAGAATAACGAAAGCGCCGAAAAAGCGGACGCTGTATTTCAGATAATCTTCCGGTCCATGATGGTACAGCTCTGAGAGGAGCAGCAAATCATTGGTAATTCTGGACATTAGCTGACCCGTTTTTTCTTTATCAAAAAAGCTGAAAGGCAGACTTTGCATATGCGCAAACAGCTCACTTCGCATGTCTGTTTCCATGCGAGCACCAAGCTCATGCCCTTTATAATCAACATAAAAATAGATAAGATTTTGCACGATAACCAATGCAAGCATTAACCCGCCGACCCAATATATCTGATCCAATCCGGCCGAATAACTTCCAGCTAGAAAATCCTTTGTAATATAGCGCACAAGCAATGGAAAAGCCAATGCTAGAGTTGATGCGAGCAAAGCACAAGCTAGAATGGAAAAAAACTGCTTTAAATATGGCTGATAATAGGAAAGAAATTTCTTTATAGGAAAATCCATGTTTTAACCCCTTAAATGTATTATTTAAATAATTCATATAAGGGGATACACATCTGAAAAATTATGAATCAGTGCGCCCCTTATAGTTTTCTGCGCATAAAATCATGTTTTTGTTTTTCATCTGAATTCCTCCTTAGCTTAGATAGATTCATTATATACTGCAGTCAGAATGTTTAGAATACAGGTATGTAAGTTAATTGTGCCTAAATAATTACATTTTGCGCTCTATAGATGAAAGCAAGCACCAAACTTAAGAGCGCTTGCTTTTTTATGTATAAAATTAGACTTCATTAGGGAGAAGCCCCCATGCTTCTGTTAAGGCTTTGGCGATTGCTTGCAGTGCCTTCTGTTCGTCTGCACCATCTGCCCACACCTTGAAATATGCTCCCGGTTTTATTTCCAATGACATAACCTCCATTATGGCACAGGGAGAGTTTTGTAGATTTACTGAACGGTTATTATATTCGAGGAAAATTCGCGATTGAAACATAGAGGCACTGCTTACTAACAAACATGCCGGGCGGGCAAATCCTGTTATGGCAATAATGTTAAAATGCATTTCTGTCATTTTTTGAAACTACTCCTTTCATCCAAGGTAAAATATGGATGTCTGTATCTTTATTATGGTATAAAAAAACAGTGTACCGGTAACCTAATCATCGCAAAAGATTGCCTAATACTCTCACAGCACTTACTAAAATTACAGGAATTGGTTTATAATCACTAATAGTGAGTGAGGTTTTAAGGAGGCAGTTATGACAGAACTATCAACAAATCAATTGAATGAGCTGAGCAAGCTTATAAACCGTTTTACAAATAGTGAAGGTTCAAATAAAACAGCTATTCCGTCATTATTTTTTATCCGGGAATCTGATATTACTGAACCAATTCATGCCGTATTTAAACCGTCGTTTTGCATCATTCTTCAAGGAGAAAAAGAAGTGCTACTTGCTAGTGACCGCTTCCGGTACGGTCCTCAAGACTATATTGTTTCATCTGTTCACTTGCCGGTAACCGGACAGGTAATTAAAGCTTCTAAAGATATACCTTACTTGGCATTTAAGCTTGAATTTACACCGAGTGAAATTTTATCGCTTTTAGATGAAGCTAGAAATGAAAGAGCAAACCAGAAGATGAACAGAGCAATGTTCATAGACAAGGCAGAACCAGTTTTGTTGGATGCAGTAACTCGCCTTGCCCGTTTATTAGATAGACCACAGGATATACCTGTACTGGCTCCACTTTATAAGAAAGAAATTTTGTATTTAGTTTTGCAAGGGCCACATGGAAACATATTAGAGCAAATGGCGTTAGAAGGAAGCCAAGTCTATCGAATTAGGGAAGTAATTGAGTATATTAAACGTCACTACGTCGAAGCTTTTCGGATAGAAGAGCTTGCGGAAAAGGTAAATATGAGTGTGGCGACACTGCATCGGTACTTCAAACAAGTTACAGCAATGAGCCCGATACAATTCCAAAAGAACTTAAGGCTGCAGGAAGCAAGGAGGCGTTTATTGGCAGAAGCAACAGACGCAGCAGAAGTTGCCTTCCAGGTCGGCTATGAAAGTCCGTCCCAGTTCAGCCGAGAGTATTCCCGAATGTTTGGGCTACCGCCTAAAGAAGACATTAAACAGCTTAGGGAAAATCAAGTACACAGCAAAAATGCCTAATAGTAAAAAGCGGACCGAATTCATGAGTTCGGTCCGCTTTTTCTTATAAAGAATTATACGTGCTATCACTTACAGGCTCCAGCCACTCTGTTTCTCCCGGTGTCAAAGCAAGATGGACAAACCAGCTGTCCTTGGTTGCCCCATGCCAATGTTTTGTATTAGCTGGTATATTGACTACGTCTCCAGCTTTAAGAAGCTGAGCCGTTTTCCCTTCTTCTTGGTACCAGCCTTCGCCGCCAGTAACTAACAATACTTGCCCGACTTTATGTGAATGCCAGTTATTGCGCGCACCTGGAGCAAATGTAACATTACCGATGGAAGTATTAAGGGGGCTTGGGTCTGTGAAAACCATCTGTAAATAGGCATCCCCGCTAAAATTTGCTGTTACTTTTTCTCCTCGTGGAAAAATGATGCTGTTATTCAACTGTTCGTTTTCCATATTATTACCTGCCTTCTTCTGATTCGTAGATTGATTTCGCGATGTTGAATGCTGACCAGGCTTTTGGCCAACCAGCATAAAATGCAAGATGTGTAATTATTTCGGCGATTTCTTCCTTTGTTATTCCATTAGCCTTTGCCTTATGCAAATGGGGTGTTAACTGTTCAAAGTTGCCGCCTGCTAATAATGCGGAAACTGTTATCATGCTGCGGTCCCGGGGTGAGAGCTCTTTTTCTCTTGACCAAACCTCTCCGAATAGCACATCATCATTTAACTCAGCAAATTTTGGAGCAAAATCTCCTAATAAATCTCGTTCAGCTGTTTGTTTTTCCGCCATTTAGCTCATTCCTTTCTTAAACTATCGCTTTACAAGATGAAGTATAGACCTTAAAGTGTACTTTAAGGCAAGGGAATGGATGATAGTTTTTAAGAAAATCGTTTATTTTCTTAAGCATTTACATAAGTCAATGCTGTTAAAAGCAATATACAAATAGAGGTGGACCATTTGACTTATTCTATTGGAGAGTTTGCTAAGATTATCGGTGTAACATCAAGCATGCTCAGATACTACGAAAAAGAAGGGCTATTAACTCCCGGACGAGATGAAAATAATCTGCGGGAATATACAGAACAGGATATTGGCTGGGTTCAATTCTTGCTGCATTTAAAGAGTTCCGGCATGTCGATTACAGAGCTGAAACAATATACAAATTGGCGTGCAATAGGCGAATCGACAATTTTAGAAAGAAAAGATCTTCTCGAAAAACGGAAAAGTCTTCTAGCAAAGCAAATACAAGAGCTGCAGGAAAGTATGAATATCTTAACCAGTAAAATTGAATTTTATCAAGATCAGCTAGACGGTAACAAATACGATTTTGTTCTTTATCATCATGAAAAGTCAAAATAAGGCTAATGGGCATAAACCCATTAGCCTTATAATTTCTTCTATATGTAGCATCCTAAAGAGGCTGTTTTAAAAAAAATTGTTGTAAAAAAATAAGAGTAATTGCTGAAAGTGCTTTTATTTGGTATGATAACTAACGACCGTTCGTTAGAATGGTTTCGCAAATAAAAGATTACATCTTACTAGGGAAGTGAGTGCATATGCAAAAACCAATCAAAGAACAAAAAATGGTTTTAGTTATTTTATTAAGCAATCTTTTTATCGTATTTTTAGGAATAGGCTTGATTATTCCTGTCATGCCTTCCTTCATGAACATGATGCATATAACAGGAAGCACAATGGGCTATCTTGTTGCTGTGTTTGCTTTCTCGCAGCTTGTTGTGTCACCTTTTGCAGGAAGATGGGTAGACCGGTTTGGCAGAAAAAAGATGATTGTTATCGGTCTTGTAATATTTGGAGTGTCTGAATTGATTTTCGGATTGGGAACCAATGTTGCTGTATTATATATATCGAGAATATTGGGTGGTGTCAGCGCTGCGTTTATTATGCCAGCTGTAACGGCATATGTTGCAGATATTACAACCATTCAGGAAAGATCAAAGGCGATGGGCTATGTTTCTGCTGCAATCAGCACAGGCTTTATTATTGGCCCGGGAGCAGGGGGCTTTATCGCTGACTTTGGCATTCGAATGCCGTTTTTCTTTGCTGCTGCGATTGCATTCCTGGCAGCATTCACATCTGTCTTTATTTTGAAAGAGCCGTTGTCTAAGAGTGAGCTTGCTGAGCTTGCTGAAAATAGTCAGAAAACTAACTTCTTGAAAGACTTGAAACAATCACTACATCCGATTTATCTGATTGCCTTTATCATTGTGTTTGTTCTTGCCTTTGGTTTATCTGCTTATGAAACGGTGTTCAGCCTGTTCTCTGATCATAAGTTTGGCTTCACACCGAAGGATATTGCCACAATTATTACGATTAGTTCCATTTTCGCTGTTATTGTTCAAATTGCATGGTTCGGTAAATTAGTAAATAAGCTTGGTGAAAAAAGGGTTATCCAGCTTTGTTTAATTGTTGGTGCAGTATTAGCCTTCGTTTCGACATTTATGTCAGGATTTATCGTTGTCTTGCTTGTTACATGCTTTATTTTCTTAGCATTCGATCTGCTGCGCCCAGCATTGACAACTTTTTTGTCCAAAGCGGCTGGCAAACAGCAAGGTTTTGTTGCTGGAATGAACTCAACCTACACAAGCTTAGGAAATATTTTTGGTCCTGCCCTAGGCGGAATTTTATTTGATCTAAATATTAATTTCCCATTCCTTTTTGCAGGCGTTGTTATGATAGTAGGCTTATGCCTTACTGTCGTGTGGAAAGAAAAAGCGTTAAATGAAGTATCATACTAAACAAAAGGCCTTCACTTACGGTGGAGGTTCTTTTTTGTGGAAATGTTCTAAAAATAATTGTCTCCAATGTTCCAAGAAAATATAATAAAAGCAGAGATGGAAGAAAGGGGAATTAATATTTCATATGTGGCTAACTCTTTAATGACTATCGAATCGAAACAAATCCTGATAGGGAAGTTGTATGTTGCGGTATTTAAATATCATTAAAGGGATGCGGGGTATGGAATTATTTATTTCCGCTGCTAAGCAGAGTCCAATTGGATCTGTTTTCTATATCGGTGTGTCCCTTGAATAGGGGAGATATTAATGACTCAATTAAAAAATAAAACAGCAATTATAACAGGTGCAAGCAGCCCACGAGACATTGGAACAGCCATTTGCAGAAAATTAGCATCACAAGGGATAAATATCTTCTTTACGTATTGGAAAGCTGAAAATGATTGGGTAGAGGAGTTTCAGCAAGAAATGGTTAATGTAGGAGTCCGTTGTGAAAGCTTAGAAATTGATTTAGCTAATGCAAATGCTGCATATGTCTTATTTGATACAGCGGAAACCAAACTTGGTTTTCCTTCTATTCTAGTAAACAACGCAGCTCATTCAAAGAATGATGGATACAAATTACTTGATGCTAAAACGCTTGATGAACATTATGCAGTTAATATGAGAACCACTCTTCTGCTTTGTGTCGAGTTTGTCCGCCGTTTTCCAAAGTCTGGTTTCACAGCAGGCAGAATTATTAATATGACATCAGGACAAGATATCGGACCAATGCCGGGAGAGCTTGCATATGCTGCAACGAAAGGTGCTATTTCCGCATTCACAAAGTCACTGTCACAAGAGGTTGCATCATTAGGAATTACAGTTAATGCCGTAAACCCAGGACCTACTGATTCCACGTGGATGAACGATGAAATAAGAGAGCATCTGCTGCCTAAATTTCCGATGGGGCGCATTGGGCTGCCAGAAGATGTTGCATCCACCATTGCTTTTCTTGCAAGTGAGGAAGCAAAGTGGATAACTGGACAGATCATCCATTCAGAAGGTGGATTTATTAGAGGTTAAATAAGTGATTAACAAAGCTGTTCCAAGATTCATTGGCACAGCTTTTTTGATTTTTATTTATTGGAAAAGGCAAAAAAGGGGACAAACCTGATGGCATGAATCATTTTCATGGACTAATATTAGATACACTGTAAAATCTATAGAACTTCCCCCCAATCTATTGCTCTGTCATGCAGGATGATTAAAATGAAAGAAAAGCAATAATTCTAAAATGATAGCGTTTTCTTAAAGCTGGCATAAAGAAAGGCGGGTAAAATCAATGAAAAAAACGGCACATATTATCTCCCACACTCATTGGGACAGGGAATGGTATCTGTCCTTTGAACAGCACCGTTACTATTTTCTAAAACTGATGAATGAATTGTTAGACCAGTTTCAAGCAGAAGGAAATGCTTTTCAATCCTTCCATCTGGATGGTCAAACTGTACTGTTAGAGGACTACTTTGCTGTTCATCCGGAGAAACGGGAGGCAGTCAAGCAATTAATAGAAAACAAAAAGCTTCATATTGGACCATGGTATGTGCTGCAGGATGCTTTTTTAACAAGTTCGGAAGCCAATGTACGGAACTTGCAAATAGGTTTGCATGATGCAAAAGACTATGGGCATGTATCAAAGCTTGGGTATTTTCCTGATACTTTTGGCATTTACGGGCAGGCACCACAGCTGTTAAAGCAAGCTGGCATTGATACAGCTGCTTTTGGAAGAGGCGTAAAACCTACTGGCTTTAATAATATGGTGTCAGATTCTCCTAATTTCGAATCACCTTTTTCTGAGATGATTTGGAAGGCGCCAGACGGCTCTGAAGTACTAGGAATTCTTTTTGCTAATTGGTATTCAAACGGTAATGAAATACCAGTTGATGAAGCGGAAGCGAAAATATTTTGGGACCGCAAACTGCAGGATGCGGAAAAATATGCGTCTACAAATCAGTTATTGTTTATGAACGGATGTGATCATCAGCCGCTCCAAAAAACAATTCCAAAGGCCATTGAAACCGCAACGCGCCTCTACCCTGGCTATTCTTTTAAGCATTCCAGCTTCGCTGATTATACAGAAGCGTTAAAAGCAAATCTGCCTGACGAACTCCAAGTTATTGAAGGAGAATTGCGCAATCAACGAACAGATGGCTGGTCGACGCTTGTAAATACAGCATCCAGCCGCATTTACTTAAAGCAGTGGAACAATCATTGTCAAACTCTTATGGAAAAGATTGCAGAACCGCTCGCAACTTTTGGCTATTTAGCAGGAGGAAAGTATCCAAGAGAATATTTGCGCTTCATGTGGAAATCATTAATGAAAAATCATCCTCATGACAGTATTTGCGGCTGCAGTGTTGATGAAGTTCATCGCGAAATGGTGACCCGTTTTGAAACAGTTATGCAAATGGGTAAAGTATTCGTCCGTGAGCACGGTGCGGAGCTTGCAGGTAAAATTGATACCTCTAACACACCAAAGGGGGCAGTTCCGCTCGTAGTCTTAAATACAACAGGATGGGATAAAAATGAAGTTGTTGAAAAAACAGTCGATTTAGAAAAAGTGTATTTCTCAGAGATGCATTTTGAACAAATACCAGCTTATTTACAGGAAAAAGCCATGCCTGCATACAGATTAGTTGATCAAGACGGAAAGAGCATCAACTGTTTTGTGGAAGAGCCAGTGATTGAGTTTGACTATGATTTGCCTAGTGATAAATTTCGCCAGCCGTTTTTTGCGAAGCGGGCTAAGCTGTCTTTTTTTGCTGAAGGAATCCCAGCATTCGGCTATAAAAGCTTCTATCTTATCCCACAGGAGCAGTTTGCTGAAGAGATTCAGGAACACACAGCTGACAAAGCCATGGAAATGGAAAATGAATATGTTCACGTCCTCTTTCATGATGATGGTACATATAATTTAACAGATAAAGCAACAGGCAAGACCTTGAATCACCTCGGTATTTACGAGGACACAGGGGATGTTGGAAATGAATATATGTTCAAGGAAGCAAAGGGGCAGCGTATAACTACAAAGAATGTTCCAGCTGTATTTCGTCTAGTAAAAAGAACATCCCTTCGAACAGAGCTTGAATTCACACACACTTTAACTATTCCTGCTTCAGCAGACAATCAGCTTGCCATGGAACGAAACAGCTTAATTTGGCATAAAGACAGGCAAGCAGGCAGATCATGCGATACGAAAAAGATTATATTGCGCACAACAGCCATTCTCGAAAAGGGGATGAAGGGACCAGCCTTCAAGCTGACAATGGATAATCAAGCAACAGATCATCGCCTGCGCGTCCTGTTTCCAACAAAAATGGAAACGGATACACATCGTGCGGACAGTATTTTTGAGATTGTGACTCGTCCCAATATTCCGGAACAAGAGTGGGAAAACCCTAGCTTTTGTCATCATCTGCAGCGTTTTGCCAGCATTGCTGATGAAAAAAAGGGCTTCACTGTAGTGACGGATGGCCTTCAAGAATATGAAATTCTGCCAGAAGACGGAACGATTGCCATCACCGTACTTCGTTCTGTAGCTGAGCTTGGTGACTGGGGATATTTCCCGACACCTGAAGCACAATGCTTAGGGACTCAAACAGCTGAGTGGCAAGTTTTTATCCATGAGAAAGATGTTATTGCATCAAAGGCATATGTGGACGCTTATCAATATAAAGTTCCTCTTCAGGTTATACAAACCAGTGCACATAAGGGGGAATTGCCTGCTGAACACAGATTTGTGAAGTGGGAGTCAGAAGGGCTAGCGTGGACATCTATGAAACTGGCAGAGGATTGTGATGACATAATGATTCGTTGGTTTAACCCTAGCCCAGAAAGCGGCAATCTAAAGGCTTCTATAGGGACAGATTTTGCAGCCTATAAGAGTACGATACTTGAAGAAAGAAGCAATGAATCTAGTAATCACTACAATGCAGCAGGTCATGAAATTATAACTATCGGTTTTCAAAAAGGAGAGCGACTATGACAACAGCAATTCCAAAATCATTGCAAAAATTAATTCAACATGTAAAGGATTTTTTTCCTGAGGATGAAAAGCTGCAGCAAATGTTTGAACAATGCTTCGTTAATACGTATACAACAACAATGAAAAAGCTGGCAGACGGAAAAACCTTTGTTGTAACTGGAGATATTCCGGCGATGTGGTTAAGAGATTCAGCTGCCCAAGTGCGCCCGTATTTACTTGCTGCAGAGGAGGATGAAGAGCTTGCTGATTTACTTGAAGGAGTCATTCGTCAGCAATTTGCTTTCATTATGCATGATCCATATGCAAACGCATTTAACGAAACAGAAAACGGCAGAGGGCACCAAACCGATTGTACCGATATGACTCCGCATATTTGGGAACGGAAATACGAAATTGATTCGTTATGCTATCCCATTCAGCTTGCTTATTTATTTTGGAAGTCAACTGGACGGACTAAGTATATACAGGAAACATTTAAAGAGGTGTGTGAGACGGTTATTGAAGTTTGGAGAACAGAGCAAGATCACGAAAACAAGTCATCATACCGGTTTGAGCGGGCAGATGTGCGCCAATCAGATACATTAATCCGCCAAGGAAAAGGCGGCCGGGTGATCCCTACTGGCATGACCTGGAGCGCCTTCCGCCCAAGCGATGATGCCTGCACCTACGGTTATCTTGTTCCGGCTAATATGTTTGCGGTAGTCGTGTTAGGATATGCTGCAGAAATAAGTGGTGAGGTATTAAATGATGCTTCCTTAAAGGAAGAATGCTTAAGGCTTCAGAAGGAAATCAAGCAAGGCATAGAGCAGTATGCGAAATTAGAGCATCCGATTTACGGCGAGATGTACGTTTATGAAACGGACGGAGAAGGTCGTGTGCATTTAATGGATGATGCCAATGTTCCAAGCTTGCTGGCAGCTCCGTATTTAGGGTACCAACATTTTGATGATACAACCTATCTCAACACACGGAATTTTCTTTTAAGCAGGGATAATCCTTATTATTACGAAGGCAAATTCGCAAATGGGATTGGCAGCCCGCATACTCCAGACCACTATATTTGGCATATTGCCTTAGCTATTCAAGGGATGACAGCAGCAAGTGCAGAGGAAAAACAACAGATTTTAGCTTCATTCAAAAACACAGATGGCGGCACAAATTTTATGCACGAAGGCTTTAACGCAGATTGTCCTGAGGAATTTACAAGAGATTGGTTTGCGTGGGCTAATACAATGTTCAGCGAATTTGTACTCAGTTTAACAGGTAAAGCAGTTAAAGGGAGTCCTCTGTATCATCAATTGCAGAAACACATTACCAAATAGAAAGGGTGGCCAAAATTGAAGAAAGGTTCATCGATTATTGTTGTGTGTGAATGGATATGGCGAGGAATCTTCGTAAACTTATGCTGGATTGCCTTTATCGTCTTAGGACTAGGGATTTTTGGTTTTTTTCCAGCGACTGTCGCCCTGTTTACAATTGTGCGTAAATGGCTGCGGAAGGATACAGATTTCCCAATATGGAAAACCTTTAAGCAAGTGTATTTAAAAGAATGGAAGAGAAGCAATCAAATAGGCCTTGTTTTTTACAGCATAGGCCTGTTTCTTTATCTTGATATCCGATTGACAGAAACCTTTATGTCAGGTGTTTTGGCCAGCTTCCTGTCTATCATTTTTTCCATTATGCTGCTGATTCTGTTATTAGTAGTAAGCTATTTCTTTGCTGTTTATGTTCATTACGAGTTGTCGAATAAGGAATATATTAAACAATCATTTCTGATCACTTTAACGAGCTTACCATCAACGATAGGAATTGGTGCCGGCTTTTTTGTGATTGGGAGCCTGATTAATCAGATGCCCGGTCTCATCCCCTTCATTTCTGCGGTGGCTCCTGCTTTTTGGATGATGAAGGTTTGTCTGAGCAGATTTGCATTTTTAGAGAGTAGAGTACAGCAGCAATATTAACTAACATAGGGGGAAACAAATGGAACTGTTTTTAAAGGGAGACACAGCGAATGTGGCAGCGGGTCTTGAATTTATTACACAGAAATTAAAGATAAAGCTGACAAGTGATGGTTACCCTATTCAAGTTAAACAAGTTCAGGGGCCGTTGCGCATTACTAGTAGCAGCGGCAAAGGAGAAATATCGTTTGCAAAGCCAATTCATTTCTTCCGAGCACTTGGATTATGGCTGGAAAATTATCGAAAGAATCATGAATTCGATATAACAGAGACACCACAATTTACGATGAGCGGTGTCATGCTGGATGCATCGCGAAATGCTGTACCAACTGTTCATGAAGTGAAAAAGCTGCTCGAGCATATGGCGCTGCTAGGATTAGATACTTTGATGCTATATACAGAGGATACGTATGAGGTGAAGGATTACCCTTATTTCGGATATATGCGTGGGAAATATACTATCAAGGAGCTCAAGACCTGCGATGAATATGCGGAGACACTTGGGATAGACATAATCCCATGCATCCAAACCTTGGGGCATTTACGAGAAGCTCTTAAGTGGAATTATGCTTCTAGTTTTAAAGATACAGATGATATTTTACTAGTCGACAAAACGGAGACATATGAGTTTTTAGAAAGTTGCTTAAAGGCAGCTTCTGAGCCGTTTCGTACAAACAGGATTCATATTGGCATGGATGAGACATTCCAGCTTGGCTTAGGAAAATATTTGGAAGAGCACGGGTATGAGCATCATATTGACATTATGAATCGTCATCTTCAAAAGCTTGTCTCTATAACCGATAAGCTTGGATTACAACCAATGATTTGGAGTGATATGTATTATCCATTGTTTGCCGAAAACAGCCCGTATAAGGATGAAACGGGAAACATCCGAGCAGATATTATGAATGGAATTCCTCCTATTGAGTATGTGTACTGGAATTATTACCGCAACGAACAAGAAGTGTATGAACAAGATATCCAAAAGCATAAGTTGCTTGGCGGGAAGCCAATTTTTGCTGGTGGTGCTTGGACTTGGAATGGACTGGCGCCGAACTACGGCAAGGCAATTAGTACCACAAGAGCAGCTCTTTCTGCCTGTAAAAAAACAGGGGTAGAGCAAATCTTTGTAACACTATGGGGAGATAACGGAGCAGAAACGCCGTTTGTTGCTGCTTACCCAATATTGCAATTATTTGCCGAGCACTCCTACCAGCAGGAAGTTACGTTAGAGAAGGTATCTGAGCGGTTTGCATTTTGCAGCGACGGCACTTTTGCCGATTTTATGAATTTGCGTTTATTGGATGAAACTCCCAGTGTTATGAAGGATAACATGAACAGCTCGATGACGTCTAAAGTCCTGCTTTACCAAGATATTTTAATAGGTTTATATGATGAGAATGTCCGCGGTCTATCGCTAGGAGAGCATTATCAGCGCTTGGCAGCAGTGCTCGCAATCAGTAAAAAGAACAATCCAGCCTGGGAAGCTTTGTTTGGTTTATATGAACAGCTCGCAACAGTTTTAGCAGACAAAGCGGAAATCGGGATAAAGCTAAAAAGCGCATACGAAAATAAGGACTTTGAACAACTGAAAGCACTTCTAACCGTTTTGGATAGCATCAAAGCAAATGTAGATCTGTTAAGACAAAAACACCGCAGTCTCTGGTTTGCAGCATACAAGCCCTTTGGCTGGGAAGTAATGGATATACGTTACGGTGGTGTTATCACAAGGATTGATTCGGTCAAGTACCGGATTCAGGAGTGGATGGAAGGAAGAATATCCGAAATAGAGGAGTTAGCAGAAAACCGGCTGTACCATGATGGACCTTGGGAAATGGCTGATGGGCTGGTAGGCGGCAATGTCTATCATCGTATCGTCACTGCCGGCAGCTTTTCATTATAATCTACGAGGTGAAAATAATGTTTTTAACAGATAGAAAATTTGAAGAGCGTATTAAGGAATTGGCAGGTTACCGGTACCGGGATCTTGTGGAAATCTCACAGTTTAATATACAAGAAGATGATGGGGAAATTGGAACATATCCTCCATCTGTCTATGATGAACAGCATAAAATGAGAATAGGTGATTACTGGAAAGGGAGAGACCGTTATATTTGGCTTCATACAGAGGTTGATACGCATTTGCATCATACCAATCAGCAAATTGTCGGTCTCTTTTCATTCGGCAAGACAGGAGGAGGTAATAACTCCGGCTTTGAATCCTTACTTTTTGTGAATGGAAACCCTTATCAAGGTGTCGATTCTAACCATGAGGAAGTTCTTTTTGATACAGCAACAGCCAAAGGGCCGATTCATTTGGATTTCAGACTTTGGTCAGGATTCGAAGGGGGAGGCATTCCTGTTCAGAATGAGCTGAAGCTTGAAATGGCGGCAATCGGTTGGCTTGATAAGCAGGTAGATAATCTGTATTACACGCTTTTAGCGGCTTTTGAGGTATTGTCAGAAATCAGTGAGTCTGATTCTGCCTACAGTATTTTAAAAAGACTGATTTCGGACGCTCTAAAGCGGATTAATTGGACCGAGCCTGGCAGCCCTGTATTTTACGAATCTTGTTATGCAGCGGAAGTAAACCTTACAGAATCCATTCAAGCTGTTACTAAATCATCTGATATTACAATTCATACAGTCGGGCATACCCATATTGATGTAGCTTGGCTTTGGCGTTTAAAAAATACAAGAGAGAAAGCAGCTCGTTCCTTTTCAACCGTCTTACATTTAATGAAGCAATATCCTGACTATGTATTTCTGCAAACACAGCCGCAGCTCTATGATTATCTTAAAACAGATTATCCTGATATTTACGCCCAAATTAAGGAAAGAGCTGCAGAAGGCAAATGGGAAGCCGGCGGGGCAATGTGGCTCGAGTCTGACTGTAATATACCAAGCGGAGAATCACTTGTCCGCCAAATTCTGCATGGTAAACATTTTTTTAAAGAGGAATTTGGAGTGGACTGTGACTATTTATGGCTGCCTGATGTGTTCGGTTACAGCTGGGCGTTGCCGCAAATCTTAAAAAAATCTGGCATTAAAACGATGATGACAACAAAGATTAGCTGGAATCAGTATAACCGGATGCCACACGATACATTTTACTGGAAAGGAATCGATGGATCAGAAATTTTAACGCATTTTATAACAACACCTGAACCATGGAATTCTCCTGACTCTTGGTTCTATACGTATAATGGCTTTATTACGGCTAAAACAGTCAATGGATCATGGAAAGGCTATCGTGATAAAGATTTATCTAAAGATTTGCTTCTTTCCTATGGCTATGGAGATGGCGGCGGTGGTGTGAACCGGCATATGCTTGAAATGCGCCGACGCTTTGATTCGCTGCCAGGCATGCCGAACGTCAAAACATCTACAGCAGGGGAATTCTTTAAAAAACTCCATCAAAATGTTTCAGAGGCGGATGGCTATATCCATAAATGGGATGGAGAGCTGTACTTGGAGTATCATCGCGGCACTTATACAAGCCAAGCGTTTATGAAGCAGACTAATCGTAAATTGGAGCTATTATACAGACGGGCTGAGTTTCTAACAGCTTGGCTTTCTGAATTTGGACAGCAGCTTGCAAACGAGGAGCTGAAAAAAGGCTGGAAGATTATTTTACGGAATCAATTTCATGATATTATTCCTGGCTCCTCCATTCATGAAGTCTATGAGGATGCTAGAGAAGAATATAAGGAAGCACTTCAGTTAGTGGAAAGCTTGGAATCTCGTATACTTCAGCAGAATATGAACAAGGATGACCAGTCTGTTGTGTTAGTGAACGCAACAGGCTACAAAGGGAAGAGGAATGTTGCTGTGCCTTCATTTGATGATATGACTGAAGGTGTCTGGAAGAACAGTAAAGGAGATATCTTGCCACAGCAAAAGCGGAATAATAGCTGGCTTGTTGAGGCGGATACCCTCCCAGCTTTTGGTGCAGCATCATTATATTTTGACCATTCAGCAGCCGTTCCAAAGGCAGAATCTAATTTTCTCTATCAAAATCGGAAACTTGAAACAAAATATTATACAGTTGAATGGAACGAATATGGCCAAATGACGTCCATATTTGACAAGGAAGCAGGTCGTCAAGTGCTCAGCAGCAGGCAAAACGGGAACGTACTGCAAATTTTTGAGGATAAGCCGCTTGCTCATGATGCGTGGGATATCGATATCTTCTATCAAGAAAAAATGGAAGAAATCCGGAATTTATGCTCATTTGAAGTCGTGGAAAATGGCGAATTGGTATTTACGATTCTGGCGAAGTGGACCTATCATCATTCGGAAATTTCCCAGCGCATCATCTTTTATCATAATGATCGCAGAATAGATTTCGATACAACGGTCGATTGGCATGAAAAGCATAAGCTGCTTAAAAGCGCCTTTCCTGTCGAAATCCGTGCAACGGAGGCAACATATGATATTCAATATGGAAATGTGAAGCGTCCGACCCATTGGAATACTAGCTGGGATATGGCTAAGTTTGAAGGTGTTGCCCACCAGTGGGCTGACTTGTCAGAACCAGATTACGGGGTGAGCTTGCTGAATGATTCCAAATACGGCTATGATATTAAAGATAAAACAATGCGAATCTCCTTATTAAAAGCAGCGACACATCCTGACCCGCAAGCAGATCAAGGAAGACATTCGTTTACTTATTCTCTTTATCCGCATATGGGTGATTGGCGCCAAGCTGGTACAGTGGAGAAAGCATGGGATTTGAACGACCCTGTTGCCGTTTTTAAAGGAGGATGGACAAAGGCAGCGTCCTTCCTAGAAATTGACTCAGACCATGTTTGGGTAGACGCGATTAAACCAAGCTTCGACGGCAACGGAATTATTATCCGCTTGCATGAATATGAAGGCCGAAGAGGAAAGGTGAATCTTTCTGTCTTAAAGGATAGCACATCATGGGTGGAAACCAATTTGATGGAGGAACCGCTTGGAGAAGAGTCTGCCTCACCGATTCAGTTTGAAATAAAACCATATGAGATAAAAACCTTTAGAGTTTTGTAGAATAAAGATGACCGGAGAGCAACACTTTCCGGTCTTTTTTGCGCTTTGTTGACTAATTTCCGCTAATTTTTTATAATTCTAAGATTTTTGCACTTAATCCTAAATTAGTCAACTATAAATAGGGGGCGTTTTACTATAAGATAGATGTATGGAAGCGCTAACATTAATGAGAGGAGGAGAATAATGAAAAGGGTAGTAAAGGATCTTTATAAAAATCGAATTTGGCTGCTGATGGTTTTACCTGGAACAATCTGGTTGCTGTTATTTTCCTATCTGCCGATGTTCGGACAAGTGCTGGCCTTTAAGAAATTCCGGATTGATCCTGATGGTTTTTTTGCCAGCGTAATAAACAGTGAATGGGTTGGCTTTGATAACTTTAAATATTTGTTTAGTACGAATGACGCGTGGGTCATCACAAGAAACACGATTCTTTATAATCTAATTTTTATCGTACTAGGTCTTGTTACAGCAGTCGCAACAGCTGTTTTGCTTAATGAGTTAATCAATAAGAAGCTGTCAAAGGTTTATCAGACATCTATCTTGTTTCCTCACTTTATTTCATGGGTAATTGGCAGCTACTTTGTGTTTACGTTTTTAAGTACAGAACATGGTTTGTTAAATCTAATTCTTGGCTGGTTTCATGTTGACTCTATTTCCTGGTATAACGAATCAAAATATTGGCCGTTTATTCTCGTCCTTATGAGTATTTGGAAGGGTGTAGGATATGGCAGCATCGTTTATTTAGCATCTATTGTCGGAATCGACCGAACATATTATGAAGCTGCCATGATTGACGGAGCTTCGAAATGGAAGCAGATTAAGCATGTTACGCTGCCAATGCTTAAGCCACTGATGATTATCTTAACCATCATGAATATCGGGCGCATATTTAACTCCGATTTCGGCTTATTCTATCAAGTGCCTAGAGATTCAGGTGCTTTGTATGGCGTAACAAATGTTATTGATACATTTGTTTACCGCGGACTAATGAATTTAGGAGACATCGGCATGAGCACTGCAGCAGGGCTGTATCAATCAGCTGTTGGCTTTATCCTAGTTATCATCACAAACTATGTTGTGAGAAAAGTAGATGAGGAAAGTGCATTGTTTTAATGCCATTCCAATACGAAGGGAGGAAAAGTCGCCCGTGCGGCTAAGTGTATGCCAAATTTAGAACAACCGCAGCCAACACCTGCTGTTCCAAACCCAATCGATAAAGTTAAAGAGGGGAAGACGAAAACCTCCAGAAAAAAGTATCGGGATCCCCAACATTTGCATCCAGCCGCAAATGCTGTTATTAGCATACTGCTTGGGGTCCTTGCGTTTACGTGTATCTTTCCTTTTATCTATGTCATTATCATCTCCTTTACAAATGAAGAAAGTATTGTCAGGAATGGTTTTGAACTAATCCCAAAGGAATGGAGCATTGATGCTTATAAGTATTTATGGAGTATGAAGGAGACTTTATTCCGCTCCTATGGTGTCACCATTTTAATCACCATTTTGGGGACTGTTATCAGTGTGTTTATGATTACCTTTTACGCATATGCAATTTCAAGACCGCAATTTAAATATCGTCGATTTTTCACCTTTTTAGCATTTTTCACAATGCTGTTTAGCGGAGGTCTGGTGCCGACTTATATCGTTGTTACTCAATTTTTACATTTGAAGAATTCGATTTGGGCTTTAATCCTGCCTCTAGCGATGAATGCATTTTACATCATCATAATGAGAACCTTCTTTCTGAAGTCTGTTTCTGAATCTATTTTAGAATCAGCAAGAATGGATGGAGCCAGTGAATGGCGAATCTTTTTTCAGATTATCTTTCCACTTTCCTTACCGGGAATTGCCACAATTGCCTTGTTTAGCACACTCGGTTATTGGAACGACTGGTTTGCAGCATTGCTGTATATCGATAATCCCAATCTCGTGCCGCTTCAAGCATTGCTGATGAAAATAGAAGCAAATCTTGAATTTATGAGAAAGAATATGGATGTTGCTATCTTGCAGAAGAGCTTATTCGATACGATTCCGCAAGAATCAGCCAAAATGGCCATGGTAGTAATCGCCACATTGCCGATTGCAGTTTCTTATCCGTTTTTTCAAAAGTACTTTATTAGCGGACTGACAATTGGCGGCGTTAAAGAATAACTAATAGAAAGAGGAGAAAAGGTATGAAGAAAAAGAAGCTAAGTGTTATTCTCGCAGCTGCTTTGGCAGCAGGTACTCTTCTGTCTGCCTGCAGCAAAGACAGCTCCACATCAGAAAACGGCGGCAAAGATGGTCAACCATATGAAATTAAATGGTACACGATTGGAACGCCGCAAAAAGATACAGATAAGGTTTTTGAAGAGGTTAATAAGTATACAAAGGAAAAAATCAACGCCACTGTAAAGATGACACAGATTGACTGGGGCGATTGGGACCAAAAATCTCAAGTGATGATCAATTCAGGGGAAGCAATTGATATTATCTTTACAAATGGCACGTCATATGTTCAAAATGCCCAAAAAGGTGCATTCCTGGCTATAGATGATTTGTTAGATAAGGAAGGTAAAGCACTTAAAGAGGTTATTAACCCTGACCTGCTGGAAGGAAATAAGGTGGACGGAAAACTTTATGGTATCCCTTCAAACAAAGAGGTTGCCAGACAGGATGTTTATACGTTTAACAAACGCCTTGCAGATAAATATAAATTTGACCTTTCAAAAGTGAAAACATTGCAGGACCTTGAACCTATGCTAAAAACAATTAAAGAAAATGAATCTGGAATTACTCCAATGGCAACATTTAAAGCACCTTTACGCTACGACTATGTGTTCAATAATGAAATGCCGTTTGCCTTCCCGTTTGAAGGAGAGACAGACAAAGTCATTAATCCATTTGACACAGAGGATGCTATGAAACAATACACAACGATGCGAGAATACTATAAAGCAGGCTATCTGAAGGAAGATGCCGCAACAAGCAAAGACAGCTGGCCGATGGATGTGGAAAACTGGTTTGTCCGCATGGGGGGTTCCCAGCCGTATGCAGATTTATTATGGTCTCGCTCTGCTAAGTACGAAGTAGTGTCAGTTCCTGCTGAGCAGCCGACCATTATTAATGATTCTGTATCTGGTTCCATTCAGGCGATTTCTGCCACATCACAAAATCCGGAAAAAGCCATGGAATTTTTAACACTGCTTAATACAGATCCATATCTTCGCAATCTTGTCGATAAAGGGATTGAAGGAACGCATTATAAGAAAAATGATGATGGCACTATCGAGGACCTTCCAGCTCGTATTGACGGATACAATATGCCATCCTACTCTTTAGGAAACCACTTTATTTTAGATTTGTATAAAGATGATCCAAAGGATAAATGGGAAAAATTCAAAGAGTTTAATGCCTCAGCAGTAAAAGCACCATCACTTGGCTTTAAGTTTAACAGTGATCCTGTCCGCTCTGAGCTTGCGGCCATTACGAATATTTCTCAGGAATTCTACCCAGCTTTGGCAACAGGTTCTGTTGATCCAGAAGAATATTTGCCAAAATTCAATGAAAAGCTGAAAGAGGCTGGTGTGGATAAGGTATTAACCGAAATTCAAAAACAATTTGATGACTGGAAAAGCGCCCAGCAATAAGCAACCAAGTCAAGCTGGATCTTCTCTTCCAGCTTGACATTAACTATATTTTTTTCGATCTCTTCCATTGAATAGACTTAAAACGGTAAACATTGCATACCGAAGGGATTGAAATTGGTAATACAGTCTTATATAAGTTTTCCAAACTTATATGTCGGTCTGACAATTGTTGATCGTTTAAAGTAATCAATAAAGAAGAGGAGAAAAAAATGAAGAAAGCGAAGTTAAGTCTTATTCTCGTAACTATTCTCGTCCTTGGAACGATATTGTCTGCTTGCAGCAAAAACAGTGCCACACAAAGTAACGATGGTAAGGATGAAAAGCCTTATGAAATCAAATGGTACACACTTGGAACACCACAAAAGGATACGGATAAAGTCTTTGCAGAAGTGAACAAATATACAAAGGAAAAAATTAACGCGACCGTGACAATGACACAAATTGACTGGGGAGATTGGGACCAGAAGTCTCAAGTGATGATCAATTCAGGCGAAGAATTTGATATTATCTTCACCTTTGGGAACCCATATGTTCAAAATGCCCAAAAGGGTGCATTTATCGCGGTAGATGATCTGTTAGAAAAGGAAGGGAAAGCACTTAAAGAGCTGATTAACCCTGTTCTGCTGGAAGGAAATAAGGTCGATGGAAAACTTTATGGTATTCCTGCAAATAAAGAGATTGCCAAACAAAATGTTTATACATTTAACAAACGCCTTGTGGACAAATATAACTTTGATCTTTCAAAGGTAAAAACATTGCAGGATCTCGAGCCAATGCTGAAAACAATTAAAGAAAATGAGCCTTCAATAACACCGATTGCTTCATTTAAGGCACCTTTACGCTTTGACATTGTCTTTAATGGTGAAATGCCCTTTGCATTTCCATTTGAAGGGGAAACAGACAAGGTGATTAACCATTTTGAAACAGATACTGCGATGCAACAATTCAAAACGATGCATAAGTACTATAAATCAGGATTTCTTAAAGAAGATGCGGCCACAAGCAGCGAAAACTGGCCATTGGAAGTAGAAAACTGGTTTGTGCGCATGAACTATTACCAGCCGTATGCAGATTTATTATGGTCTCGTTCAGCTAAATATGAGGTAGTATCCATTCCTGCCGAACCGGCTGCGATTGTCAATGATTCTATATCTGGATCGATTCAAGCAATTTCCGCTACCTCAAAAAATCCACAAAAAGCCATGGAATTTCTGACACTCCTTAACACAGATCCATATCTTCGCAATCTTATCGATAAAGGGATTGAAGGAACTCACTACAAAAAGAATGATGATGGTATGATTGAGGATTTGCCTGCGCGTATTGACGGCTATAATATCCCATCCTACACATTAGGCAACAACTATATCCTCGATTTATACAAAGGTGACCCAGAAGATAAATGGGAAAAGTTCGAGGAATTTAATGAATCTGCAGTAAGGGGACCTTCACTAGGCTTTAAATTTAGCAGTGACCCAGTTCGTTCAGAACTCGCAGCCATCACTAACATTACGAAAGAATTCTACCCTGCTCTTGCAACAGGCTCTGTTGACCCAGAAGAATATTTGCCGAAGTTCAATCAGAAATTGAAAGAGGCGGGAGTTGATAAGGTATTAAAGGAGATTCAAAGTCAATTTGACGAGTGGAAAAGCGCTCAAAAATAAGAGTACTAGTAACTTACAAGGTATATTAGCTCATCTTCGATCCTTTCCATTGTGTTAAACTAAAAAAGGTAAACTATCATATTTGAGGGATTGAAAATGAAATTAAAACAAACAGGCCGCTTTCAGCAAAAGATGTTTAATAAGCTTTTTTTAACGTCCTCTATTACGATAATTGTAACCGTTATCATTTTGATTGTAACTATTACAAACTATTATTCTGAAATCATCATTCAGAAGGAAGTGAATGTGAATACAAGGACGATAGAACGGGTAGAGGATTATTTTTCTGCCAAGGATTCAGATGTAAATAAAGCAATTAGAGATATTTATGTTCAAGGAGATCTCATTGATGATATCTCCTTTGCCCTTCATAACGGATATGGAAAATATTTGGAGTATCGCCTTAATCGCTTTACAGAGGACCATTCTTATTTTCCTAGCAATCTAGATACTTATTTTAATGGTTTTTTTAGTCAAGATAGTGATATTAATGCAATCAGTCTCCGCTCATTGGATAGTCACAGTGTAGAATATTTGCTTATCAATAATTATCTTCGCTGGAATGAAAGCATGAAGAACGCAGAAGTAACGGAGAACAAACCTGAAGCAAATTTAAGGAGTGCCGGCCTGCCGAAAGGGCGGAGATTAAAGGATACCATCACCAAAAAGGTGGTCATAAATAATCCTGTCACACTGGAGAAAATAGGTGAAATTTCCATCTTTTACTCGACTGAACATTTAGATAAGATGGTCCAAAAGGATGAAGGCGCACCAGCCTCTTTCTTTTTATTGGATGCTGAAGGCAAAACCATTTATTCTCATAATGAAGGTGTGCCATCAGCAATAATCCAGCAATTTAAACAAGAAACGAATGAAACGAAGCTAAGTTATAAATCAAAAAAATTTTACATTAATACAGTTGCCAATAAGGGTGATTATACATTTGTCAGTGTCATAACGAATGAAGGCTGGCAGAAGCTATCGATTGTCAGGGGAACGATGTGGGTCGTCATAATTCTCCTTATAGTCGCAGCCATTTTGATGTCTTATACATTTATGCAAAATTACTCACGCCGCATTAACAAAATAGTATCGACCATTCGTCAAGTGGAAAAGGGAAACCTGGCTGCACGGATTCCTGCATCTGATGAAGAGGATGAATTAGCGAAGATTGCCTTTAATATAAATTCCATGCTCGATGAATTAAATAATTATATTGCCCAATTTTATTTACTTAACTTAAAGCAGCAGCAGGCAGAATTGAAGGCGCTTCAAGCACAGATTAATCCGCATTTTTTATTTAATACGCTTGAAGCCATCAGAATGGTGGCAATGTTGGAGGGTTCTAAAACTTCCAGTAAGATGACCTTTCATTTATCAAAACTGTTCCGCTATTCACTGGAATCGAAAGATATTGTCCCATTATATACCGAGATTGAATATGTTAAACAATATTTAACATTAATGCAGTTTAAACATCCCGATAAGCTGGAGGTTCAGTTTCATTTAGCAGAGGAAGTAGAGCAAACACCTGTGCAAAAATTAATCCTTCAGCCGATTATTGAAAATTACTTTGTACATGGCTTTAAAAAGGATCGAACTGACAATCTCTTAACAATTAGCGGCGTTAAACTTGGCGAAAAAATTGAAATCAGGATTGACGATAATGGGAAGGGCATGTCAGAAGAAAAACTGTCCCAAATTGTTCATCATATTAATTGTGAAGAGGGCGATGAAATGAAATCAATTGGATTAAGAAATATTCATCAGCGTTTAAAGCTAAAATATGGAGACCAATACGGGCTCTCGGTAAAAAGCAGTCCAGCAGTAGGAACAACCGTTATTTTAACCATTCCAGTTCAGGGGATTTACCATGTTTAAAGTACTGTTGGCAGATGACGAACCGATTATTACAAAAGGACTTTCAGCGATTTTGGATTGGGAAGATTACGGATTTGAGATAGTACATACAGCAGAAAGTGGCGAGGAGGCACTCTCTTATATAAAAGAGAATCCGATTGATATTCTCATTTCGGATATTTTAATGGGAGAAATGTCCGGTCTTGATTTAATCCAAGAGGTTAAAAGCATTCGGTCTGACACAAAGAGTATTGTTTTAACAGGTTATCAGGAGTTTGACTATATAAAACGAGGGTTGTTATTAGGGATTGAAAATTATTTAGTTAAGCCTGTTGATGAAGAGGAATTATTAAAAACACTGCAATCTGTCGGACAGAAATTAAAGGTTGCAACTGCTGGCAGCCACCAGACAAAAGACTCAACTACCATGCTGGATAATACATTATGGGGCTTTCTGACAGGGGAAGTTAGCCAGCATGATTGCTTGGAAAGATTAGCATTGTATAACATTGAATTTAATAAGCCGTTTTATAATGTTTCTATCTTAAATATTGAACATTTTCAGCAGTCTGAAGTTGTAAATCACATCCGTCATTATATTGAAACAAAGTACTCTGCCTTATGTCTCCATAATCCGAATCAAGAGATCATCATTATATTTGACGGTTCAAGTGAAGAGGAACTAATAAAGCAAAACCAGCGTCTAGTGACTGACCTCTGCAATGAACAAAAAAGAATAGGCTTATTTTATTTGGCAATGGGCAAACCAGTTCAAATGCTGGATGAATTAAATGAAAGCTTTACGATGGCAAGAGACTGCAGCGCCATGCAGTTATATTTAGAACCTAATGTGCTGATTACAGATAAACAGGCATTAGATCGGCATGATGAACAGAAACAGCAGCAGGAATTCAAAGATTGCCTTGTGAAAATGCTTATGAATGCGGAGGAAGAATCGCTAGCTCTAGTTGATTTATTTTTTAAGAATTTAACAGAAAAAGACAATCTTATCTCGCCGCAAGTAGCGAAAAAATATACATTTGATTTAATCTCTTATATTCATTATTCAGTGCGTCCAGATGATCTTTGTCTTTATACAGCTGTTGTGGAACGGATTGTCTATAGTTCGGATATTGAGCAGATGAGGGACATTTTGACTGAATATTGCTATGAACTGATTCTGACTGTTCATAATCATGTTCATTTGCGAAGTCCAATTGTCCAAAATGTTCTTACCTTTATTCATGCTCACTTTGACCAAGGCTTGTCCTTAAAAACACTAGGGCAGCAATTTCATGTTAATGCTATTTACTTAGGTCAGTTATTCCAAAAGGAAGTAGGAGTTGTCTTTTCAGAATACCTTAATCGTTATCGCTTGGAAAAAGCGAAGGAATTATTGAAAGCCACTCATTACAGGGCAGGCGATATTGGGAAAAAAGTAGGTTATTCTGATACGACTTATTTTTATAAGCAATTTAAGAAAATGGTTGGCACAACTCCGAGTGAGTGGCGGAAAATTTAAAAAAGGAAGCGGTGATAAATTTGAAATATCTTTTTCCTGAAAAATTTTGGTGGGGAAGTGCGGCATCTGGTCCGCAAACAGAAGGAGCAGCTATGATTGATGGCAGAAAGGAAAGTATGTGGGATTTTTGGTATAGCCAAAATCCTGAATGCTTTCATCATGGCGTCGGACCGACCCATACATCAGATTTCTATCATCGATTTAAAGAAGATATTCAGTTAATGAAAGAAACGGGTCATAACTCTTTTCGCACATCTATCCAATGGTCACGGTTAATCCCAAATGGAACCGGGGAAGTAAACGAGAAGGCTGTTGATTTCTACAATCAGGTCATTGATGAGCTGCTGGCCAATGATATCGAACCATTTATTAATTTATACCACTTTGATATGCCAATGTGCATGCAGGAAATAGGCGGCTGGGAGAACCGAAACGTGATTGATGCCTATGTGAACTATGCTACTACCTGTTTTCGGTTATTTGGAGGTCGTGTGAAGTATTGGTTTACCTTCAATGAACCAATTGTGCCTGTCGAGGCTAGTTATTTATATGATTTGCATTATCCTAATGTAATTGATTTTAAGCGGGCGGCCATCGTTGCCCATCATACCATTGTCGCTCATGCAAAAGCCGTCGAGGCATTTAGGAAATTAGAGTTAGCTGGGAAAATCGGCATTATTCTTAACTTAACACCCTCTTATCCAAGAAGCGAGGACAAAGAGGATAGGGCAGCAGCTCATATTGCAGATGTATTCTTTAACCGCAGTTTTCTCGACCCAGTCACAAAGGGGGTATATCCTCGTGAATTGGTTGAAATTTTACAAGCAAGAGAGTTGCTTCCGCCTGTTGAGGCCGATGATTTGGAGGTAATCCGCAATAATCCGATTGATATTTTAGGAGTGAACTACTATCAGCCTCGCCGCGTAAAAGCGAAAGAAACCCAAGAATCAGAAAATGCTCCGTTTATGCCTGAACATCTATTTGATCCTTATATTATGCCAGGCCGAAAAATCAATCCCCACCGCGGCTGGGAGATTGCAGAGGAAGTAATTTACGATATTATGATTGATATTCGTGATAATTATGATAATATACCTTTTTTCATCTCAGAAAATGGTATGGGGGTTGAAGGGGAGGAAAAGTTCCGCAATGACGCAGGATATATTGAGGACGATTACCGAATTGAGTTTGTGAGAGAGCATTTGCAATGGGTGCATAAAGGTATACAGGAAGGAGCCAATTGCCTTGGATACCATATGTGGACATTTATGGATAACTGGTCATGGACAAACGCTTATAAGAACCGCTACGGATTTGTAGAGGTAGATTTAAAGAATAGCCTGAAACGTACTGTGAAAAAATCAGGGCGATGGTACAAGCAGCTGGCAGAAAATAACGGATTTTAACAGAATGGAGAGTGAAATTCTGATGGAAGCCTATATGGTATTCGATATTGGCGGCACCTTTATCAAATACGCAGTAATGGATGAGTCTGCCAGAAAACTAAGAAGTGGCAAGCTGGCAACACCTAAGGATGGACTGGACAGTTTCTTGCAGACCATACAAAGAGTAGCAGAGGAAAATGCTGCTGACTTTGAGTTGCAAGGAATAGCAGTAAGCTCACCAGGGGCGGTCGATATAAAAACAGGTTATATTGGCGGAGCGAGCGCTATCCCCTATATACATGGGGTAAACATGACAGCACTCATCAGAGAAAAGACCGGACTTCGGACAGTAATAGAAAATGACGCGAATTGTGCAGCCTTGGCAGAAGGCTGGTTAGGAGCAGCCAAAGCAACAGATTACTATATTTGTATTGTAATAGGAACAGGAATAGGCGGCAGTATCGTCCTCAATCAAACCATTTTACGCGGCGCCACTCTTCACGGCGGAGAGTTCGGCTGCATGATAATGGGAGCACCAGCACAAGAGCCACTACAAGGCACATGGAGCCTTGCAGCTTCCACGAATGCTCTAGTAGAGGAAGTAAAAAAGAGAAAACAGCTAGAAGAAGGAACATTCGATGGAGAAGCTGTATTCCGCTTAGCAAAAGAAGGCGATTCGATTGCCAAAGAATGCATTGCTGAATTTTATAAAAGGCTTGCCATCGGTATATATAATTTGAAATATGCCCTCGACCCTGAAAAAATCCTAATTGGCGGCGGAGTCAGCAGCCGTCCAGAAGTAATAGAGGGAATTAACCGTGAATTACAGCAGCTGCGAAATGATGTTTCTACATTACAAATAGAAGTGGAAGCTTGTCAGTTTGGAAATGATGCAAATTTAGTCGGAGCGTTGTTTCATTTTCTTAATACCAAGTATTGATAATTGCCCACCTATATTAAGTGCTGAAATGCACTTGAATATAGGTGGGTTTTATTTTTTATGGAGATATTTAGATAATGAACCTATTAGTTAACCAAAAATAAAGGAAGAGAAAGGGAATCTAGAACACGATAGTGCGTGCAGTGACTTTTCCGGTTGGCATGTTGCCTACTGCTCCCAGCAAAAACAGTTCTTTATTTTAACCAATGAATCTATGCTTTTACCAATAGGATGAGAAGTATAGTCCTGATAAAATTATGTAAGGGTTTACATTTTATTTAGGCATCTATTGAAAATAACGTCACAAAAGGGGGGAGAGTAGCACTTATTCCAAACATGGACGAAATACGTGGTGAGTACTTTGCAGAAATGGTTAAACAAAAAAGCGTTCACTTAACTTCTTTTGTTATCACATACAGTAGTAAAAATAAAGGAGGACAATGGATGTTTTCGCGATTCGGAAAAACTAAAAAAACACTAATCGTCACAGTTTCGTTGCTTTTTACTTTGCAAACAGGCTTGTCTACAGCTTTGGCGGGAGATACTTTGCCATACACAGGTGACAGTGCAACTGGATTAAATCAGCCAACTCAACACGGTTATACAGCGAATGACATTTTAGAATGGACACCTGAAGCGGATAAAAATGCGGAAATGCTGCGGTCACGAGTTCCTTTACAAGAACGTAATCAGGCATTTTCTGCTACACAGGCTAACCCAAATGTAAGCTCTGAGACACAAATGTTAAATCTTGCTGGTGATTATGGCAATGCTTTTATGGACAGCACAGCGTATACGAATAAATTCGGTCAATATACATTCCCGTACTGGCAGTATATTGACTATTATTCTTATTGGCATGGTACAGCGTCAGCTGATGTGCCGAATTACTTATATAATCCGAGCCTGCCATGGTATGAAAGATGGTTTGAATTTGGAGTACTTAATATTCCGAATCCTGCTTATACAAATGCCGCACATAAAAACGGGGTTAAATCTCTGGCGGTTATTTTTTTCTCGAGCAATGACAGGGGACCGCAAACGTATACACAAATGCTGGTAAAGGATAAGAAAGGTAACTTTCCTGTTGCTGAAAAGCTGATAGAGATGGCTCAATATTATGGTTATGACGGTTATTTCTTTAACCAGGAAGAAGCTAGCTCAGGGGTAGCTGTGAAGGATATACCTGTTTATAAAGAGTTTTTAAAGGTGTTAAGAGACAAAGGATTGTATGTGCAATGGTACGATTCTGTTCATAATACTACTGGCAAAACGAGGTATGAAAATGAATTTACGGCAGTTAATAGTCCGTTTGTAAAGGATGAGCAGTATGGTGATTTGGCTAACTCGATTTTCTTAAATTACTTATGGAACAAACAAAAAATGGTGAATTCTAAAGCACACGCCGAAAGTCTAGGGTTAGATTCATTGAAGACAGTGTTTGCTGGAATTGAAGCGGGCGGCGACAGGTTTAATAAACAGCGTAATGATTTGCGAAATAATTTGGACAGCAACGGAAAGCCGTTAAATAGTATTGCTATGCTGGGGTCTGATTTTACGCATCACGGCTTGGATGAAGATCTTGGCGGGGAAGATACAAATCGACGCAATGACAGTGATTATCAATGGATGTCATTTATCCGTGATCGTGCTTGGTGGTCAGGACCAAATTTGGACCCGACGAAAACGGGAAGAAACGCAAATGCACAGCTTTCAGATGTAGCAGCCAAAGGCGATAACTGGGATGGTGTTGCGGCATATATCGCTGAGCGCAGCGTGATTCAAGGTGCCAATTTTGTGTCTGATTTTAATATGGGCCGCGGTCAGGCTTATTATGTCAATGGCAAGGTAAGCAATGCAGAAGAATGGTCCAATATTAATATTCAAGATATTCCAGTGACATGGCAGTGGTGGCTGGAAACAACAGGTACGCCGCTTCAGGCTGATTTTGATTTTGGTCCTGAGTATAATGCAGGTTCAAGATACAGCTATGAAAAAGTCGGTGCCTTTAATGGCGGCAGCTCGCTAGTCGTAAATGGCGCACTAGATGCGGATAACTTCTTACACCTTTATAAGACTGATTTGCAAGTTAAACAGGGCTCAGAATTTTCCCTTACTTATAATAAAACATCGCCAGACGATTCGTCTGAAATGAGTGCCGGCTTCATTTTCAAGGACAATCCAGACAAGGTTGTGAAAGTAAAAGTTCCTGATTCCGGCAAGAAAACAGCAGGATGGGTAACCGCTAAGCTTGATTTAGCTGATTTTGCTGGCAAAGAAATTGCAGCCTTTGGCATCCATTTTGCTAACGGCGATAAAAAAATCGATGATTATCAAATGAATATTGGGCAAGTGAAAATAAGTGACGGTTCTATTAAGAAACCGCAGGCACCAACAGGGCTAAAAATTACAAAAGCTTTACGGGACTCCAATGAAATGAATATTTCATGGGATATGGAAGCTTACGATAATGTGAAGCAATACAATGTCTATAATAATGGAGTTTATGTCGGCGGCATATACGATGAAGTCTTTTACATGAAGAATTTGCAAAGTCTATCTGGTGAAATTACGTTGACGGCTGTGAGTCAGGACGGTCAAGAAAGCGACCCTGCAGCAGTGCATTACGACTTAACAAAAGGTGTAAGTAATATTAAAACCGTGCAATCAGATAACGGCGATATGGTAGTGTCCTGGAAAAATCCAATGGACATAGACGGTAAGATTTCTATCAATATTGCTACAGAGTACGACTATGCGAAGAAAGTAAACGAAACAGTCACTGTGAAAAACGGCAAAACAGAAGTGAAACTGCCTGACATGCCAATTAACGGTGATAAATATCTTATTAAAATAAAAGTCGGCAGCAATGACTGGATTAGCTACAGAGGCACGTTCTTTGATAAATCCATTGAAGCTTATTCAGCAGAAAAAGTGACGATAGAAGGGAATTCTGTTACATGGGGACTACCTGAATCAAGGGATTGGCACTATCTGTATGTCTATGAAAATGGTGAAGCGAAAACATTTGATACTACCTACAGTCAAGGACACAAACCTTATATTGTCCGCGGCCGCACACATACGAAAGAGCTCACCTTTGAAACGGAAGCAACAGACAGCAGTTTAGAATTTGTGCTGGAAGATTATTCTGGCAACAAAGCCAGTACTGTTATTAGAACCACATTAGATAATCTTTACAGTATGATTAATGATCTTGTTGAAAGTGGAGAATTGAATAATAAGTCAGGTGAGCAGCTGACAAAAACCTTAACTGCTGCAAAGAAACATTATGACGGCGGCCGTTTAAAGCAGGCAGCAACCAGCCTTAATAAGTTTAAGGATGAATTAAACGATAAAGAAATGAAAAATGTTTCAGAAGACACGAAGAATAGGTTAAAAGCTAATGCTGATTATTTCCTAAGAAATTGGAAGAAGTAAGAGTGATAGATTAGGAGGGAAAGATTTTGACATTACAAAGGGTTCAGCGTTTTATTCAACATTTATCGAATTATGTGCTTTTGGAATCTATTTCGATCAATGATTGGCAAGCAAAGCGCGGCATCTATGTTAAGCCGGGAGAGTATGAATTTGAATCAGACGATACTGTTCTTATAAATGAAGGTGACTGGTTGATTAATGCAGGCGCCACAATGCTTTTGGAAAAGGAGATAACCATTCCAGCTGATTGGCAGAATCGGCCGTTTGGACTTACATTCCTTTCTGGTGCAAAGGACCGCCGGACTCTTCATGAAGGGTTAGTTTCATTAAACGGCATGCCACATCACGGTATTGACCGCAACCGATGCTATGTTCCGTTTCCAGAGGAGGTTCGCGGGAAAGAAAAGGTTAACATAAAAATTGAACTATATAATTACGCTGGCCAAACACTCGATGAGTTAAATTATCAAAATGAACCAGCAGAATTCGACCCGCCGCCCTTGAATCTTTTAAAAGCCAGCCTTAGTTTAATAAATACAGGTGTTCAAAGTTTACTGGCTACTGTGAAATGCTACTATGAAACTGCAAAATTACTGCCGGAAGATGATAGTGATCGAGTTAAAATCATCGAGGCATTGCAGGAAGCTGAAAAAAGAATTCTGTCAGAAAAGCCGGAAGCATTTACGAATCAGTTATTAATTGCTGACATGGAGGCTGACTTACAGAAAAAGTTAAATATGTTGACGAGCAGTACGGCAGGTCAAATGCTGATGGTAGGTCAGTCTCATATTGATTTGGCATGGCTATGGCCTGTGAAGGAAGCGATTCGTAAATGCAGCAGAACATTTTCAACAATGAGCACCTTGCTTGATGAGAATCCGAGCTTTACTTATGCTCAAAGCCAGCCTCAAGCCTATGCTTTCGTAAAGGAGCATTACCCTGAAATCTATGAAAGGGTTAAAAAGCAAATTGCTGATGGGCGCTGGGAAGTCGTCGGCGGGATGTGGGTAGAGCCTGATTTAAATATGCCGTCTGGTGAATCATTAGTTCGTCAGCTTCTCTATGGAATGAAGTTTTACAAGGAAGAATTCAGCAAACAGCCAAGAATTGAGTGGCTCCCAGATACATTTGGCTATTGTGCATCACTGCCGCAATTGTTAAAAAGTGCTGGCATTGACTATTTCATGACATCCAAGATGAATTGGAATGATACCAATCCATTTCCTTTCGATTTATTTTACTGGGAAGGAATTGATGGGACGCGCATCCTTTCCTTCTTAAATCATGGCTTAAATGAATATACCCATCCTGAAGAAATCAAGACACATTGGGATAGTTATAAGCAAAAAAATCTCCATTCAAAGCAGATGCTGCTATACGGCCATGGAGATGGGGGCGGCGGTGTTACCCAAGAAATGATTGATTATATTGATCGGTCTTCGTCTTTGCCTGGCTTGCCAGCCGTCGTAAACAGCACAGCCCATGAATTTTTCGATGAAATAACGAAGTCCAATCCGTCCTTGCCGACATGGGTTGGTGATATGTATTTGGAGCTCCATCGCGGAACATACACGACCCATGCCAGAAATAAGAAATGGAACCGAAAGGCAGAGGTGCTGTACCGGGATGCGGAAATTTGGGGAAGCGCAGCTATAAACTTCGCCGGAGTGAAGCTAGCTTCGTCATTGGAACAAGGCTGGAAGCAGCTTCTTTTCAATCAATTTCATGATATTATCCCTGGATCTTCCATTCCTGAGGTGTATGTTGATTCTGAGGCTGACTATAAGGAAATCTTTGCCTGTGGTGAAAAGGTGCAACAAGAAGCTATCCATGTGCTGGAACAGCAAATAGACACAGAAGGTGATGGAATACCAGTTATTCTCTTTAACAGCTTGTCCTGGAAAAGGTCGGAGACAGTGAAAATATCAGGTGGACTAGAATTGGCAGGAAAGGGAGCAGTAACTCGGGATGGTGAAGAGCTGCCCACAGACATTATTCTATTAGAAGATGGTCGCATAGAGTTATCTGTTTACGTTCCAGAAATCCCAGAAATGGGTTATCAAGTGATTTGGTTAAAAGATTTGGAGAAACAGGGAAGTAAAGTAGAAGAGGCGAACGTTCGCCAATGGGAGACGGAATATTATCATATAGAGTGGAATGAGCAAGGAGAAATTTCCCGTTTATACGATAAAAAGGTCAAGCGTGAAATCTTGCCTAATGGTGCTTTCGCCAATCAATTGCAGCTGTTCCATGACCGCCCGATGCTTTGGGATGCTTGGGATATCGACCCTGAATTTGCAAATCAGCCGGCAGAAACGGTTACTCTGTTAGAACAAAGCATCCGAAAAGGAGCAACAAAGGATATCATTCACTTTAAATGGCAGCTTTCACAGTCAACTATTGAACAAGAGCTGATTTTATATCACCACAATCAACGAATCGATTTTCAAACTAGGGTCGATTGGCAGGAGCAGCACAAATTATTAAAGGTTGCATTCCCTGTTGATGTAATGAGTAACAAAGCTACGTTTGAAATTCCGTTCGGCTCAGTAGAAAGAGCCACACATACTAATACAAGCTGGGAGAAAGCCCAGTTTGAGGTGTGCGGCCATCGCTTTGCCGATCTCTCCGAATCTGGTTATGGTGTCAGTTTGCTGAATGACTGCAAGTACGGCTATGATGTAAAGCAAAATGTGTTGCGTCTGTCCTTGCTGCGGGCACCTAAATGGCCAGATAAAGGGGCAGACATTGGTTATCATGAATTCACTTATTCGTTTTTCCCACATAAAGGCGACTGGAGAGAAGGGGCCGTTGTTAAGGAAGGATATGAGCTGAATCACCCTGCTGTTATTTACCGTGCTTCTGCCCATCCAGGAACTTTGCCTAGTTGCTCTTCTTTTATAAAAACAGAATCCAGCCACGTCATCCTTGATACAGTTAAACAGTCAGAGGACGGCAAGAGTCTCACTTTAAGAATGTATGAGTCAAGCGGCGGCAGAGGGGAGATTCATGTATCATTTGCTCGGAATATTCTCTCGGCATATGAAACAAATCTGCTGGAAGAGAAACAGACAGAAATCTTTGTACAAGAGAACAGGCTGTCTTTAAACTTAAAGCCATTTGAAGTAAAAACGATCGTCGTTAATTTATAACGGTATTGAGGGGGATGAGTCATTCTAATATGGAGAATGAGACAATCAATCATGAAATAGAAGCATTGTTAGCAAACATGAGTTTAAAGGAGAAGGTCGGTCAGGTTAATCAGAAGCTGTATGGCTGGGAAGTATACGAGAAAACTGACACAGGTTATATCCTCACAGAGAAGTTTAAAGAGCATGTTCGCATATGGGATGGAGTCGGAGTGCTTTATGGGTTATTCCGATCCGACCCTTGGTCAGCTGTCCATTTTGACAATGGCATTACAAAGGATGCAAGTGCTGATGTAGCCAATATGATTCAGAAATATGTAAAGGAGCATACAAGGCTGGGCATTCCTGTCCTGCTTTCGGAGGAATGCTCCCACGGCCATCAAGGCTTAGACAGTCTGATTACGCCTGTTAATTTAGGAATAGGTGCGACATGGAACTCAGAGCTGCATGAAAAATTAATGGCAGCAGTGGCAGAGGAAGTTCGGGCAAAAGGCGCCCATTTAGCTTTAGTTTCCACATTAGATATTATTCGTGACCCAAGATGGGGCAGATCTGAAGAGTGCTTCAGTGAAGATCCTTATCTTGCATCCCGGTTAACAGAGGCCGTTGTATCAGGGATGCAAGGAGAGAAAAGTGAATTTATTCCCGCTGGAAAAATGGCTGTTGTTTTAAAGCATTTTGCCGCACAAGGTAACGGACTAGGTGGGAAGAACGCTGCTCCGGCATCAATCGGTGAAAGAGAATTACGAGAAATTCATCTGCCGCCAATGATAGCTGCCATAAAGTATGGAGCTCTAGCCTGTATGGCAGCTTACAATGAAATTGATGGAATTCCCTGTCATGCCAATGGCTATCTCCTCAATCAGATTCTGCGCAAGGAATTTGGATTTAAAGGAGCGGTAATGGCGGATGGCTGTGCTCTTGACAATTTAGTCTCATTAACGGAAAGCAAAGAAAAAGCAGCTGCTTTAGCACTTGAAAATGGAGTGGATATAAGTCTTTGGGATGATGTGTATCCCACTTTAGAAGCTGCCGTTCAAAGGGGGCTAGTCAGTGAAGAAAAGCTGAATGATGCGGTAAGAAGGGTTTTAACTCTCAAATTTAAAATGGGGTTATTTGATAAACCTTATATGAATCGTGCACAAAGCAAGACGAAGGAGAATAATGAGAGAATTAACCTGGAATCTGCTCGGCAGTCGATTGTGCTGTTAAAAAATGAGGGAATTCTGCCTTTTAAAAAGAATATTAGTAAAATTGCTGTAATCGGCCCTAACGCAGATTCTGTCTATAATCAGCTTGGCGATTACACACCGTTTCAACGAGAAGGCAGTGTGATAACAGTCCTGAAAGGAATAACTGCGCTAATGAAAGAGGCAGAGGTTGTTTATGAACAAGGCTGCGGTATTCGTTCTCATGATGAGGAAGGAATAGAAAGAGCAGTTGATTTAGCGAAAGCTTCAGATGTAGCAATAGTTGTTGTAGGCGGATCAAGTGCAAGAAATTTTGATGCCCAATTTGACGTAAACGGAGCGGTTATCGATACAACTGGCGAGGAAGAAATGGATTGCGGAGAAAATGTGGATACAGCTGATTTAGAGCTGGGAGGGCAGCAGATGCAGCTCCTCAAAAAAGTGATGGAAACAGGCACACCGGTTGCGGTGGTGCTCGTTCAAGGCAGGCCTCATGCTATTTCCTGGATAGCAGAACACGCTAAGGCAGTCATAAGTGCTTGGTACCCTGGACAAATGGGTGGTCAGGCGATTGCAGAGATTTTATTTGGGGATGTCAATCCGAGCGGTCGTTTACCTGTTTCTATCCCAAGGTCGTCTAAACAGCTGCCAGTTTTTTATAACTACAAAGAAGGAGGATACAAGAAAGACTATTTTGATATGTCTGGCAGTGCCTTGTATCCCTTTGGCTTTGGCTTATCTTACACACAATTCGACTACAAAAATCTGCAAGCAGAAAGACAAATGCTGTCAGTCAGTCAATTATCAGCAGGGGAGAAATTCTCCCTAACTGTAGACGTCACTAATAAAGGAGAACGAGCCGGATATGACGTAATACAGCTTTATATAAAGGGAAAGGGCTCTAGTATTACGCGAAGGGTAAAGGAATTAAAAGGCTTTAAGAAGGTCTGGGTTGACGCTGGGGAAACAAAAGAAGTTACGTTTGAACTTGGGAAGGAAGAATTACAAGTTTTCAGCAGTCAAAACATCTATAAATTGGAACAAGGATCATGTGAAATTGAGGTTGGCAATCCTGTTACTTGCTTAAGTTTAGACTTGAGTATCTGCTGATTGAACAGATATAAAAGAGGACTGACATTAACTGGTTAGTCCTCTTATTTCAGTAATGGAAGCGCTTGAAAGGGGTGGCTGTATTTGGTATGATTGAATAACTACATAGGAAATGGAGGTTTTTCTTTTGACAGCATCCATGAGATTAAGATAAGGGAAGTTCATTCGTTAATGGAATACGTTTGAATGCTAAAACCTATGTTTATAGCTAAAGGATTGGTCTGTCTATTTTTAAGAAAACCTTATTTAACGGTTGTTTGAAAAAGGGGATATGTCTGTCCTCTTTTTCATTTGTCTTCGAACCAATATATATAGAAAAAAACGAATTTTAGTAAATGTAGGTGAAGCATAATAAAGGGAAGAAATGAGTGAAATAAATGAACAATGTTAATGATCAACAGAAGTCGTGGTTAAGAAATATTATTCTTTTCTTAAGCAGTCAGACGATTTCTCTATTTGGTTCGTCACTTGTGCAATATGCGATTATGTGGCATATCACCTTAACGACAGAATCAGGTCTAATGATGACACTTTATATTATTTGCGGCTTCATTCCGACCTTTATTCTGTCGCCAATCGCAGGAGTGTGGGCAGACAGGTATAATCGAAAAATGCTGATTATCGTGTCAGACGGATTAATCGCCTTTTCGACTTTAATACTGGCGATTCTCTTTATGATGGGATTTGATTCGATTTGGCTCCTCTTTGTGATGGCGGCGATTCGTGCATTTGGAACAGGAATTCAAACGCCTTCTGTTGCAGCGATTTTGCCTCAAGTGGTTCCAAAGGAAAAGCTTACAAAAGTAAATGGAGCAAATGGCAGCATTCAAGCTGTTATTATGTTCATATCACCGATGGTCAGTGCTGCACTGTTAGCTAATACGACAATTGAGATAATCTTTTTTATCGATGTTATTACTGCCGCAATTGCAATTTTTACGATGCTGACATTTGTGAAAATTGCTGTTCATGAAAAAGCTGCTGTAAAGCAGACGACAAGTTATTTTGCTGATTTTAAAGAAGGCTTGCAATATATAAACAACAACAGTTTTCTTAAATCCTTCTTTTTATTCTTTGCCATCTTCTTCGTGTTAATGGCACCAGCCGCATTCTTAACACCGCTTCAGGTAACGCGAAGCTTTGGCGGTGATGTTTGGCAGCTGACTGCGATTGAACTTGCTTTTTCAATCGGCATGATTGCCGGCGGAGGAATCATTGCTGCATGGGGCGGTTTTTCCAACAAAATCAGTACAATGACACTCGCAAGCGTTATTATGGGAGCATGTACATTGGCACTTGGCATTGCTCCGGCATTTTGGCTGTATTTAATCTTCATGGGAGTGTTTGGGGCAGCAATGCCAATCTTTAATACTCCTACAACAGTACTATTACAAGAAAAAATTTCTGAAGAGTATTTAGGCAGGGTCTTTGGTGTAATGGGAATGATTTCTACTTCTATGATGCCAATCGGCATGCTTATTTTCGGACCACTCGCAGATGTTGTTGATATCGAATGGCTGTTGGTAGGCACTGGTTTATTCATCTTGATTCTCACAATATTCTTAAGCCGCAACAAGGCATTGATTGAAGCAGGGCAGCCTGCTGTAACAGAATCTTAATTAGAAGGGCGAAGAATGAATCTTCGCCCTTTTCATGTTATAACAGTAAGGAAGTATATATTTAACACTAATGTTATTTTTAGATATAATCTAATCAGAATTCTAAATTTGCAGTCAAACATCAGCAGGTTTTCATAAAAATTTTTCTAGTAAAATATAGGACAGGGTGGCAGGATGATAATTTGGATAAACGGAGCATTTGGAGCTGGGAAAACACAAACTGCACACGAGTTACATAGAAGAATACCAAACTCATGTATCTATGACCCAGAAAATGCCGGTTATTTTTTGCGGGAAAATTTGCCTGCATCTACTTTTAAAGGGGATTTTCAAGACATGCCAATGTGGCGTACCATTAATCATTCTCTATTATCTTATATTAATAAGGAATATAAGGGAGTCATCATCGTGCCGATGACGATAGTAAATCCTGTCTACTTTTCTGAAATTATTGGTGAATTAAGAAAAGAAGGTGTCACCATTCATCACTATGTATTGTGGGCTTCCAAGCCCACCTTAGTTAGTCGGCTAAAGGGGAGGGGCGAAAGAAAAGCTTCCTGGGCAATAAATCAAATTGACCGCTGTATGGAAGGCCTTTCTAATAGTGTATTTGAAAATCGGATTAATACAGATAATATCACAGTAGCTGTAGCAGCTAAAACAATTGCGGCATTGTCAGATGTTCAACTGCTGCCTGATAATCGCAGCTTCTTAAGAAAAAAATGGGATCATTTTAAGTTGAGATTACGAGATAGATAGGAGGGATAAAAATATGACAGTATCAGTCGTCGAGCTTCAACCTTACAATCCTGATTGGGAACAACAATTTGAATGGGAGAAAAAAAGAATCTGTGACGCGATAGATGGTGTAATAGAAGTTGAACATATTGGCAGCACCTCTATAAAAGGATTAACAGCCAAGCCCATCATTGATATCATGGCAGGGGTACCTAATTTAGAGCAAGTGGATAAATGGGTACCAACCTTAATGGAAATAGAATATGAATATGTGCCTAAACCAGAGTTTACAGATAGAAAATTCTTTAGAAAAGGACCGTGGGGACAAGGGATTTGCCATCTTCATATTTGTGAATACGGCAGTACAGAATGGCGAGATAAATTACTTTTTCGTAATTATCTCCGCCAACATTCGCAAGCACTTAGGGAGTATGCTTCCCTCAAAGAAGAACTGGCACATATACATAAATTTGACCGCCATGCTTATACAGACCGAAAAGGACCGTTTATTAGGAAAATAATTGAATTGGCAGCAACGAAAGATTAAGTAGTACAATAGCAGTCTATAAAGTGTAAAGGAATAATCACAATGAAGATGGAATTAGGTATCCTTATAATAGAAGAAGGAACTTTTCTTACAAACAATAGGAAAAAAGCGAAAGTGCAAATCGTAGCAGGAAAGTATCCTATATACGCAAATATTAGTGATAGTAACACAACTCCCATGACTTGTGGCAGTTTTGTTGAGGCATATGTTGATTTAGTTCAAATGAACAACACCAAAACAGTACAGTTTCATTATATAATGGATCAAAAAGAGCTGGTTGAGAAAATCTTGAAAAAAGATGAAAATATCATTCTTCATGATACATTTCATATAAGACAGGATTATTATGTTTATGACGCAAAATTATTTAAAACAGATGGTCTGTATTTCAAAGCATGGGACTCTGTCTATGAAATACAGAAACTTGCCGGGGACGATTATATAGTGCTGTATGGAAATAATGAATGGGAAAAACCATTAGCGATAGCTGTAACGGAAGGCTTGGATAAATACCATTTGTTGAAAGTAGATCACGGAAAAGCGATATCCCTAAAGACTTTTAATATACATGAAGATTTGTTTACAGATGAATTCCTAGATGCAATGGACGCACTTAAATCCATCGTTTACTTTAATAGATTATAAGAAAAAACGTTGACTCGGACGACAAGTTAAAAGGCTCTCGAAATATGAGAGCCTTTTAACATATAAGCTTATTTACCTTTTTTAACGATATTCACCGCTTCTTTTGAAACATAGAATTTGCCATTAGTTTGAACTGTAACTGTTTTAAGTTCTTTATCTTTGCCTTTGATTGTGACAATATTCTTATTTACTGGAATTTCTGCAGTTGTTTTGCCTTTTGTGACAATAAGAACAGGGTTGTTTTTGTCAGATGAGTCGATGCTGACTTTTGCGCCAATTTTTTTGAAAGCAGCTTCTGCTTCAACGAAAACTTCTTTGTCCAGCTCACCTAAATTGAATCCTAAAGCTTTTGCGGCAGACTTAGCGACATCTGTGTTTTCAATTAAACCAGTCGGTTTGCCTGGGCCGTAAGAATACATGAATAGATCCTCACCTGTATGGCCGCCTGTTGTAAAGCCAAGATTAGCTCTGTTTGCAAGCAGCTGAACAAGCGTTTTGCTTAAGTCTGCAGATGAATTTAATGCTTTTGTTTCTTCTGCAGTTGGATTGTCAATCCCGTACAATGCCGCAACTTCCAGCACATTTGATTTATCTTTATTAAGCTGCTTTAATGCACCTTCTAAAGTCATTTCAGCCTTTTTTAATGGGTCAATATAGCTTGAGACTGGAGTAGAAGGGTAAGTAGAGTTTGTGTTTTGGTTTCCGATAGAAATACCGCTGTTGCCATGATCAGATACGGCAATAACTAACGTGTTTTTATCTCTCTTCGCAAAAGCCACTGCTTCTTTTACCGCTTCGTCAAAAGCAAGTGTATCACTGATCATCCCAATTGGATCATTAGCATGAGCTGCCCAGTCCGGCTTGCTTCCTTCCACAAACAGGAAGAATCCATCTTTGTCTTTAGAAAGCGCGGAAATACCTTTTTTCGTCATTTCAGCAAGAGTTGGCTCTTCAGGATTTGTCTGCGGGCGGTCCATATCATAAGCTAAAGCTGCTGGCGCGAATGTTCCCCACAATTTTTTTGATTTAGAATTTAAGAGCTCGTCACGTGTCTCGACTATATCGTAGCCATTGTCCTCAATGACATCAACTAAATTTTCGCCGTCCTTGCGGTTTTTTGCTTCAAGAGACGTTTTACCGCCACCTAAAACTACATCCATGTTTTGGTAAACCTGCTGTTCAGCAATACTGTCATAATCAGTCCGGTGTGTTGCATGTGATGAGAATGCAGCTGGTGTGGCATGCTGGATTTCGGATGTCGAGATAATTCCAGTAGATTTCCCTTCAAGCTTAGCTCCTTCCAATACATTCGCCACCGGTTTATACGGATTATCGGCAAGGGAAGAATCTACACCAGGTGACGCAACCTTTTCAGGCAGAACCCCAACAAACTTGTCATTGGACTTATTGCCAGTTGCCATGGCCGTTCCAGCTGGTGCAGAGTCTGTGACAGCCGATTCAGCAGAATACGTGCGGACACCTCCAGACAGAATTTCGTCCATTGCAAGAGGTTCACCCTTATACCATCTAGATAGGGTAGTAGTAGTAGAGCTTACTCCATCCTTTACAAGCACAATGACATTTTTTGCCTGCTCTGATTCTTTTTTTGCTTCTACCTTTTCGTTTGCTGATGTGTAGGCAAGCGTCCCAAGTGCTAACGAGCTTGCTAGAGTAATTCCCATGACTTTTTTGTTTATCTTCATGTTAAAGTTTCCCCTTTCATACTATGAACTAATTTTTTTTGGATGGTATAGAACGGTTAATCTATTAAACTATGTAATCACCCCTAAAAAGAATATAATCAATTGCTTATGAGTATAAAGCAGTTAAGTTAATAGATTGTAAAGGAAATGTAAATTATTGATAATAACAGGAAAAATAGGAATATTTACTTACTTGATTTAAAAGCGTTTTCATTTTGTGTTAATTCTTATTTCCTGCAATTTAATTTCTTTAGTGTTTTGATTCTCACAAGCAATAGTAAGCTTGCCACATAAAATAAAACAATCAGCGACCCTGCTTTCAACAAAATCACAAGTACCGCTGTGAAAGGTTGAATCTTTACAGAAAAAGTTGAATATTACATGGAGAATGCCAGTTTTGTTTACTAATCCTACAAGCTCTCCGTAACAAATGCTTTTGCTGTAAAAGGTAGCTGTCACGATATCCTTATCTTGCGTATAGTGAAAAATAGAGTCATTTAAATAATACAGGCTGCTATCCTGAGCTGATAATAAAAAAACTTTGCCGTTTAAGTTCTCCATACGAAATCCCTTCCTTTTCTTGATTTTTATTGCAAAATAACTTCTTTCATAAAGGTAAAGTATGGAACGCATTTCAAGTCAAGGCTGTCTTGCATATAAAAAATTATTTGACCTGGGAAGCGTTTCATAATTTACGATAAAAGCAAATAAGAAGAAAGTGAGGAGAACTTATGCTGTCACTCATCTTACTTTGCTTTATAATACTTTGCGGCACATATGCTTGTATAAAAACAGCAGGAGAATCAACAGACATCACACCGATTGAAACATTTGATGACTATTTTATTGATTCACAACCAAAATCCAGAAAAAGATAAGTGAACTTTTTATAGAGAGGACCAGTAGCGGTCCTTTTTTTAGTGGATTGACCTGGTACCCGTTTCATACATTAAAATGTTTTCAATAAGTGCAGACTATTCAGGCTGAAAAAGGTGAGGATATGACCAATATTAGAGATTTGGCAAAAATGTCGGGAGTTTCCGTTTCGACAGTATCTCGTGTCTTGAACAATCATCCATATGTAAGTGAAGAAAAAAAACTAGCTGTTTTAGCAGCAATTGAATCCACGAACTACAACAGAAATATTAATGCTGTGCATTTGAGCAGGGGAAAAACACAGCTGATGGGTGTCGTGCTGCCATTTACCGATACGCCATATTTTGCGTTGCTGCTTAAGGGGATTGCTCAAAAGGCGTTAGAATATGATTATAAGCTTGTGTTGTTTCAAACAGATTATGCGGAAGAAAAAGAAATGGAAGCGTTACAAATGCTTAAGCAAAAGCAGATTGATTCATTAATTATCTGTTCAAGAAAATCCGATTTATCCCTGATTCAAGAGCATATCCAATATGGAACAATTGTCCTTTGTGAAAAAATGAAGAAAGAAAGCCTCCCTTCAACTTTTATTGATCATTATAAAGTTTTCTTCCAAGCGTTAGAGTATTTGTATCAAAAGGGTCATAAAGAAATAGGTTATTGTGTCGGTAGGAAAACTGGTGCAAACAGCTTCTTGCGAGAACAGGCTTATATGGACTTTTTAAAAAAATATGAGCTGCCGTTTAATGCTGACTACATTATGGATGATTGCCTGTATTTCGAAGATGGGGAAAAGGTAATAGAAAAGATGAAGAGACTTGATACACGACCAACTGCACTGTTAGTCACTAGTGATCAAGTGGCTGCAGGTATAATGATAGCATGTCAGAAGGAGCAACTATCCATTCCGAAACAGCTTGCGATTATCGGATTCAATAATGAGCCTATTGCAAAGATGATGAATATTACCACTATTGATATACCGCTTGTTGAGTTAGGAAACAATCTATTTCTCCAAGCAATGGGCGAAGATGTATCTAGTAAAGAAATTTCAGTTAAATTAATAGAAAGAGGAACCGTTTAAAACTTTAGGGTGATTGCATCCTAAAGTTTTTTAAATTAATGTAAAGCTTGTTTTAACCATGAAACCTTTCTGTGTAAGTAACCGTAAACTAACCATTCAAGCAAAATGGAGGTGGTAACAGTGAGTGCTGATAAACCATTTAAAGAAGAAAGCCTTCGTACAAAAATATTCATCATCACTGCAATAGTGTTACTATTCTTGGCTTCATTTGGAGTAATTACGGCAGGATATTTCTTTGGAATTATCGGGTTGTTTAAGCTGCTAGGTGTACACTATGACTCCTTTGCAGCCTTATCTTGGTTTATTGCTGGCTATATAGTATTCGGAGCAGTAGGTGAATTGTTGACAAATATCATGCGGATTTTTATGCGAAAGGCAAATAAATGGTCTGACAAGCAAATTAATGCTGGATTTCTATTCTTATCGTTTCTTGTAAGTTTGACTATTATTTCAACTTTAGATAATATGATGCACACTATTGAAATGGAAGCCGTCACAAGAGTAATAGTTTCCATTGTTTTAGCATTAGTCGATTATATAATGGATGCAAAACTAGAGAGTAAACAGGAAGACAAATAATATAATACATAGCTAGCTATTATTTGCCATTTTTCTTCATAATAAATAGAATTAAATGGAAGCATATAAATATTGGAGGTTACTATGTCTATTAAACAAGTAAAGCTTGCCTATAAGTGGAACCTTATCTTTCATGAAAAATATTCATTATTCGCTGAAATCGACTCTAAGAATAAATACAGCATTATTGACGGAGAGAATGACTTAATTGCGATCTTCTCATTAGATCAATCATCAATAGCCTTTCAATACAGTGTTTACAACCTCCAGCACAAAATTGATTTCAGCACGAAAACGATTGATATTCAACATAAACCTTATGAGGAAGAAGAATAAAAAATCTTCCTGTCTCTTCATAATAGTATAAAGAATTAGGGAACGCCCTTCAGAATGAAGGAGGGGTTTGTTCTATAGGAATGATAATTCTTGGATGCCTTCCTTAGATGAACGTAAATGAATTAGAAGAAACATTACTCAAAATAGACAAATTAACAGGAACAGATGCAAAAGCATTTCTAAAAAATCATTTATGGTTATAGAGATGGCACATTTACAGAAAGATAGGAAAGGAAGATTGGAGAAATAAATGGCATTAGAACATGAATTTTATTTAATACCGAAAACTGCGAATATCCAAGAATATTGGCAGTATACACATGAAGAAAGGACATACCTTGACTGTGTAGTCCTTCATGATGATTTAATTTTATATATCATGGATTCTTTAAAGTGGATACCAACAAAAAATCCAGGCATTCGGAATATGCCAGCGGGATATGGTATCAACTATCATGGCTTAACGCTTTTTGATAACCAATCAGCTATCACACTCAGAAATGTTTTTTCTGCATGGAGAGATTTATTTGAAAATGCACCTAAGGTAATGAAGCTTACAGGCAGCTTTGTCTGGAGCGACAAGGAAGAAGGGGAGTACGAAAGGTTAATCCTCAACCGTAATCTAGTAATCATGCAGCTTGAAAGAATGATTACAATGGCTGAGAAGTTGTTAGACGGCGAAGTTTATATATATCATAGCGGAATTTAAGGGATTGCTTTAGGGGAAAGGATAAAGGTGATGCGTTTATTAGATAGACTGCTAGACAAAAAGTCTGATGGAATAATGGGAACTTAACATTGGGCATAGGAAAATAAACAAAACATCGGCAGATTAGAAAAGGCTACTGCAAAAATAAGCTGCAGCTGTTGCAGAAAATGGACACAACAAGGACGAAAAGATGTGCAATTTCTTCGTTGATTTAAAAACTTAACGACTATTTTTGCATACAAGTAGCAATCCTAGGCCAAAGGAAAGCTAAAGCACTAATGTATTTCAAATAATACTATCATTTCGTAGCTCATTCTGCAGTTTCTTTGTTAAATTCCTGAAAATTAACTGATGGGAATTTCCTATTAGATAATGAAGAAATTCAACCGATAAATCTGACTCATAGTAAACAGTAATCCAGTGCGTTTTGTTCATATAATATCCTGGAATGATAACATCTTTATATGTTTCTTGTAATTCTTCTGATTCGGCTGGATTACATTTTAAAGTTATGTATTTTTGTCCTTTTTCATTGGTGCTTAGCATGGCAAATATTTTCCCGCCTACATGGAAACGATTTGCATTCCATTCTCCTTGAAAATCATCTGTTGCACCTAACAAACTTTTACAATATTGCTTCAAAGTATCTTCCATAAAAAACTGCCTCCCTTTTTCTCTATTATCAGAGAAAGGTGGAGGAAGGACAATCTTTCCTTATCGACAATAAATGACAAGTAACGAGAAAGATCCCGGGCTGCTTCATAGACTCCGAGATCTTCATAACATTTATAATGTATAAGACTCACCATCATCAGGGACTAATACATTAGCTGAAAATCCTTTTTCTGTTACAAAGGATTTTAATTCCTCTCTCGATAAAGTCCAGTGATTAACTGCTTCCATATGAACGGCAATGATTGTAGCTTGCGGGGCTGTTTTGTAAACTTCATAAACATCCTTTTCATCCATCACTAGCGATCCGCCTTGCAAAAATTGATTATTGCCAGCATTAACAACAATAACTTCAGGCTTATGTGTATTGATTTCTGACTCGACTCCTTCATACCAGACGGTATCACCTGCAATATATAGTGTTTTTTCGCTTTCGTGCTTAAAGACAACACCGCATACAGAACCAACCATTTTAAGTATGTCGCCTCTGCCGTGCTCGCCTTGTGTTTTAATTAGCTGAATCTCTTCAAATGTAGTGGTTTCAGCTAATATTTCGAGATTTTGAAAACCTGCTTTTTTAACTTCTTCAGCATCCTCTGCACTTTGGACGTACATTTTTATATCCTTCGGAAGGACGTTTTTGGCTGCCTCATCCCAATGGTCCAAATGTAAATGTGTCACAATGACAGCATCAACATCTTTTACAATGTCTTCAAGTGAGATGGGCAGGCTTACTAACGGATTTTTTTGATCTTGTCGTAAGGAATTTGGAAAAGGGGGATATATGCCCTTTTCAGCAAGGAATGGGTCAATTAAAAACTTTTTACCTGCGTAATGAACGATAATTGTAGCGTTGCGAATTTGTTGGATATTCATTGTGGATACTCCTTTATTGTTTATTTAAAGTATGTATATAGTTTATACTATGAGCATCAACCACTTACACAGCTTAAATCAAGTCTTTTAGCTGTTTTGCTTGATTAATGAAAGGAGTTGGATTTGTTTGTTAGACAATACAGATCTGCTTATTTTAAATGAGCTGTCCGCGAACAGCCGTATTACAATGAAGGAGCTTGGCCAAAAGGTTCATTTAACAGGGCAAGCAGCTTCGACAAGGGTTGGCAGGCTAGAGGATAATGGAATAATCGAAGGATATACCATTAAAGTCAATGAAGTAAAATTAGGCTATTATATTCACGCCTTTCTCAATATTTTCACCAAAAGCACCCACCACGAACCATATTTATCCTTTGTTAGGACGCAAGAGAAATTTATATTAAATAATTATAAGATTAGTGGAGACAGCTGTTACATACTTGAATGTAAGTTCTCCTCTAACGAACAGTTAGACGAGTTTTTAGTCAGGCTTAACAAGCATGCTAATTATAAATTATCCCTTGTCATTAAGAAGGCGTGAACTATTTAAATAAATCGAGTTAGACAGGAGAAAAGGATGAAGCGAGGAGTAAGTTTCGAAATTCCAAATTCACATGGGAATTATCTAGGGGAAATATTAAGAACAATTGATATTTCTTCCTATAATTGGCGTATGGATGGAGAAGACTATCTTGTGGAAAACGGAGAGCTAAAGGAGCCGCTGCTGCAGAGCTAATGTGATGGACGGGTTGGGGTTTTCTGAAAGGTTAGAAGACAATCTATATTATTGCATATTTGCTGATTTAAAAGCTTTTCCAAGAGGAAAGGTAATAAAAGAGATTCATACATATGACGATTTTCTAAAGAGTGATTGTCAAGTAGTGCTGTTATTAGTGGATGGCAGTTTTGTTGCAATTTATGTGAAGGATAGCCGCGCACTTGAACATCTTTATAAGCATGCAATATCACAGGGCTATGGGGGAATTGAATATATTACAGAGGAAAATGATGAAAGAATAAGGTTATCTGTTTGGTGATCTAGCTTTTCAGCTTTCTATTTTCTATAACGAAAGAAAAAACCACAATAGTAACTTGTGGTTTTTTTGATATATTCAAAGTTTGCCAGATGACCAAGAATGGTAGATGCGTTTCACTTCTCGGAACGATAATTTTGGCTTGCGATATTCATTAACGATTCCTTTGTTGTTAAAGCTCCGAGCTCTATCTCGGAAATGGGCACCATTGCTTTGCAAATCTGCTCGCGTATCTGCAAACTGCCATATATATGTTCCGCTAATCTTAGGATCATTGCGAAAGATTGTCAGTGCTTCAGTGAGGATTTTCGCTTGATAATCCTCACTGAACAGCCTCGGTTCCCAACCGGTATCACCATAGATACCTGCTCCTCCGAACTCGGTCATAATGACCGGTGTATCACCAGCTCCCATGTCTTCTGCACGCTTATGGAACTGCTGCAGCATTTCTTTAAAGCCGCCTACATTGCCTTCATACCAGCCAAAGTATTTATTAATGCCAATCACATCAAAAAGCGGGAGAAGAATATCCTCTAGAGGATGCATGGTAGCGTATGTAATCAGTCTTGAGTTGTCGAGTTGTTTCGTCTTTTGTATCAGTTGCTCAGTCATTTTGTAAGCACTGTTTGTACGTGTATCAATCTCATTATGAATCGACCAAAAGATAATGGAAGGATGGTGATAATGCATAGTAATCATTTCAGCCATCATCGTCTGTGCACGCTCCTGGAACAACGGATTACTGACGGTTTCGTCTGGCAAGAGAGCACCCCAAATGGGAATTTCGCTCCAGAACAGGATGCCGTTTTCGTCAAGTAAATCAAGCCAATACGAACTTTGAGGATAATGAGATCCGCGTACAGTATTGCACCCCATTTCTTGAATGATTTGAAGATCTTTATACATCAGCTTAGGTGGAAAAGCAAATCCCCATTCAGGATGTTCTTCGTGGCGATTGACGCCTTTAAGAAAAATAGGCGAGTCATTAATAAGAATCTGGTGATCCTTCGTTTCGATTTTCCGGAATCCAATGCGTTCCACTTTATCATCCTGTTCAAGGCATGCTTGAATCGTATACAACTCTGGCTCGCCAACATTCCATAACCGCACTTCGTTCCAATTCAGCTTTATTGTATGGTCTACAGTTTGATTTGCACAAACAGCTACATGGTCAGAATATAAGCTTTGGCCATCTTCATGAAGTGATAATGCTGTAATCATATCGGTTTGAGCGAGTGAGCTAATTCGTACTTGGAAAATGACGGCGGCATCGGCTCCTTCTAATTCATAGTCAATCTTAAGTTTCTCAATGTATAAGTCTGGTAAAAATTGCATCTCCACAGATCGAATGATACCACCATAGTGAAACCAGTCCACAAGTCTTGTCGGAATGGTAAGGTCATCAAGAGTACTATCTGTTCGAACAATAAGTTCATGCTCTCCTGCTGAAAGGGATGGGATAATGAATTCAAACGGTGTATATCCACCAAAGTGATAACCGAGATGTTGGCCGTCTAGATAGACATCGGCAGCACCGAGCACAGCATGAAAAACTAATCGGACATGGTTAGTATCCTCTATTCTTATTGTTCTTCTAAACCATGCAACACCTTCATAGTCGTACATATGCAACCCGTTATTCCAGCAAGAGGGAACATAAATGGACTTAACAGGCTGTGGAAAACGAGCAAACCATTTTTCTTTAAGACCGACATTTTCAGGATCTAACACAAAGTCCCATGGTCCATCTAAAAGACTTGTCTTACGGATATGATGTTCTTGAAAGGTTCTTAGCACAGCTATTCCTCCTTAATTTTTAATACTTGCATAGCCATCTTGGTGAGGGATTGATAATATGAATAGTATCATGATAAATTCTCGTTCTGAATGGAAAAAAAACGGCGTCTACTTGTAAAAATCGAGCTTAATTATAAGGGGAGATAGAAACTTGAAAATGCCAAAATATGATTTGAATCAGTTCGTCTTGCATATTCATTTTACGCTCGACAAAGTTACATATCCTGGTTGGAAGGATGTCCGCAATCTGGTGAATGTTCATAGTTTATATTGGATTCATGAAGGAGAAGGGAGTTTTTATACTAATACTGAACATAAGGTGAAGGAAGGAATGATGGTTTACTTAAGACCTGGTCTGCAGATGTCGATGCGTTCAGAAATACATGCGCCGCTACGCATGACAATGGTGCTGTTTGATTGTGCGGAGCTTAACTACGATGTAGTTTGGAAGGACGTTAAGAGAATTGCGAAACTGAGTCTGCCTTTTTTAAATCAGTACAATTGCAAACAGGCAGAGGAATTAGGCATGCTCTTTGAGGAAATTCATCAAGAATGGGTGCCTGGAGTTGCACATGGTGCTGCAGTTTCCCAAGGTAAACTAAAAATAATGCTTCATAAGCTCCACAACATGGAGCAGCCCGATTGGAGCATAAATGAATCAAGTACATTAAGCGCCTTTAATAAGATAAAAAAATATATGGAAAACGGATACCAGGATAACATTAAAGTCGAACAGTTAGCGGAGCAATACAGCATTTCAGCAACCTATCTTCGCAAGCTCTTCCTTAAGTACACAGGAATGGGACCAAAAGAGTATCTTAGTTATATCCGTAACGAGCGAGCGTGCAGTTATTTAATATATACAGACTATCAAATTAAAGAGATTGCAAGATTATGCGGTTATTTTGAAGAATATCATTTTAGTAAGATGTTTAAACAATTAAATGACCTATCACCAAGTTCATATCGGAAGATTCATAAAAAGATAGAGTGAGCTTTTAAAAGGCATGGAACCTCTTTAAGAAATGGCACGTATATAATTTAGTTTAAATAGGTGGAAGTTTGATTTATATAAAAGGTAATAAGGGGGAGGGATTCTTTATGAATTTTTCTAACAAACAGTTGCAAGATTTAATTCAAGGAAAGATTGTTGGCGATAGCTTTCCTTATTGTACAAAAAATGAGGAAGAAATTGAGGCACATATCCGAAGGTTATTTCATCGAATAAATCGAATACCTAATATCGTTTGTGAAGCAGAATGGAATCATTTTGGCAGTGGCTATGCCTCCTTTATTGAATTTTTTTGTTATCAAAAAGAGGATGTTACTGTCGTTAAGGAAATTAACAACATTAAAGAGTTACAGACAGAAGGAATTATTATTGATATTTGTCGTTTAGCACCTGTAGCAATTATGGGGGAAGATACTAGATATAAGACAATGCGGACAGATACGAACGAAATAATTGGCGGTGGATACGGTTGTTTATTTGGTGGTCCACATCTGTTAAATATTAGTGAGAAATACGAGACTATTGTGAGAAAACTGGAGTATGCGCTAAAAGAATTTGAATATGAACGGTTAGAAACAGAAAAAATACACCAGCCTTTATCCTTTCAAGCAAAAATCCCAACTATATATAGTAATTCTAACGATTATGTAATTATGGACGCTATCTTTTATTGGGAAGATTAGATTTTCTTGTATTCCAAAAAAACTATGTATGGATAAATAACTTAAGGTGGCGACATGTTATGGCTTTTCCTATCAAGGTTATGGCATGCTCATGTAAGATAATAGATGGATTCATGCTTGAGTTGCCAGAGAGTCCTGATATCAATCAAGTGGGTAAAGCTGACAGAATTAAAGGATATGGCTCTTTATTCAAATATAAAGGACCATATCATCAACTATACAAACAACAAGATAAATATTGAGTTATTGTAATAGCTGACTTTAGAAGATAACTTTACGAGAGATGGTGGCTTGTGAATGGGGATGTCAGAATACTATAAAAATATACGTTCGAAAATTGGTAACGAGCTAATATTAATGCCAAGTGTTGCTGCCATTATCAGGAATGATTCTGGAGAAATCTTATTACAAAACAAGGGGAATGGGGAAAAGTGGAGTCTTCCTGCTGGTGCAATAGAGCCAGGAGAAGCACCTGCCGAAGCAATGGTTCGTGAAGTATGGGAAGAGACCGGATTAATTGTTTTGCCGAGAAAGTTAGTAGGAGTGTTTGGCGGAAAAGAATTTCGTTATCAATATCCAAATGGCCATCAAGTCGAATATAACGTTTTTATGTTTCAGTGCGAAATTACCAGCGGCAATCTGAATCCTCATGATCAAGAAACGGCAGAGCTTCAATACTTTAGACCAGATAGGATTCCGGAACTTGCATTACCTTATCCAAAAGACATATTTTTACAAAAAAGGGATGAGCTTTATTTTCAGTGGAATAAACATTGGCTAGAGAAGCTTCCAGAGTAGGATTGTTCGATTTCTAACGTAAAAAAGCAGTGTAACTGAGGAGAAATAAACATGCTGATAATAACAGAAAATGTAAAAGGGAAACGGTATAACCATTTAATGGATTTGCTTACCAGACATTGTAATAAGTTTGCCTTCGTTGAGAATGAGATGGAGGAAGAGAGCCATGCTGCAATTGATGCCAGGATTGTTTATATAAAGGAACACTTGCTGGAAAGGAAAATTCAACGAGAATGGGAAACAACGAAACTTCCTGAGGCCACCGCATATGTTTCTTATTTTCAATTAAATAATGCCACAAGGGATTTCCTGAAGGAAAACAGCAATTCCCTTTTTAGCTGGCTCCATCCAAAATTGCCGGAAGACTTAATGTTTTATCAGAATGATAAATGTATATTAGCTGGATGTTCACACGAGGGCTACTTTATAGTGGAAGAGACCTTGTGGGGAGAATTTCTATTAAATACAGAGCGGTGATTTGCCAGCTCTGTATTTAATTTTTTTAGTTATGCGACCTTCTGTGGGAGAGTCTATACTGGTGAGGAGTCGTTCCAACGAGTTTTTTGAATAACTGGATAAAATAAGATACACTTTTGAAGCCTAAGCTTTCACCAATTAATTCAATAGATTTATTTGTCATTTCTAGCAATTGACAAGCTTCTTTTATTCTCCGAATGGTAAGATACTCTGTTAAACTACTTCCCGTTTCACGCTTGAAACTTCTTGATATATATGATTTTGATAAATGAAGCTCATTTGATAAATGTTCTAAGTCAAAGGGCTCCTTATAATGTGCTTCTATCCAATTCATTATCTTTTCAGAGTAGAATAATGGCCGTAATTTATTGTTTGAGGTTGAATCAGGATTAGCATCGGTGCTGTTTATACGGATACATGAGAGCAATTGCATTAAAAAAAGCTGGCTGTCTTCTTCCCAGTTGTTTGTTTGCAGTGATTTATTAAATTGTTCATACAGCTCATACATATAGTTATAATCATTTTCTAAATCAAAAGCTTGAAGTTCGTTTACTCCAAACTGTAATTTTTTTAACAAGGCACTCAGTCCTGGGAAAAAATTTAGGTTTTTCTCTCCGAATGACATTGTATCAAAGTGAAGAATACTTCTCTCATAAGGAGATTGGGGGGATACTTCTACATATACCTTATGTAATTGAAATGGCTGGAAAAAGAAAAGCATTCCTTTTTTTAACTCATAAGTCTGTTGGTTAACTATTACGCGCCCTTGTCCACGATATACAAATAAAAGTTCGCAACCTTGATGCCAGTGATAATATCCTTGGAAATTCTGCTCAGAAACCCTGCGATAAACCCAGTTAAATGGTTTAAGATCTATTTGTTCAAATAAATTCTTCATATAATTCCTCCATATAGTATTCAAACATTGAAAAACTTATTATTTAAGGTTCAAGAACAATAGAGCGACATTTTTGGTTATTTAACAAACACTTTTAGAATAATACGTAAGTTATAATTTAGTAAAGAATTTGGTGATAAAAAGAAAGGAAATCGGAGGAGGAAAATGTGAGCGTCTCAAATGATAACGATCGAGAGTATTGGCTGCAATCCATGCTGAAAATTGCAAGTCCGGTGCTTCAAAACTTAAAAAATAAATCATTAAAAAAAGTAATGCCAGTCGAGATGAAGGAAGGCACAAATCGTCAACAATTCACTCATTTGGAAGCGCTGTCCCGACTGCTCGTTGGGATGGCTCCATGGCTGGAAAGGAAAAGTGAAAATAAGGAGGAAGAAGCACTTCGTATGGAATATGGTGAGCTGGCACGCATAGCTATTGATGCAGGCACAGATCCGCACTCTCCTGATTATATGAATTTTTCAACAGATTTTCAGCCGATTGTTGATACTGCTTTTTTAGCGCATGCATTTCTTAGAGCTCCTGATGAACTATGGAAAAAACTAAGTGGTAGGGTTAAAAACAATGTGATACTTGCAATGAAAGCTACCCGAACAAAAAAACCAATCTTTTCTAACTGGCTTTTATTTTCTGCATTAATTGAAGCCTTTTTATATAAAGTGGGAGAAAAGGATTGGGATCCGATGCGTATTGATTTTGCTGTAAAGCAATTTGATCAATGGTATTTGGGAGATGGTGTATACAGTGATGGACCTGAGTTTCATTATGATTATTATAATAGCTTTGTTATCCATCCTATGCTTGTAGATTTATTAGAAACTGTTGGTGAAGAGTACACAGATTGGCTGGGAAAAAAGGAAACCTTTATGGAAAGATCAAAAAGATATGCAGTTATTCAAGAGCGCATGATTTCTCCGGAGGGAACATTTCCGCCAGTGGGAAGATCTATTGCTTACCGTTTTGGTGTTTTTCAAACTTTAGCTCACCATGCACTTCGCAAGGATTTACCTAAGACACTTGCTCCAGAACAAGTTAGAAGTGCACTGACTCAAGTTATAAAACGGACACTGGAAGCTCCGGGCACATTTACAGAGTCAGGGTGGCTGACTATTGGTTTTTGCGGCCATCAACCAGGGATTGGGGAAGGATATATTTCTACAGGCAGTGTTTATTTGTGTGCGGCCGTTTTCTTGCCATTAGGTTTGGCCGAATCAGATCCATTTTGGAGTAATTCTTCAATGGAATGGACGGCAAAAAGAGCTTGGTCAGGGAATAACTTTCCAATTGATCATTGTTTATAATACTAGAACGAATCTGATGAAGTCCATATCTGAAAGGGGAAAGTAGAGATGAGTACGATTCACGAAGAAATGAAGCATGATAAATTTAAAGCCAAAGCTGTTTTAGATTCAAAATGGCTTGAAGAGGAAATTCAGTATGTTTTGCAAAAAATCGATGAAAATCTAGACCTATTTACGGAGAAGGTACCATCGGCTGCATCAACAAATTTAATGTATATTCCTGAAGATAATAATGATTGGACTGCTAGCTTTTGGATTGGAATGCTTTATTTAGCTTACGAATATACAGGGAATGATAAATATCTTGATGTAATAAAAACCCAGCTTGAAAGCTTTAGTGAACGCTTAACGAAGAATATTCAGTTAGAAACACATGATATTGGTTTTTTATACTCTTTATCCTGTGTGGCGGGCTACCAAGTGCTGAAAGATGAAACCGCAAAAGAAATAGCGATAAAAGCAGCTGATAAGCTGATTACTCGGTATCATCAAAAGGCGAAGATTATTCAAGCATGGGGCGATTTATCTGACCCAGAACAGCTTGGAAGGATGATTATAGATTGTAATATGAATTTGCCGTTATTATATTTTGCTTCCAGAGAAACAGGTAATCAGAAGTATTATAATATTGCCGTAAATCATGCTAAACAAGCAGCCAAGTATATTGTGAGAGAAGACGCATCAACATACCATACCTTTTATATGGATACAGAGAATGGTGAACCGCTTTATGGAAAGACTGCGCAAGGATATACCGATCAATCGTGCTGGGCCCGTGGCCAGGCATGGGGAGTATACGGTTTTGCATTAAGCTACGTACATACAGGGGATAGAGAGTTTCTTGATATTGCTGAAAAACTGGCAAACTACTTTTTAAATCGTCTTCCTGATGATAATATTTGCTATTGGGACTTAGTCTTTACAGAAGGAAAGGAGGAACGTGACAGTTCTGCTGCAGCCATCATGGCTTGTGGACTACTCGAATTAAGCAAGCACTTGCCAGTTTCCCATCAATATAAGGAAGTCTATGAAAATGCAGCCATAAAAATGATTAAGTCACTAGCTGAAAGCTATACTACTAAAAAAGCTCACTCCAATGGTATTTTGTTGCATGCAGTCTACTCTAAGCCTGACAATAATGGGGTAGACGAGTGCTGTATCTGGGGAGATTACTATTATTTAGAAGCATTAATACGAACAGTCATGAGCTGGAAGATGTACTGGTAAAAAAAAGAAAAAAAGCATAATTCCATGGATAAAGGAATTGTGCTTTATAACCTTATAGAAACTTCTGTTCCATCTTTAAGGCTTGTTTCAACCAGCAGTAAACCGCTTTGGCTGGAAAGCTCTCTTAGCAAAGGCTTTAAGTCATACCTGCTAATATAAGGGATTTGAAATTTTGTTTTTCCGGATTTTTCGATTGCACCATTCACAAGCACGAGAATTCTCTTTGAAGTTAGAATTCTAATGACAAGATGTAAAATAGCATATGGAACTGGAATAATAAAGCGTTTCCCATTTACTTTAACTTTTACCTTCATCATATTACTCAACTGTAACCAATACTTTGTCACCATTTGCTGCTGTAACATCTACAATTTGTCCGTCCAATTCATTATCAATTGCATCTATTAACAGTGCAATGTCAATATCCTTCACATATTTTTCGGATTGGGGAATTCTCTCCGCAATACTAGAGCCTACATTTAAGACAGCTTTTATAAGTTTAATTGGCAGATTAACGTTGACATTATCCCCGTTTTCCGAAGTAACACGGATCTTTAGCATTTTGTTTAAATAGGAGGCTGAGGTATGTTTTTGTAGATTGACCTTGTTGTCTTTTCCTTGCAGGGCATCAATTAATTCAGCAGCTTTGTCTTTACTCAGCTTACCTTCTTCAACCATTGTTAAAACTCTTGAAATTTCTTCGCTCATTTAGGATTCCTCCCCATTTAATAATTCAATTGCTTCTTCAGCAGTTATTTCGCCTTTTTCCAGCATTAAGATTACTTTTTTACGATCAATTTTATCTGCTTTCTTAGTGGTAGAATAACCAAGAGAAGAGATAATATCATCTAATTTCCCGCGGACAGTTGGATAAGAAATACCAAGGTCTTTTTCAACCTCTTTTATATTTCCGCGGCATTTTAAGAAAGTCTCGATAAAGCTGAGCTGTTCTTTGTTAAGATTTGCAAAATTAGAAAGTTCGAATTCATTTTCGATAGTGGTATGACAATGAGTACACTGTAGCCGGGTAATTTTTAATTGCTTTGCACAAACAGGGCACTCTGAAATAAGAGGATAAGCCATAATTCCCTCCTTTTTTTATTTATAATGCAATCATACATTAATAATTAAATAAAATAAACAATAAAATTAAATAAACAAAAAAAATAACTTAATTAGTTTAATATATTCAATTTAAATATTAAATAATTTTATTTTAGTGTGTGGATTTTAATTTTAACTTGGGTTGTTTTATTTGAATTGGTAAATTTAGTGAAAGGAGAAGGGGTTATAGGAAGGAATCTAGAAATAATCTTTATCCGGTGAAATAGAAGGTTATCATAATAGGGGGATTCTAATGAAGAATATAACCTTATCTAACGGCACCACTGTTGAAGTTGAATGTTTAAGCTGTGCCTTAACAAGCGGAATAATTGAACCAGATGGTGGTGCAGTATATGAAACTGAACATTTTCACGCACATCAAGATGTTGCTTATCCAATTAAAGGGTTAATGATATTAGCTTCTAAGCGGCATATAAAATGCTTCGATGAACTAACGGACCAAGAGCAGTTAGATTATATAAAGACCTTGTCAAAGATTAGGCATGCTCAAAGGAAAGTTTTGGGAATAGAGTATGTTTATTATTTTTATAATGATGACACAGCACATCATTTTCATACTTGGATGGTCCCAAGGTATGATTGGATGGCGGGCTTTGGAAGTTCCATTGAATCAGTAAGACCAATCTTACTTTATGCTAGAAACGAAATGAATAATAAAGAAAATATAGATGAGGTAATGGCTGCAATTAATTCTCTCAGGAAAGAGCTAAATAATGATGTTTAGGAATTAGTACATTACGAAACAAATCTCATAACATACACGATTTGCGGAACAATATAGTTGGAGGTGAATACAGTGTCTAACAGAAAAGCTGATCCATCAACAATTGGTTTAGGTTCTACAAATGTTCAAGGACAAGGTACTACAATGAAAGAAACGGGGAACAGAAAGTCTGATTCTTCGCGAAAGAAGCAAAAACAATCTTAATATTGGATGAAGAAAAAACAGACGGACTCCGTCTGTTTTTTAGATATTCGCCAACTTGATGGCATTTGCGAGAGAGGAATTGACTGAGATATTATCGAATTTTAAACCGAGCTGAATAGCGGTTTGAGCAACTTCAGGACGAATGCCAGAAAGGTCGGTTTTAACGCCGATTAATGATAATGCTTCGATTAGTTGAAAGATTTGATGTGCAACCATTGTATCAATAATGACTACACCGGAAAGGTCAAGAAGCAATCTGTTTACTCCTAAACGGTTGCATTGCTCTAACGTTTTCTCAAGTAGGATTTTCGCACGTGCTGTGTCAATCTCCCCAACTAATGGCAATAATGCTGTTTGGTTATTTAAGGCAATAACAGGTGTGCTGAGTTCAAGAATTAACTCCTGCTGAGCATGCAGTCTTTTTTCGGAGTTGCGATTATACTCTTTTGTAAACCATTCAATCACATTAGCCATTGTTTCTGTAACAACCTGATATATTGTATGTATTTCGCTTACGGCAAGATTATCTTTATGTTCCTCGATAAATTCTGTCATTAAATCAAGGTACTGCTTTTGCGTTCTGTGAAATTCGCGGATGATAAAATGAATCGGGGTTTGCGAATGTTCCTGATCCTGCGCTACCTTAAGTATCCACTGTTCAAAATCAGCTGAAAATTTTCCTTCTTCCTTACGAAATACTTCTGCAAAGTTCTCGTGGAACTCATAGTTTTGTTGCTTCACGCCTTTAATGATTTCTGGATCATTAGAAGCATAAACTCCGCTGCTATTGGATTTATCTAGACTTTCATACCAGTCTTCTGTTATTTGCCATGTTTTTTTTACAAAAAAATGATAAAGTTCATTATTTGAATACATTTCAATCCTCCTGTTGGTGCAATTATAGGTTGTCCATAGAATTTTACACTATCTGAGTTCATCCGTCTAAAGTATTGGGTGGTGATCATGTATTTTTACTGCATTGTAAAACAAAATCCCCCTTAATGGGGGATGGTAAAATAATTTTACAAATAGGTTTTTAATGTATCTTGCAGTGTACCTCGTGTTTCCGCATCTTTTTCGAAGCGGATGCCTGCATGAACCATTTTTTTGACAAGTTCAGGTCTAAGTCCTGTAAGGATTGCCTTACAGCCCATCATGGAGATTCCAGCTAAAATCTTTTCAAAGTAATCAATCACATCCATTTCCATTCTCGCAATCCCGGAAAGGTCAATGATGAGTGTTTGAATTCTTGAATCTGCAATATCATTTAATACCTTTTCTTCAATCACTCTAATTCGATACGAATCAATTGCTCCAATAAGAGGTAATACTGAAACAGATTGCTTAACTGGAATGATTGGAACAGACAAATGTTCTACCATTTCTCTTTGTCTATATAGCATTTCATCTTTAAAGTTTGAGTAATTAAGAAAGAAGCTGTTTAAGAATTTATCCATTTTTTCATTTATGCTTTTTTCTAAGATATAAAAATTATTGCGGTCTGATATTATATTCTGCTGTTCATCAATAATATAGATAAAATGCCATATTGTTCTTCTAATTGCCTGCACCCACTCCAGTTTTAACTCTAAAGTTAATGAGTGCTTTGCCCAAGCAATTCCTTCGACTTTAGCAAAAGAAACCAATTCTTCCTCTTTTTCGTCCATAACGAAAAATGTCATTTTTTTGGCGTTTTTTAATAAATCGATGTTTCCCTTATTTAAGATATCCGTAATTTTTGTTGAGACATTAACTGCTTCCGTAAGCAATTTGCTTTCAAACTTATCCCCATTTTCATTAATAAATATCTTTACTTCATCTTTAATATTATTAATTGGATTCATTTTTAACTACTCCTCTTGGCTTTGTTAATTAATATGTACCCCTTTATCTATAAATCATTATATATAAAATACTGCTTGGAGAGCAATTATTGTTTCATTACCAAAATATTTTAGGGGAAGGATAGGCTTCCTATCTTTGCAACACAATAAATATATGAGTTACCCAATAAAGGAAAGTAGGTGGAATTAATGAAATATGAACAGTTGGCAAAGGATATTATTGCAAATGTTGGAGGTAAAGAAAATGTCAACAGCGTTGTTCATTGTATTACTCGCTTGCGCTTCAAGTTAAAAGATGAAAGCAAGGCTCAGACCGATATAATTAAAAATATGGAAGGTGTAGTAACTGTTATGAAAAGCGGTGGCCAGTATCAGGTGGTCATCGGAAATCACGTTCCAGACGTATATAAGGCGGTAGTGGAGGTTGGCGGGCTTAATACACAATCGTCGTCTGAAGATAACGGAGGCGGAGAAAAGCAAGGGATATTTAATCAATTCATTGATATTATTTCCAGCATCTTTACACCTGTACTAGGTGTTTTGGCAGCAACCGGGATGATCAAGGGGTTTAATGCGTTATTTTTAGCATTAGGCTGGCTTGAGGCAACATCTGGAACTTATCAAATATTAAATGCACTCGGTGATTCCTTATTTTATTTCTTCCCGATATTCCTAGGGTATACAGCCAGCAAAAAGTTTGGTGGCACAACTTTTATTGGGATGGTAATAGGTGCTTCCCTTGTTTATCCGACCTTAACAACGTTAACGACAGGTACACCGATTACTACATTATTTTCAGGCACTGTGTTTCAGTCACCAGTATTTATTACGTTTTTAGGGGTGCCTGTTATATTAATGAGCTATGCTTCTTCTGTAATACCGATCATCCTAGCCGCTTATTTTGGAGTGAAGCTGGAGAAGTTTTTTAAAAAAATTATTCCAGATGTTGTTAAAACCTTCTTAGTTCCATTCTTTACACTTTTAATCGCAGTGCCGATAACGTTTTTAGTGATTGGACCGATTGCCACTTGGGCAGGTGTATTAATTGGACAAGCTACACTTTGGCTATATAATCTCAGTCCAATTATTGCCGGTATTTTCGTCGGCGGATTATGGCAGGTTTTTGTTATTTTCGGCCTGCATTGGGGGCTTGTGCCGATTGCGATTAACAACCTGACTGTGCACGGAGCAGATCCGATACTCGGCACGATGTTTGCTGCATCTTTTGCACAAATTGGTGCTGTGCTTGGTGTATGGTTAAGAACAAAACAGCAAAAATATAAAACATTAAGCATTCCTGCATTCATTTCCGGCATATTCGGGGTTACAGAGCCTGCCATTTACGGAATAACGTTGCCATTAAAAAAACCATTTATTATCAGCTGTATTGCAGCGGCTGTCGGCGGAGGAATTCTTGGCTTTGCCAAGTCGCAAATATATATGGTCGGAGGGTTGGGAATCTTCGGAATTCCTACTTATATTGATCCAAAAGCTGGCATAACTTTTGCCTTCTGGGGTGCTGTTATTGCCATTATTGTCGGCTTTATCTTAGCATTCATTTTAACGTATTTGTTTGGCAATTCTAAAACAGAAACAGCAGATACGACGGCTAACAACCAGGCAAATAAAGAGGAACCGCCAGCAGTTAAGCTCGCTGATGAGGTTATATATAGTCCGATAAACGGCGAAGTCTTATCATTATCTTTGCTTAAAGATGAAGCATTTGCATCAGGAGCGTTAGGTCAAGGGGTTGCAATTGAACCTTCTGAAGGTAAAGTATATTCTCCAGTAGATGGTACTGTCACAGCGCTTTTTCCTACAAACCATGCAATTGGAATCACTTCTGACAATGGTTCAGAAATCTTAATCCATGTTGGGATGGATACGGTTGAATTAAATGGCAAGTTTTTTACCGCACATGTCAGCCATGGAACGAGAGTAAAAAAAGGTCAGCTGTTAATTGATTTCGACTTAACGGAAATCAAAAAAGCAGGCTATGTTGTTTCTACACCTGTGATTGTGACAAACCAAGGAGATTTTGAACAAATAACACCAACCGAACAAAAGCAAACAAAAGTTGGAGAACAATTAATAGAAACAAAAATAAAAGCTTAAATAATGAACAGAGGTGATGAAAATGAGCAGGTCTGTGCAATTTCCAGACGGTTTTTTGTGGGGCGGTGCTGTTGCTGCAAATCAGTTGGAGGGTGCTTATCAGGAGGATGGCAAAGGTTTATCGACAGCAGATGTTTCTCCTAATGGAATCATGAGTCCACCTGATTTCTCGATGGAAAAATTTAATTTATATCATGAAGGTATTGATTTTTATCATAAGTATAAAGAGGATATTGCTTTGTTTGCGGAAATGGGCTTTAAAGCATTTCGTTTTTCCATTGCATGGTCGCGGATATTTCCTAATGGAGATGACCAGCAGTCTAACGAAAACGGACTTCAATTCTATGATGACATGATTGATGAATTGCGAAGACATAATATAGAACCAGTTGTAACGATTTCCCACTATGAGATGCCGCTTAACCTTGTTGAAAAATATGGCGGCTGGAAAAACCGGCAAGTTGTAAGCTATTATGAAAAATTTGCGAAAACTATTTTCAAGCGGTACCGCAATAAGGTTAAATATTGGATGACTTTTAACGAAATCAATGTACTGCTGCATGCTCCATTTACTGGAGGCGGTCTATTGTTTAAGGATGGCGTTAAAAATGAACAAGACATTTACCAAGCGGCACACCATCAGTTTGTAGCAAGTGCCCTGGCTGTGAAAGCAGGTCATGAGGAAATTCCGGAATCGCAGATTGGCTGTATGATTGCTTCAATGATAACTTATCCATACAGTTCAAAACCAGAAGATATGTTTGCTGCTTTAACTCAAGACAGAAAGACATTGTTCTTTTCAGATGTTCAGTCTCGAGGATACTATCCAACTTATATGACGAATTATTTTGCTGATAATGGCATTAACATTGAAATGGATACAGGGGATTTGGAGCTTTTACAAGATTATACGGTTGATTATATCGGATTCAGCTATTATATGTCATTTGTAGCTAGCACAGACCCCGAACATCAAGCAGGCAAGGCATCTGGCAATTTATTTGAAGGCGTAAAAAACCCTTATTTAGAATCATCTGAATGGGGCTGGCAAATTGATCCGGTCGGATTAAGAACAGTCTGCAACCAGCTGTATGACCGCTATCAAAAGCCATTATTCATTGTTGAGAACGGACTTGGTGCAGTGGACAAGCTGGAGGAAGACGGTACCATTCAAGATGATTATCGAATTGACTACCTACGGAAGCATATTTATGAAATGAAAAATGCAATTGGTGATGGTGTAGAAATAATGGGTTATACCTCCTGGGGTCCAATTGATTTAGTCAGTGCCTCTACAGCAGAGCTGAAGAAGCGATATGGCTTTATTTATGTAGATAAAGACAGTGAAGGAAAAGGCTCGAATGAGCGACTAAGAAAAAAGAGCTTTTATTGGTATAAACAAGTGCTTGAATCGAATGGAGAAGTATTGTAACGCATAAAGATTAGGACCCTAGAATAGAGATAGGGTCCTGATTGTTTACACTGTTAAAACAGGAACAGTATTAACATCCTGATTGATGCAGACCTTGTTTCTTCCTGTTCTTTTTGCTTGATACAAGGCTTTATCCGCTTCTTCTATAAGGGAGCAAATATTATCCGTTGTTTCAGGGAAGCTTGCTGCACCGATTGACACTGTAATGTTTATGGTCTCATTCGAGCTAATAATAAATGGTGTATTTTCGACGATTTTCCTGATGCGCTCACCAATTTCGTAAGCCCTTTCGAGCGAACAATCTAATAAAATAACCGAAAATTCTTCTCCGCCATTTCTGCTCACGATGTCGAAAGAACGGGTTGTATTATGGAGGAGATTTCCTAATGCTTTTAATACGATATCTCCATCGCCATGTCCGTAATTGTCGTTAATATGCTTGAAGAAATCAATATCGATATACAAAAAAGAAAGCTTTTCTCCTTTTTGCCCAACACTTTCAGCGAGTGAATTAAAAACCTCATCAAATTTCCTAACGTTATTTAAGCCAGTCAGTCCATCAGTTGTTGACTCTAATTTATACTTCTCAAATAGTATTGTCTTTTTTCTTAATAGCTCCAGCATATAAAAGGCAAGGATGCCGGCAGCATAAGAGGCGATCCAATAAATAGGAAGGAGGACATACAGTGCTGCTGTGCTTTCAACTAGAAAAACAGCCGTAACTGACAAGATAATATTGTTAGTAGTTAAAAGAATTGCAATTTTCACCTGCAAGCTGCCTTTTGATTTAGGAGAAAACAGGACTGCAAATAATGACACAATCGTGATATACCCTATTGCTATTAAAGATGTCACACTTATTCCTATTAACAGCCTTCCGACAATAAAGAACAACAAAGATATGGTTACGGGAATAAAACCGCCATAGAAACCCACCAAAATAATAGGGATATGTCTCAAATCAAAGATGGAATCGCCAATATGGATACTGTAAAACATTAATATATCAGACGAGATACCGGCAACTATCCCAGCAAAAATTTTATAGTTCATATTAGAATTACGATTTAATGGTGTTTTCAAAAGTTGTGTATATAAAAAAATAAGTGATGTCAAAATGGCAAAATTTGCGAACAGTTCTTTTAATATCATAATTATCACCACAGCTAATTTACCATAACAAGAGCCGTTTTGTAACTAGTACTTTTCACCAAACTTTTTGGTAGTTTTAATGGTGCTTACATATCAATACGAGGAAGCTTACCTTTATGCTAAGCAAGAAAAAATCCCGGTGGAATTATCCATCGGGCTGACTCATTTAATAGTCTTTAATAAAACTTCAGGGAGGTCACTTAGGAACAGCCCTTCGCTTAAAAGCTTAATATCATGATGTATTTGTTGCTTGATTGCAGGATCTTCACATTTATAGTAATCGTCCATTAATCGTTTCAGTTCATGGCAAATCAGTTCAATTTGAATCATCCAACTATCCTTTCATTTGTAGACCTAATAATTATTATGCAATAACTGTAAGAATGATGGAAGAGCTTCGACAAAAGAAGTGAGATAGTGATGCAAATTATGTAAAGAATTTTTCGATTAGATGAAAAAAATGGTTGCTATTTCTTAATAATTGGATATAATAACCATAATATTAAGAAAATCGAAGATGAAGAGAGTAGTCAGTTGTGGAGAGTAAAGCGAGTCAAGAATGGTGGGAGCTTGGCATGAAGCAATTGATGAACCGCACTTTTGAGATGCATTCCTGAAAAATCAAATAGGGAATGCCGGGGAATGCCTCGTTAAAAACTGGAGTGGTTTTTCATTTTGGAAAACAATTAGAGTGGTACCACGGGATAATATTAAAGCTCCCGTCTCTTATTTATATAAGAGACGGGAGCTTTTTATTTGGAGGGAAAGAAATGGACATTAAAGGTGAATTTGCTGAAATTCTTTTTGAGGCTTTAGGTGGAGAAATTAATAAAGGCAAGCTAATTTTTATGATGGAAAACCCGAAGTTTGCAAATTTAGGAGACTTGGCTTTTCCTTGTTTTGAATTGGCAAAAGTATTCCGAAAATCGCCCCAAAGTATAGCTCAGGAATTAGTTCCAAAAATGAAGGCATCAAAGTTTGAAAAAGTGGAAGCTGTTGGCGGCTACTTAAATGTGTTTTTGAATAAAAACAAAGTGTCACAGGCAGTCTTGGAACAGGTGCTTAACAAAAAAGCGCAATACGGGGATTTAAGTATTGGCACAAACAAGGTAATGACAATTGATTTTTCTTCTCCCAATATTGCGAAGCCTTTTTCAATGGGACATTTACGTTCAACAGTAATTGGGAATGCTTTAGCATTAATTTCTGAAAAATGTGGATACCGCACAATTAGAATTAACCATTTAGGCGACTGGGGAACGCAATTTGGAAAATTAATACTTGCATATAAACTATGGGGCAATGAGGAAGAGGTAAAGCAGCAGCCCATAAGAGAGCTGTTGAAATTGTATGTGAAATTTCATGAAGAAGCGCTTCAATCCCCTGACTTAGAGAGTGATGCTCGGCATTGGTTTAAAAAATTAGAACAGGCTGATCCAGAAGCAGTGGCTTTGTGGGAATGGTTTCGGGCTGAATCCTTACAGGAATTCACAAAAATTTATGAATTAATGGGTATTCACTTTGATACCTTTGACGGGGAGGCGTTTTTTAATGACAAGATGGATAAGGTTATCCGAAAACTTGAAGAACTGAATCTGCTTCAAGAATCAGACGGAGCACAATTAGTTCCTCTTGAAGGCATGCCTCCATCCTTAATTAAAAAAAGGGACGGAGCAACACTGTATGCAACCCGTGATTTAGCAGCAGCGATTTACCGGCAGGAAACATATCACTTTGATCAAGCACTATATGTTGTCGGCAATGAACAAACATTGCATTTTAAGCAATTATTTGCTCTGTTAGATAAGATGGGAAACAAATGGCAGCAAGGAATGAAGCATGTTTCTTTTGGCATGATGCTTAAAGAGGGCAAAAAAATGTCAACGCGAAAAGGGAAGGTTGTTCTATTAGAAGAAGTGCTAAAATGTGCCATCTCCCTTGCATTGGAAGATATTAAACTGAAAAATCCTAATCTTAGCAACAAAGAGGAAATCGCTAAACAAGTTGGTACAGGTGCAGTTATCTTTCATGATTTAAAGAACTTCCGCCAAAACGACATTGAGTTTTCTCTCGAAGATATGTTGAAGTTTGAGGGAGAAACTGGGCCGTACGTACAATACAGCCATGCCCGGGCTGCTTCGTTGCTGAAAAAGGGTAATTTTAAAGCAGAGGCAGCAGCTTTAGGGACTCAAGAGGAAGAAGCATGGTCCATTATTATGACGTTAAATGCTTTTCCGGAAACAGTCAAAAAATCACTGGAAGATTATGATCCGTCTCAAATTGCTAAATATGTTGTGGAACTAGCGAGAGCTTTTAATAAGTATTACGGAACTGTACGCATTTTAGATGATGAAAACCTTAAGCAACAAAGATTAACACTTGTATATGCAGTGAGAATGGTTTTGAAAGAAGGTCTCCGGCTGTTAGGGTTAAAAGCACCAGAGGAAATGTAAGTGTATATTGGAGTACTTAAGGCAGGAGGCAGTGCAGCTTTCCTGCCTTTTATTTCGTTTTTTTCCTAATTTAAGGACCATACTAATTATCATTAAGGAGGTAAAAAACATGAGATTATCCTATATCATGGATCTAATAATTGCGATGATGGGTTCTATGTCTAATCAGAGAACTCTCGATACGAGAAGAGTTGATTCTCACATAGAGAAATTAAATCAACTGGTTTGGTTTCAACAACTATTTGCAGAGGAAAAATATCGGAAATTATTTATAACAAATTATAAGATACGCCACTATTTGGACAGTCCATTTCGCGTGAAAAGACTGGAGAACAGCACAAAAACGCAAGAAAGGTTTTTGAAACTGCTGAATAAGCAATTAGCAAAGGGAAGGAAACGTACTATCTAAAGAGATAAATTATACCCTATCAAAAAAAGGAAAATGATAGGGATATATGCTGCTAGACAGTTTCTTTATATGAATTAAATTTTATGTTCTTTTACTATTTTCAAAAAAATGGATGTGTCTATGGGGAAATGCGGTTTCTGCAAAGGGGGAGCGTTAATATACTGTAATTGTAAATAAGAATTCATTGGTGATAGGAAAGAACGCCGTGAAAATCAGTTTGATATAAGAAGGCTACATCTACATTTTAAAAGAATTTTTGTTAACTACAAAAAAATGGACAAGCCAATTTTACTAGTTTATAGCCTTCCACCATTTTTTATATAAAAGGAGAAGATATTATGGCTAAAATTAAAAAACCTGTATTCCCTGAACCTGAAGAGCCAGAAGTGCCAGAAGAAGAGGAAGAAACTGCAGAAGAAATGATGGTACTCGCTGCATATATTCCGATTGCAAAAATGGGCCGCTTTGCAGGTATTGCTATTGGCACACCTGTAACTGTTTATACAGACAATGCTTACTATGCTTCCATCTATGGTTATTTCCAAGGACTTGTGAAAGACAAAAAAGATATCCTTGCGTTAATCTTGTCTAACGGAGTGCTATTCCGCATTCCTGTTAAAGAAGCTAAATTTGTAGCTCCAGGTGCTTCATATCCAAAAGAGTAACATTTAAGAAAAATTAAGTAATTTGAATAAATGATGTTAGGAACTTTCCTTCCTAATGTTTTCTTCTTTACACCCTCAAATCTTATGAAATTCCTCTATTAAAAAGGTGCATTTCATGGAAATGCACCTTTTTCTATCTTCTATTAAGGTTGCCAAGAGAATGTGACAGCACTTTTGGGAGAAAGACTGTAAGTAAAGTAAGTGCCGTTAGTCTCGATTTGAAAGCTTTTCTCCTTATCCATAGGATTCAGTGCTAGGAGGATAATAGATTTGTCTGGATTTTGGTAAGCAACCGTTTCAATAGTGCCTGGAAAATTGGATGAATAAATTCTTACTGCATGAGGCTGGACAAATTTGCTGGCATGTCCAAGGGCATAGTATTCTGCATTTTTCGTTGTAGTCCCTGTTTTTTTGTCTATTGTTAACAACCCTGTACATATACTGCAGCCTCCGTTTACAGGACCGTTATTTTCATCTAGTGCGATATTCCACATTAGCACAGCTTTTGCCCAATTGCGCGGGCCGCCAATCATAAGATTGCTCATCTGCCAGCTGAAATTATCAGCAAAGCTTTCACTCCATTTACCTGAACTGCATTCAGTAAGATAAATATGTTTAGAAGGAAAATTTTCATGAATTTGTGCCATAGCAGCAGGAGTTCCTTCGTAGCAGTGGAAAGCAGTTCCATCGATATACTCTGCAGCTGTACTGTCTTCAAATAATGCACTTGTGTATTGGACAGCACTGTCCCAATTATGATCAAACCCTATGATTTTTGTCTCCAAGTTATTTGCCTGAAAAGCTGGACCTAAATACTGTCCAATGAATTTAGCCTGCTCCTCGGCACCCATACTCATAGAAGGGTAGTTAGCTGAAGTGAATTCTGGCTCATTTTGAATGGTAACGGCAGAAATATCTATTCCGTTGCTTTTATATGCTTTAACATAACGAACAAAGTAATCAGCATAAGCTTTATACACTTTGTCATTCGTATAATCTAAATACCAGCCATTCAACGTTTTTTCACCGAATTTCATCCAGGCAGGTGCACTCCAAGGCGTACCCAAGACTTGAATATCTTTATTTAATGTGAGAATATCTTGCAGACTCCCTACAACATCCTTGTCTTTTTTGATAGAAAAATAGTTCATATCATAATCTGGTTCACCGTTTGTGTCGTTATACGTATAACTGCTTGGATTTCCATTGACATCGACAGAAAAATCGGAAGAGCCAATAGTATGCCTGACTATTGATAGATTAATTCCCTTGCTTGTAAATAAGTCCGTTAAAATGCTGTTTCGCTCAGAATCATCTTCATTCTGTAGCAAATAGGCAGTTGATCCAGTTACAGCAGCACCAAACCCGTCCATTTGTTGATAGGCAGTATTCGGCTCAATTGCTACAGTAGGGAGAGAAGGGGAGTGCTGATTTGAAAAATACAGGGAATCCTTTTTCTCTAGTAAATCTGCCTGATCACCTGTCGTCTGCCAGACCAATACTTCTGTTTCGTCCACTGTCTTTTGGTTACTCGTCTTGTTAACAGGGTTCATATATGCAAAGATAAGCAGTGCTAGCAGGAGCATAAGCAGCAACAGGAACGTCCATATTTTGTATTTAATCATAAATTTAGTTCCTCCTGAAAAAAGATCCCCACAAAGCTTTTTTGTGGGGATTTTCTTTTCGATTATCTTTTTTATCTTTGTTGTTGTTTGTTATTAGTTTTTAGTATTGTTAGCTTTGTTTAACTGCTTGCTTGTTGATTTAGAAATAGTAACACTGCCTTTTAGACGAATGTCACTGGAAGAGCTGCCCACATAAACAGGCACATTACCTGAAGGAGTAACCCATTCGTTTTTCTTTTCATCATAATAAGAGAAGGCTTTTGCATCCAGTTTAATGGTCACTTTCTTCTCTTTTCCAGGTTTCAGCTCAACCTTACTGAAGCCTGCCAATTGTTTAGGAGCTGTCTCTACATTAGTAGGAAGCTTTCCAGTATAAACTTGGACAACCTCAGAGCCTGTAACATCACCTGTATTTTTTAAGTTTAATGTAACTTCAACTGTTGGTTCAGTAGATTTCTTTGTACCTTTCACCTTTGTTTTTAACTTGTTATACTTGAAATCTGTATAAGACAAGCCATGTCCAAAGGAGAAGGCTGCTTCAATGCCAGATTGCTCATAGCCGCGGTAGCCAACAAAAATATCCTCTGAATACTTAACAGCTTCGTCAATGCCAGGATATTGTTCCTCTGAAGAAACTGGTGTGGAATCTTCATCGACAGGGAATGTGACTGGCAGTTTTCCAGAAGGGTTTACATCGCCGAATAATACATCAGCAATCGCATTTCCTTGTTCTTGACCTGGATACCATGCTTGCACGATCGATTCGACCTTGTTTTTCCAGTCTCCCATTTTAACTGCAATGCCGCTTTCATTGACAACTACGACATTTTTATTTACCTTCGCTACTTCTTTAATTAACTGTTCTTGGTTATTAGGCAGTTCCATGTCCGAACGATCTACATAACCTTCACTATCATATGTTCTTGTTACAATAACAGCTGCATCTGATTTTTTCGCTAAGTCAACAGCATCAGCAATATTTTCGTCAACAATATTGTCTGCAGCTTCCCAGCCAAAGCGTAATTGACCGCCATTATCATTTCCAGACGCTTCTTTGTAGTCCGTTTTATACTCGATTTTTACATCATAATTTTTGTTTGCTTCCAGAGTAACTGTTTTTTCAATTGTATTCAATTGTTCTCCAGCGTTATCAATCACTAGAGTTCCATCAAGATACACTTTGCTTGAACCATAGCTTGTCGTAGAAAGGTTATACTCTCCAGACTTTGGAACATTGATTACACCAGTGTATCTTGCAGACATCATGCCGTTTAAGCTTGTTGGCAGGCTGTCCAATTTTGAAGATTGTGCATTAAAACCTTCATAGTTATAGAAACCAAGATTTAAGTTTACTTGTTTAGCAGTATGCTCATATTCTGGATTTCCTTCCATGTTCTTATTAGACCAGTATTCAGCTTTTAATCCATTTTCATCAGAATCAGCCTCTGGCATTAAGAAAGAAGATGGAACGGCATCAGGACCTGGTAAGATATCTCCAGCACTGATGGAATCTGTACCAGGCGCATATTCAACTTGTACATCTGCTCCTGCACGATTCTTAATACCTTCTAGCGGACTTACTGTATATGTTGGATTAACTAGGGAGCTTCCTCCGCCAGCTGCTGATGCAGTATCAGCATCAGGTCCAATAACAGCAATTGAATCCAGCTTATCTGTATTTAATGGCAAAATGTCCTTCTTATTTTGCAGTAACACCATCGTTTCTGCAGCTATTTGTCGGGCGATTTCGCCATGTGCGGCCACATCGATTGGGTTGTTTTGTGTTGGGTTATCGAATAATCCTTTATCAAACATTTGGTAAAGAATTCGGTATGCACTTTGATTAACTGTTTCTTCACTTACTTTTCCATCCTTCACAGCCTGCAAGAGCTCTTCGCCCCATACTCCAAAAGGCTCACCTGGTGTTTCTAAGTCGAGTCCTGCATTAATTGACTCAGCTGTGCTGACATTAGCTCCGTAGTCACTCATCACGAAACCTTCAAAGTTTAAGCTGTCTCTTAACAAATCAGTCAGTAAATCAGGATTTTCGCATGCATAAACGCCATTTACTTTATTGAAAGAGCACATAACACTTCCTAAATCAGCATTTTCAATGACGCTTGCAAAAGGGCTTGCATAGATTTCATTGATTGCTCGTTCACTAGCTTGAGAGTCGCTTGTAAAGCGGTCCTTTTCTTGATTGTTCAATAAGTAATGCTTGGCTGTTACCAAGACATTATTGCTTTGAATGGCATTTACATAACTAGATGCCATTTGTCCTTGTAAGTATGGATCCTCACCTAAAGATTCAAAGTTTCTTGCCCCGAAAGGATTGCGGGCAATATCTAGCCCAGGGCCAAGCATAACATTATGTGTTGTATTGAATGCTTCATTTCCAATCAAATCACCATATTCTTCTGCTGTCTCCGTATTCCATGTTGCTGCAAGGCCGATTGCGGAAGGCAAAGCAGTTGATTGTTTGTTTTGAATTTCAGGATTGGCAATGCGGACACCTAGAGGCCCATCTGCCATTTGTAAGGCAGGAATACCGTATTTCTCTAATCCTTCGTTATAAAATCCGTAATAGTTGTTAACATTGCCAGTAATAAAGTCTACTTTATCCTCCAATGTCATAGCTTCTACTAAAGTTTGAGTTCTTTCCTCAGCAGAAAGACTCTTGTCCATCCATGAAAACTCTTCAGCAGATGTTTCCAATGGAGGCGCTGCAAGACCGAGCACCATTGTAAATAAGATGCTAGCTTTTGTCAGTTTGCGTTTCCCCTCTGATAATAAAGCCATCATTTCACTCCTTTTTTTATATTGAGTAGGCCTTGTAATATTTGTCTCTAATTAGTTTGGCCTACCGCTTGAACACCTAACATCATAGCGGAGTGAGTCAGAAAGACCATAGAGAGAATGTTGTAATTTTTAAGAGAGGAAAAAGTGAGATTTTGGCTAAGAAAAGGAAGATTGTTGAAGGAACATCATCTGATTCTCCTGCGAAATTTGTAAATAAAGGAATGAGTGACGGTTACAGAGAAAATGACCAAATATCTATTGAAAAAAGTGAATTACATAATTATGACAAACTATTCTGAAATATTAGCAATAGCTTAGACAACAGAATGTAACAATAAAAAATAAGCGTCATTTTAAGAAATATTGGTGTTTAGATTTGTAATATTATTACGGAAAAATGGGAGAGATATAAAAAAGAGAACCAAGGTCAAGATTAAAGTGTACCCTTTGTAAAGGACATTTTATAAAAAGTCTATGCTGCTGTAAGAAGATGATCTCTGTATTGAACAGGGATCATCTTTTTTAAGTTCCATTGGTATCTATAGTAATTGTAATAAATCATATATTGTTTGATTTCCTTTTTTACTTCATCTAAACTTGTACATGTTTTAATAGAGGTTTCATCTTTAAGATGGCCAAA
>NZ_JAMAUK010000015.1:0-104970 GCF_023714395.1 Niallia sp. MER 6 | reverse complement strand
TGATTTATTACAATTACTATAGATATCAGTGGAACTTAAAAAAGATGACCCCTGTTCAATACAGAGATCATCTTCTTAAAACTGCCTAGGCTTTTTTTAAATGTCCTTTACAAAGGGTACACTTTAGTTTAACGGGCTGACTTTTTTTATCCAAGCAGCTTGTCATATAGAGATTTAGCATACGTAACATCCTTTGTGTCATGCACAAGGGCTCTCCCATCTTCAAAGAGGACCAGCCTGTTTTGTTCCAGTTCAACAGAAAGCAAAAATGGATGGACCATTACTTTATAGCCGTTCTTCTTTAAACTGTCAGCCAGCTTTATTAATGAGAGCTTCTTTGCATGGGAAGGCCTTATTTGGACCGTTTCTCTTCCGCACAGCACAGCTGTTTTTGTCTTGTTTTCCCCTTTTAAATATGGATAAGACCGCTCCGTTCCGCATGTTTGGCAGGCTGGGTTTTTGGCACGGCTTACCTTCATGCTGGAGTATGCATTCGACCATAAATCAAAGTGTAAAAAGCTTCCCCTTAAAGCCTGTCTGTCTTCAATAAGGATTTTCAGCGCCTCCGTAACTTGGTGCGTCACGACCATCTGGACAGCAGGTGCAATGATTCCGACTGTATCACAAGTCATGCCTTGTACAGGCAGCTTCTGAAGCAAGCAATTAAGACATGGAGTTTCCTCAGGAATTATAGTAAAACTCATTCCTGAACTCCCTACACATGCACCGTATATCCATGGAATATGATGATAAACGGCTAAATCATTTAAAAGCATTCTTGTTTCAAAATTATCTGTGGCATCGATTAGGACATCAGCATCTATCAAATATTGTTCTAGTAATTCCTTCGTTGCCTCTGCAACAACACCAGTGACAGCAGCAGAGGAATTGATCTCTTTCAGTCTTTTTTCAGCTGCAATTGCTTTCGGCACACGGCTAGTAGCATCCTCTTCTGTATACAGCTGCTGACGCTGGAGGTTTGAGAATTCCACATAATCCCGGTCGATGATTGTCACCTTGCCGACACCAGCTCTCACAAGCATTTCCGCAGAACTGGAACCAAGTGCGCCAGCTCCGACAATAAGCACCTGCTTTTTTTGAAGCTTCTCCTGACCGGCAGCTCCTATCTGGGGAAACAGCACCTGCCTCGAATAACGATTGTCCTTCATTTGCTTCATCCCCCGCTCACAGGTGGAATAAAGGCAATCACATCATTCTCTTCGATGATGTCATCATCGAAGGCAAACTCTTCGTTAATCGCCGTCATCACTGATTCCAACGGAAGATCACTATACTGCTGCGCTAGCTCTGCCTTTACTTCCTTCACCGTTTTACCTACCATATCGAGCTCTAGTTGGTCAGCGTTTACAATATCCTTTAATCCTGCAAAAAACAGCAGCTTATTCATATGTATCCACTCCTTCCGGCTTGCCGCTTGGATAGGCTTTTGTCTGCTTCTGGTTGCCTATCCATTCTTCCCCGTCTTCCCAATACTCCTTTTTCCAGATAGGCACTATTTCTTTAATTCTCTCAATTGCATAGCGGTTTGCCTCATAAGCATCATTTCTGTGAGGCGTCGATACTGCTATTACTACTGCAATATCTGTTATGTCAAGCTCACCGATTCGGTGAAATATCGCAACCTCTGCATTCTGCCATTTTGCTTTTATCTCAAGTCCTATCTGTTCCAGCTTTTTTCTGGCCATTGGTTCATATGCTTCATAGCAAAGCCTCATCGTCTTTTTGTTTCCTGTCATTTCTCTGACCGTTCCAATAAAGGTTGTAACAGCTCCTGCATTTCTGCTTATTACAAGATCAATTGCTTCCTGAACAACAATAGGTTCATGTACAATACGATAGTTCATAGCCTTCTCCCTTATACTGATTCTTTTAGTTTTAATTAAACCGAACTTTCCTGATTATTTCAATTATTAAACGAATCGAAAAAGCCTTTTTTAGGAATTCGCATACACTTATAATTTCAGTGGCATCTTAAAAGATAGACTTATTAATGCTAACTTAATGAAAAAAAAAACAATTAGTAGTATCATTAGCTTAAAATGAACTACAATAATTCCATCTATCTATTTGGATTAGAAACATCTTCGATGATTACATAGGGGGGCTTATACAATGAAAAAAGTATTAACTTTGGCTGGATCTGACTCAAGTGGAGGCGCAGGCATTCAAGCCGATTTAAAAACATTCCAGGAACTTGGTGTCTACGGAATGACTGCACTGACAACAATTGTTACAATGGATCCAAAAAACCACTGGCATCATAATGTTTTTCCGCAAGATATTGACACCGTTAAATCTCAATTAGAAACAATTATCTCTGTCGGAATTGACGCTATGAAAACAGGAATGCTTGGTTCTGTTGAAATTATTGAAGAAGCTGCAAGGGTAATTGATGAAAATAAAATCAAGCATGTTGTTATCGATCCTGTTATGGTCTGCAAAGGGGAAGATGAAGTGCTTCATCCAGAAACAGCGGAGGCTCTTAGAGAATTGCTTGTTCCAAGAGCTACTGTTGTAACACCTAATCTGTTCGAAGCTTGGCAACTGGCTAAAACCGATAAACCGATTAAAACAGTTGATGACATGAAGGAAGCTGCTGTAAAAATCCACGCATTAGGACCAAAATATGTGCTGATTAAAGGCGGCAGCAAATTGAATCATGACAAAGCAATAGATGTTCTTTATGACGGAAAAGACTTCACTGTACTAGAAAGTGATCTTGTGGACACAACTTATACTCATGGAGCAGGATGCACAAACTCTGCTGCTATCACAGCAGAACTTGCAAAGGGCAAATCAGTTGAAGAAGCTGTACAGGTAGCTAAGGATTTCATCACTGCTGCAATCAGCAACGGCTTCAAGCTGAATGAATATGTCGGCCCAACAATGCATGGTGCATACCGCAACCAAAGAAACGGCGCAGCTGTAAAGTAAAGCCGAAGGAGGGATAGCATGGATTTCATTCAAGCTGACAAGGTACAAGAGCAAATTAATGAGAAGGCTAAAAAGGAAGTTTATATTCATTTAGAAACAACAAACGGCGCCTACGCAAACCATAATGACGAATCCTTCTTTAATTCCGGCGCCTATATTCGCAACGCAAAGCTTGCTTATGAATATGGTAAAATCACAGGCAATGGACCATACCGAATTGGTCTTAAGACAGAAATTGGCTGGGTTTATGCAGAGGGAATCACTCATTATGAAGTAGATGATAAAGGACGTCTCCTTTTGGCAGGACTCGATTTTACAGGCAAGCTTGCTGTAGCATTGGAAATTAGTGAAACACCATTTGATTAATTTAGTTGAATTAGGCAGGAGGAAATAACATTGGAAAAAGAAAGACATGTTTTAGTCATCTTTCCCCATCCAGATGATGAAGCTTTTAGTGTTTCTGGAACAATAGCAAAGTATATTCATGACGGCACGCCTGTCACTTATGCATGCTTAACTCTGGGACAAATGGGCAGGAATCTTGGAAGTCCTCCATTTGCAACAAGAGAAACACTTCCGGATGTCAGGAGAGAAGAACTTCAAGAAGCAGCAAGAGTACTTGGCCTTGAAGATTTAAGAATGTTAGGCTACAGAGACAAAACGATAGAATTTTTGGATGACTCTGTTCTTGTCAATGAATTCACAGCATTGATTGAAGAGCTTAATCCATCGTTAATCATCTCGTTCTACCCTGGATATTCGGTTCATCCGGACCATGATGCCACGGCAGAAGGAGTTGTAAGAACATTAGAGAAAATAGAGCCATCAAAAAGGCCTAAGCTCCAATGTCTTGCTTTTTCCCGCAACTGCATAGAAGACTTAGGTGAACCAGATGTTCACGTTGACGTTCAAAATTTTGCAGAGAAGAAAATAGCAACGATCGCAGCACATCGTTCCCAAACACAGATGTATGCCTTGTCCTTGCAAGAGGGATTGAATAACCAAGATCCTGCTGTGCTGGAAAGACTGTACACAGAAAAATTATGGACATATAAATTCAAATAAAAAAAGGATGCGACCGCATCCTTTTTTTAATATTCTCTATTAAGCTCCAAGCTTGTTTCTTCTCGTTCAAGTAATTCCTTTGCCCGTTGGACATGATCGCCGTCTTCTGTCTTGATAATATTAACCAGCACTCTTTTCGTCAGCCTCATCATCAAGCCCTTCACATGGACCTTTCCTTCAAATTCTACTTGTGTGCCTTCTTGGATTTCTGCGAATCTGTAATCATAATCTACCAGCAATCCATTTGAATTGCTTCTCCGTTTAAATCCAACATTTTTTTCATAAGAAAGATACTCTATTTCAGCTGTTGCGTTTTTTCCACGCACTTTTCTTAGTTCTCTAAATTTAGTTCCAACCCCGATAGGGCCATCTGTCAGCTTCTCCGTTTCCTCAACATTACTCATGTACTCCGGTGCGTAGCTCATATTGGCAAAGTAGGCAAAAACAACATCTACTGGTTCTGTTATGATGACACTTGCACGAAAGTCTGCCATATTTCCACCTCATATTATATTCTATCTATTAATCTAGCTATTATTTGAAATACTTTTTATAAGTATAACCGATTTTCATAAAAGACTCTATTTTATTGCCAAGCTTATTTAAAAAAGCAGCAATAGTCACAAATTATAAAAATGAGTGATTACTCACTTTACATTATCTTTTATAGATTTTATTATTAAAGTGAGTAATCACTCATTAAAAGACAGGAGGAGTCATTATGGCAGAAAAACCAGTTGTAGCTATTCATAAACTCTCCAAAGCTTTTGGCAAGCGTCCTGTATTAGAAAATATTAATCTAGAGGTGCAGCAAGGAGAAATATTAGGTCTGCTTGGACCTTCAGGTGCTGGGAAAACAACACTTGTAAAAGCAATGATTGGCCTTGAAACACCAAGCAGTGGAAGTGTAACAGCACTTGAGACAGCCATGCCTAACCTCAAAATCATGGAGAAAATTGGCTATATGACGCAAGCTGATGCCCTATATCATGATTTAACAGCACTTGAGAATCTCCAGTTTTTTGCGAGGCTTTATGGGTTGAAAAAGGCTCAAAGAAAGGAGCGGATTGAAGAGGCTGCTCATCTTGTTAACTTAACAGAACATCTCCATAAAACAGTTTCTCAGTATTCAGGCGGTATGAAACGGAGATTGTCTATTTGCATCGCTCTGTTAAATAAACCACAACTTCTTATTTTAGACGAACCAACCGTTGGCATAGATCCTGTTCTCCGTAAAAGCATTTGGGAAACATTCCGCAGTCTTAAAGCCTCAGGCACTTCTATCATTGTGACAACACATGTGATGGATGAAGCCGAAAAATGTGACAGACTGGGTATGATTCGCAACGGCAGAATCATCGCATTAGGATCTCCAGATGAACTGATGGCCCGCTGTAATGCCCGAACAATGGAGGAAGCTTTCTTATATTTTGGAGGGGTTAACGATGAGAATTAGAGCATTAGTCATCCGTATCTTACAGCAATTTTATCGGGATAAAAGAACAGTCGCTATGATGATAGTTGCACCAATTTTTATTTTAACAATGGTTCATCTTGTTTTTAACGGTGATAGCTATGAACCTACAATTGGGCTCATTAATCCTCCGAGCAACATAGAAAATGCCTTTACCAATGATTCCACAACCCTTTATAAAACAGAAAAATCTGCGCTCACTGACCTGGCTGCAGGCAAGATAGACGGTTATCTTCTTATTGGCAAGGACCTTAGCATTATGGTGGAAGGCAGTGATCCAAGTATAAGTAAATCTGTACTTGAAGCGGTTCAGTCAGCCCTTCCTGCTGGGACAGATGTTCCTAATATGAGGATAGATACTTTGTATGGTGAAGAAGAAATGAGCCAATTTGACTCCTTTGGTCCCATTCTACTTGGTTTTTTTGCCTTCTTTTTTGTCTTTCTTGTCGCAGGCGTTTCCTTTTTGAGAGAAAGGACATCCGGTACATTAGAAAGACTTTTCTCTAGCCCAATTAGAAGATGGGAACTAGTTCTCTCTTACGTAATTGGCTTTGGATTATTCACCATGCTTCAATCTGCGATTATTGTTTTATTTGCAGTATATATTCTAGGGATGATAAATGAAGGCTCTGTATTTCTTGTTTTGCTGATTACACTTATCCTGTCCTTAACAGCACTGACACTTGGCATTTTATTGTCTACCTTTGCTAAAAATGAGCTGCAAATGATTCAGTTTATTCCAATTATTGTGGTACCACAAGTGTTTTTTTCAGGATTGTTTCCTTTAGAGACTATCTCTCGATCCATCAGCTGGATTTCTGTTGTTACGCCATTATACTATGCTGGCAATGCCATGAAGGATGTTATGATTAGAGGAAAGGATTTAACAGAAATCGGTGGCCCGATTCTCGTTTTGCTCGCCTTTTCCACCCTTTTTGTACTAATCAATATAGCAGCATTAAAGCGGCATCGAAGTATATAAAATACTAGGCAAAGTTATTTCTAAATAGGTTTTCTGCATTTTTCATTGTACAATAGGAGAAAGATCCTGCAATTAAAGGAGCGTCTCATGAGTAATCAAGAATCCATATTAGACTTCATTCTTAAAGATGAAGATAATGTGACAGAAAAGCAAAAACAAATAATCGCAGCAGCAATTGAAGCCTTTTCCGAAAAAGGGTTTGCAGCAACTTCCACGAGCGAAATTGCCAAAAAAGCTGGCGTCGCCGAAGGAACAATCTTCCGTCATTACAAAACAAAAAAGGACTTACTGCTAAAGCTTCTTTCTCCTATGCTTTCAAAGCTGATTGCACCAGTTGTGCTAAAGGATTTTAATAAAGTATTGGATGCAGAACATCACAGCTTTGAGGATTTTCTTCGAGCGGTCGTCAAAAACCGGATGGAATTTTTGCAAAAGAATGAAGCACTTTTTAAAATTCTCATACAAGAAATTCCCTTTCATCAAGATTTAAGAGAAATTTTCATTGAACAAATTGCCTCAAAGGTGTTCAAGCGGTTGCAGGAAATCATGGATTTCTATCAGAAGAAGGGCGAAGTAAAAGAAATGCCCAGCCTTTCTGCCGTACGTCTAACAGTCACTTCTATCATTGGATATTTCATTGCCCGGCACCTCATCATCCCTGATTTTAATTGGGATGATGAAGCTGAAATCGAAAGAACGCTTGAATTCATATTAGCCGGCCTTGCCCCTTAAAAGGTACATTCACAAAAAAATCCCCTGTAGCCACTTGGCCAACAGGGGATTTTCATATATGTAAGTTTTCATCATGCCTCTAGAGCAAGCTTAATCGCTTTGCCAACACCGCTTTCTTCGTTTGTTGCTGTCACAAAGTGGCACTGTCTTTTAATTTCATCATCAGCATTTCCCATTGCCACTGCTCGTCCAACCTTCAGCATCATGGACAAATCATTATAGTTGTCGCCGATTGCCATTGTGTCCTGTAGCGAAATTCCTCTTGACTGTACAAACTCCTCTAAAGCAATGCCCTTTTGAGCTTCCACTGCTGTTATTTCCATATTTTCCTTGCCTGATGCACTGACTGCAAGCTTTGAAATTTGCTTTAATTCTTCTCTTACCTTATTTAATGTGACTGGTTCAAAGTGGAATGCCAGCAGCTTGTAAATAATCTGGTCTTCATCCTCAAACAGTACAGCATAACTGTCCAGCTGATTAACCTCCTGCAAACGCTCCTCTGCAGCCTGCTTAATTTCTTCCATGTCTTTTATATGCCCATTTACAGTAAAAATGTCCATAATCAACGATCTGGCCATTGTCTTATCCAAAGTGTATGTTCCTCTATTTGTGTAAACTTCATAATAAACTTGATTGCTATGCAGAATTTCCGCAACTTCCTTTGCAAGTTCCTTGCTTAGTGGATTTGTATGGATAATTTCATGTGCGCTTGTGCGGATTTCCGCTCCATTTGCACAAATCATCGGTGTGATAATACCTGCATCCTTCAGCAAATCGCCTGCTTCTTCATAAGCACGACCTGTTGCAATCACGACCTCCACTCCGCTCTCCTGTGCGAGTTTAATCGCCTCACGGTTTTCCGTTGTTATTTGCTGAGTTGATGTCAGCAGCGTGCCATCCATGTCTATCGCAATACATTTTACCATTCTTTGAACACCCTTTTTATTTATTTGCGGAAGGAGTAACACTAGTAAAGTTTAGCGCTTCCAACCTTCCTAAAAAAAATTTAATCTTGTAGCCAATATCTTTATGATACCATGTATCCACCAATTTTAATAACACCCCGCTTTGTAGTGCTTCCACTCTTCTTCAACAGGGTATTTTTGTCATATTTGTGAACTAATATTGTGAACATTTTTCAAACACTTTGTGATTTATAACGCAGAATTATCCTTTTTCATTATGATATAGCTATCATTTGGAAAAGGAGACGATAGAGGCACAAACAACTGTACAGCAGCTTTTTTAAAGAGTAAAGAGACTAAAAAACACATTCAGGTTGCTGCTCTAACATGCTACTGATTCCAAATGTTTTTTTCTTTTTCACTGGTTAGTCAACGATATTTATCGCAATTTTAATTATCATGTTCACAAATTCACATTTTTAAGAACAAGGAGGAAAAACACATGGATATGGTGTTTTTATCACGTTTGCAATTTGCTTCCACCACCATCTTTCATTTCTTCTTCGTGCCAATTTCCATCGGCTTAGTATTCATGATTGCTATTATGGAAACGATGTACGTTAAAAGCGGAAATGAAGAGTATAAAAGAATGGCAAAATTTTGGGGAAAGTTATTTCTTATTAATTTTGTCATCGGAATCGTTACAGGGATACTTCAAGAATTCCAGTTTGGTATGAACTGGTCGAACTACTCCCGCTTTGTAGGAGATGTTTTCGGTGCTCCCCTTGCGATTGAGGCATTGCTTGCCTTCTTTTTAGAATCCACCTTCATCGGGCTCTGGATTTTCGGCTGGGATCGGTTATCCAAGAAGGTTCACCTTGCCTGCATTTGGCTGACATCTTTCGGTACGATTATGTCTGCCTTCTTTATTCTTGTGGCAAACAGCTTTATGCAGCATCCTGTCGGTTATGAAATCAACAATGGCAGAGCAGAAATGAATGACTTTTTGGCACTTCTTACAAACGGGCAGGCACTTGTTGAAATTCCCCATACTGTTCTCGGGGCTTTGGCAACAGGAGCTTTCCTTGTTACAGGGATAAGCGCAATTAAATTATTAAAAAAACAAGATGTTTCTTTCTTCAAAAAATCGTTCCAAATTGGGATTGCAGTTGCGTTAATTTCGACATTTTTGACAATGGTCGCAGGTCACGCACAAGCTCAATATTTGGTGAAAACACAGCCAATGAAAATGGCAGCGAGTGAAGGTCTTTGGGAACATAGCGATGATCCGGCATCATGGACTGTTTCTGCTTTTATTAATGTCGACAAAAAGGAAAACACAGGTGAAATTAAAATACCTTATCTGCTCAGCATTCTCTCCTACAATACTTTGGACGGCAGCGTAAAAGGGATGAATGAGCTTCAAGAAGAGTATACGCAAAAATACGGGGAAGGAGATTATATTCCTCCTGTTAAAACAACGTTTTGGAGCTTCCGCATCATGGTTGCTGCTGGAGTTGCCATGTTTGTGTTAGGCATTTACGGTGTTTACTTGGCCTGGAAAAAGAAACTTGTTTCTAAACCAAATAAGTGGTTCTACCGTTTTATGGTGGCAGGTATATCCTTGCCATTTATAGCCAATACTTCAGGATGGATTATGACAGAAATAGGAAGGCAGCCATGGACAGTTTTCGGTCTTATGCAAACAGCAGACAGTATAAGTCCAAGTGTCAGTGCAGGCCAAGTCTTATTTTCCATCATCACGTTCTGCACCGTCTATGCAATACTGGCTGTAATCATGATTTTCCTTTATGTGAAGGTAATCAAAAAAGGCCCGTACAAAATGGACGCAAAAGAGCAAAAAATCAACAATGACCCATTTGCAAAGGAGGGTTTCCATGTTTGATCTAGGTGTACTTTGGTTTATCTTAGTTGCTGTCTTATTCATCGGGTTCTTCTTTCTGGAAGGATTTGATTTCGGTGTCGGCATGTCCACACAGTTAATTGCCAGAAATGATATGGAAAGACGAATTCTCATTAACACAATCGGCCCATTCTGGGACGCAAATGAGGTTTGGCTGATAACAGCAGGAGGAGCGCTATTCGCTGCCTTCCCTCATTGGTATGCAACATTGTTCAGCGGATTTTATACACCGCTTGTCGTCGTGCTGCTTGCTTTAATTATTCGTGCAACAGGTTTTGAGTTCCGAGCAAAAGGAAATCACCCATTGTGGAAAAAGACATGGGACATCTGCATATTTTTAGGCAGTCTCCTTCCCCCACTCTTGTTTGGGGTTGTGTTTGCCTGCTTTATACAAGGACTTCCGATTGACAAAAACATGGAGCTTAATGCCGGCTTTTTCGATATTGTTAATGTTTACACACTAACAGGCGGCATTACTGTCCTTATGCTTTGTCTAGTTCACGGGCTTATGTTTACAACAATCCGGACTGTCGGCGATTTGCAGGGCCGCGCCCGCAGCCTTGGCCAAAAACTACTGCCGCCATTAGGTATTTTATTAACAGCATTTACTGTAATGACATATATCAAAACGGATATCTTCGAAAGACAAGGCACCATCCTTTCCTTCCTGTTCGGAATCGGTGTTATTGCATTTGTTCTGAGCGGATATTTCATTTCTAGGAAAAGGGACGGCTGGGCATTTGGAATGACAGGTGCTGTCATTGCCCTCTCCTTTATATCCATTTTTATCGGCTTATTCCCAAGACTGATGATCAGCTCGATCAACAGCACATTTAGCTTAACGGTTTCCAATGCAGCCTCCGGCTATTATTCCTTAAAGGTAATGACCATTGTCGCACTTACCTTGCTGCCTTTTGTATTAGGGTATCAAATTTGGAGCTATATTGTATTCCGTAAACGCGTTACAGAAAAGTCCCATCTGGAGTACTGATGGATAAAAACTTAATGAAGTCAAAAGGAATCAAGCCGATTCTTGCATTGCTAGCTGTTTCAACAATCTTTCAAGGTGCCGCCATTATTCTGCAAGCCAAGTGGCTTGCAGAGGCGATCACCTCTTTATTTAATGGGGAAAAAATTCAAGAACAATATGAGACGATCATATTGTTCTTGTTGGCATTTCTGGTTCGCCATCTTCTCCAGCTCTTCCAGCAGAGCATCTCCTCTCGCTTTGCTGAAAAAACGAGCAGGGAACTGCGCTCCCGTCTTATCAATAAATTGTTTCAGCTTGGACCGAAATATACGAAAAAACAAGGGAGCGGAAATATATCAACACTTGTACTTGAGGGAATATCCCAATACAAAGGTTATGTAGAGCTGATTTTGCCAAGGATGATCAGCACTGCCGTGATTCCGCCAATGATATTACTGTTTGTTTATTGGAAGGATTGGATTGCAGGCATCATTCTGACCATTACCATGCCAATTTTAATAGGTTTTCTTATCCTTGTTGGGCTAGCGGCAAAGGGGCAAATGAACAGACAGCTCGCAACTTATCGAATTCTTTCCAATCACTTTCTCGATTCTTTGAGAGGATTGGAAACACTTAAGTTTCTGGGAAAAAGTAAAAAACACAGTGACAATATTGTTAAAGTCAGCGAACAATATCGGGCTGCCACGATGAAAACACTGCGTGTCGCTTTCCTATCTTCTTTTGCACTGGACTTTTTCACTTCATTATCTGTTGCTTCTGTTGCCGTTAATTTAGGTGTCCGCCTTATCAATGAGAACTTGATGCTGCTGCCGGCACTGATGATTTTAATTTTAGCACCTGAATACTTTCTGCCAGTCAGAATGGTTGGAGCTGACTATCATGCTACATTAAATGGCAAAGAAGCAGGTGCATCTATCTTGGCAATTCTTGATGAGAAAAGTGATGATATTTCGATTATGCAAGATGGAGATATACAGGACATTTCTTCCATTTCATTTGAGCATGTAGGTTACCAGCATGCTCAAAGTGAACAGCTTACACTTAAAGATATTTCCTTCCATATTAATGGCAGTAGAAAGATTGGAATTGTCGGTGAAAGTGGCGCAGGGAAATCAACACTTATCGACTTGCTCAGCGGTTTCTCTGCAAATACAGAGGGAACCATTTTGCTAAACAATAAAGCTATCCCTAGCCTCATGCAAGAAAAATGGCGACAACAAACGGTTTATATCCCACAGTCGCCGTATATTTTCAGCATGACATTGCGAGATAATATTAAGTTTTACTGTCCAGAAGCAAAAGATGAGGACGTGGAAAATGCCTTACAAGCAACTGGATTGGAAGCATTGTACCGCTCCCTTGCAAATGGACTCGATGAAATGCTTGGTGATGGCGGCAGGACACTCAGCGGCGGGCAAGAACAGCGGATTGCATTAGCTAGGGCCTTCCTAACCAATCGGAAAGTCATGCTGCTAGACGAACCTACGTCCCACTTAGATATTGAAACAGAGTACGAATTAAAGGAGACAATGCTTCCATTATTTGAAGATAAGCTTGTCTTTTTAGCAACACACCGCCTTCATTGGATGAAGGACATGGATCAGATTTTCGTAATGGAAGACGGTAAAATAGTTGAAATCGGCACACATGAAGAGCTTGTAACAGCAAAAGGAAGCTATTACAAGCTGCTGACACAGTAAGGAGCTGCTAATCATGAAAGAAGACAAATGGAAATTTCCGTTTATGAGAGAAAACGCTGGACGAATCATAATCATTCTCTTATTTGCCATCTTGGCACTCGGTACAGGAGCAATGCTCACCTTTACTTCAGGCTTCTTGATCAGCAGATCTGCTATGCCGATCGAAAACATCCTGATGGTTTATATTCCCATCGTCGGTGTGAGGGCATTCGGAATCAGCCGAGCTGTGTTCAGCTACCTGGAAAGACTGGCAGGCCATGATGCGGTGCTGCGTATATTATCGAAGATGCGCATTAAGCTTTACCGTATTTTAGAGCCACAGGCACTGTTCATTAAAAGCCGCTTCAAGATGGGCGATATGCTCGGTGTGCTGGCTGAAGATATTGAACAGCTGCAATATATTTACTTGAGGACGATTTTCCCTACAATTGCCGCCTTTGTACTTTATATCATCGTCATCTGCTCTATCGGAATTCTTGATATTCCGTTTGCGATCTTAATGGCCATATATTTAGCATTGCTGCTTATTGTGTTTCCGATTTGCTCTCTCTTTTTAATGAGAAAAAAACAAACAGACTATAAACAGCGAAGGAACGGGCTATATCAAAGATTGACTGACAGTGTTTTAGGCATCACAGATTGGGTTATCAGCGGGCGCTCTGGCAGCTTTATTTCCTCTTATGAAGAAGATGAAGTCTCTGCTGCTCAGGTAAACAGCAGGCTAACAAGCTTTTCAAGATGGCGTAATTTTGCACAGCAGGCAGTTTCTGCATTAGTTATCACTTCTTTGCTTGTTTGGTCTGCTGAACAGTATGCACAAGGGCATATACCAGCTACATTGATTGCCGCAATAGTTTTAGTAGCATTACCTATACTGGACGCACTTCTCGTCGTTTCCGAGGCATTCGAAAGAATTCCAGGCTATCAGGATTCCTTGAACAGACTAAAAAAAATAGAAAACGGTGCTGAACAAAAAATTAGCGCACAGGAAACTGCTGCAAAAGAAGATTCTGTTCACATTAAGCTCGAGCAAGTTTCCTATTCCTACACAAAAGCTGATATTCCTTCCGTTCAAAATGTTTCTGTGGATATCCCACAAGGAAAAAGAATTGCAGTTATCGGCAGAAGCGGTGCTGGAAAATCAACATTACTAAAGCTAATCCAAGGAGCGATTCCTGCTCAAGTTGGAAGAGTATCCTATAATGGAAAGACTGCTTGCATTCAGATGGACTCTTCAGCAATCATTTCTGTACTAAATCAAAATCCTCATCTTTTTGATACAACGCTAAGAAACAATGTGCTGTTAGGATCAGAAAATGCTGGTGACAAGGAATTAAATGAGGCAATTAACCTTGCCCAGCTCAGTGATTTAGTCCAAAAACTGCCAGAAGGACTGGACACATTTATGCAGGAAACAGGGCAGCGCTTTTCTGGAGGCGAAAGACAGCGTGTCGCACTTGCGAGAATTCTCTTAAAAGACACACCAGTAGTCATTTTGGATGAGCCAAATGCAAGCCTAGATCCTCGTACAGAAAAGGAGCTTCTGCAGACCATCTTTACCGCTCTAGAGGGAAAATCAGTCATCTGGATTACTCATCATTTAGTCGGCGTAGAGCATATGGATGAGATTCTCTTTATGGAAGCAGGCCAGATAGTAATGAGGGGCACCCATACGGAACTTCTGAAAGAGGGACGCTACAGACAGCTATATGAACTGGATCATCCAGATTTTCTCTTAAAAAAAGATGAGGCATGATTAACTGCCTCATCTTTTTGTTTATTATTTATGTCGTTACGACTTGCCCGCCGTTTATATGAATAACTTCCCCTGTCGTGTAGCTTGAATCATCAGACGCCAGGTATACATAAGCAGGCGCAAGCTCAAACGGCTGGCCGGCCCGTTTCATTGGTGTATCAGTTCCGAAAGTCATAACATTCTTTTCAGAAAAGCTTGCCGGAATCAATGGTGTCCAAATTGGACCAGGCGCAACAGCATTCACCCTGATTTTCTTTTTAGCCAACGACTTAGATAACGACCTTGTCAATGTAAGAATTGCACCCTTTGTAGCTGAGTAATCAATTAAATCCTTATTTCCCTCATATGCAGTGACAGAAGTTGTATTAATGATGGAACTTCCCGCCTTTAAATGAGGAAGCACAGCCTTTATTAAGTAAAAGAATGAAAATATATTCGTCTCAAAGGTATTCAGCAATTGTTCCTTTGTAATGTTAAGAATGCTCTTTTGTACAAATTGTACGGCATGGTTATTGACTAATATATCAATTTTTCCAAAACGCTGGATTGCCCTTTGTGCAACAACCGCTGCGTTTTCTTCGACTCTGAGGTCTGCTGCAATAAATAAACTTTCTCCGCCCAGCTGTTTAATTCGCTGCTCTGTCTCTTGGGCATCTCTGTGTTCATTTAAGTAAACGATAACGACCTTTGCCCCTTCCTTTACAAAGGCATATGCTGCTGCCCTGCCAATACCGCTGTCGCCGCCTGTAATAATTGCCACTTTCCCCTTGAGCTTGCCGCTGCCTTGATACTTGGGATTTTCTGAAATAGGCAGTGGGTTCATCTCATATTCAAAGCCTGGCATTCTGTTCTGATGCTGCGGGGGAAAGGCTATGGGGATCGTTTTCACTTCTTGCTTTTGATCATAATATGGATATTCGGGATACATTATATTCGCACTCCTTTGAGCCTTTGTCTTTACATATGGTATGCCCAGTAAGAAGAAGTGGTGCATTATGACAGAATATCAGCGAGCACTGCGTCTGTCGCAGACATTAAATCCTTAACTTCCAGTTCAATCTGCAGACCTATTTTTCCTCCGCTGACAACAATGGACGGCAGCCCATCTGCACCTTTATCAAGCACTGTTGTATATTTTTTCTTCATGCCCACAGGTGAGCAACCGCCTCTAATATAACCTGTAAGCTTTTGAATATCTTTTACTGCTGCCATTTCAACCTTTTTAGCATGAACTGCTTTTGCTGCTTTTTTTAAATCTAGCTCCTCGGCAACTGGAATAACAAAAACATAAACCTCCTTCCCCCCATCTTGGACAACAAGTGTTTTATACACAATCTTATTATCAACACCAATCTTGTCCGCTACAGAAACACCGTCAATTTTTCCATCTTTATTTTCATACGAGTGAATTTTATAACTGACGTTTAATCCATCCAGAATTCGCATTGCATTTGTTTTTCCTTTGGCCATCTAATCACTTCCCACTCTCTACTCTCTTTTTTTCATTATAGCTCATCCCTTTCTCTAAATCCCGCCCATTACCAGAACCTATTTTTAAGATGTGCCATATAGTATTGGAAAGCTTCCTTATTTCAGCAGGAAGCAAAATGCTTTCGGACTATTGGAGGAATAATGATGAAACCATCCTATCAAGATGCACTAGCTTACTACGGGGTAAACGGTGCCCATCCTGGCGGACTTTCCTTGACCAAATACTTGCTGCAGCAAGAAAGAATAACATCAACAACACAACTTTTAGACGCAGGCTGCGGCACAGGACAAACCTCCGCCTTTATAAAAAAACATTATCCATGCTCTGTCACAAGCATCGATCTTCATCCAACAATGATAAAAAGAGCAGCAATCCGTTTCCAAAGGGAGAACTTACCTATCAGACTGCTTGAAGGCAGCGTTGAAAAGCTTCCTTTTCCTGATGGAAGCTTCGATATTATTCTTGTAGAATCTGTCCTTATCTTTACAGATATCCGCAGATCTTTGAGTGAGCTAAAGCGAGTGCTGAAGCCAAATGGTGTCGTCCTTGCATTGGAAATGACATCTGAAAGGGATTTGACACCAGCAGAACAAGGCAATATGCGGGCTGTGTATGGTATTGACAGGGTATATACAGAAGGAGAATGGGTGCGCAGCTTAGTGAACGCAGGATTTACAAATGTAGACATAAAGCTGTCTCATACTGTTTTCTCCCATATGTATGCCAATATGGAAGCCGAAGAAGAGGAAATGGATTTTACTGTTTCAAGAAATATGGAAATGGAAAATAAGCTATCAGAGCATGCGCAAATCTTATACACATATGGAAATTTCATTGGTTATCGTGTTTACAGGGCCTCTTTGTAAACGAAGGAAACCTCCTGAAAAATCAGGAGGTTATTTTTCATTTAATAAAGATTTGTGTATCCAAATAGCAGCCTGAGAGCCATCCCCCATCGCAATCGTCACTTGTTCGGAATGAGCAACAACATCTCCAGCAGCCCAAACATTCTCGACATTTGTCATCTTTGTTCTGCCATCAACCGTTATATGGTTGTTATCCATGACTTGAACGCCAAGCTGTCTGGCCAGTTCTGACTTAACAATATTGCCGCCAAATGCAATAAAGCTGTGTTCTCCTTCAAGAAATTCTCCATCTTCTAATGTATAACCTTTCAAGTTGGATCCTTCTGCTTCTACCTTTTTAATCTGCTTATTTATGACAGGAATATGATGCTCGTCCAGCTTCTTCTGCACTTCCTCATCAATTGCTTCACCGCCGTGATTAATGTAAACTAGCTCCTGCGTCCAATAAGTCAATGTTAATGCCATATTAGCACCGACTTTGCCATTGCCGATAACAATCGTCTTCTTGTTCTTAACCTCATATCCGTCACAATCTGGACAAAGATAAACACTGATACCTAAACAAGGATATAGCTCAGGAAATGGCGGAATATTATCAATGATACCAGTTGCGAGCAGTAGTCTTTTCGCCTCAAACTCCCCTGCTTCTGTATAAATATGAAAAGAGTCACTCTGCTTCTCTACTTTAGTAGCGGCAGCAGCAAGAAACTCGACACCAAGGCTTTCTGCATGCTGCTTTCCCTTCTGACGCAGCTCGACACCGCTGATACCGTCCGGATAGCCAAGGATATTATGATAACTCCTGCAAAGAGTAGACCTGCCCTTTTCTGAATCAATCACCAATACATTATGTTTATACCTGCCAAGCTGAATAGCCGCCTGCAAGCCAGCGATACCTCCGCCAATAATTGCACAATCCAATGTTTTCTTCATTATGAACTCCTCTTATTAAAGTTTATCGGTTTTATTAGATTTCCTGAATCGAATGATGTTTATACAAGGCGAAATGGTGAACATTTTTTTTACTGTTTTTCCCAAAATAGACATGAATACTTTTCAAGTTGGCTATAATAAGTCATAATAGATTCAGCAACCCCAAATTAAGGAAGTGGTTTTGTTTGCAGCTGGTAAAAAGGGAGCTTGCGCGCTTATTAGACGATCACAGCAGATGCCCTGATTTTCTTATAAAAAGGGAAATCGAAATAGACATACAATTATTAAAGGAAGCCATTTCCATCTTCGAAGAACAGCAGAACAGCTTCCACCAGAAAGAAACCTGAATATATGAATATCTTGCAAAGGCAAATTTTACGAAAGTAAAAGACGCAAAGCCACGGACCTAAGATAGACAACCTATTATGGCCGCCGGGCTGCCAGGATCCTTTATAGTTCCATTAATACCCCAATAGAAAAAAGCATAACTTCTAATGAAATTATGCTTAAAAGTATCTCTTATAAACTTTAGTCCTTCATTACTCATATCCATTTACTCTAATATTATATCTTTGAGATTCTCTGTTAAGATAACAATATATCTCATCCAGGGTCACTCTCTTTTGATAGTAGAATGTATCCGTTCTTTCAAGAGCGTTTGCAAATACAAACTTTGCATCTCCTGTACCAAAGCAGACTTCATTTAAAATTAAGCCAGAAAAATATTGAGATCTTCTTCAGAGTTTTCAGCACTTACTCCTTCTAACTGCAGTATTCTGCTTATATTTTGTTCAAATAGATATAGCAAAAAAACTTTTTAAAGGTAATAAATAGTGCTCTTTAATAATCAATTGGTATACTGGAACTCACTGTGTTTCCTTTACTGCCAACATATGTTACAGACGATTGCGCTTCGTCTAGCTGTTTTAGCTTAACAGCATTATTTTCACGTATAAGCATATCGCTAGGTATTCAGCCAAAGACATCGCATTCCATAATTTATTTTCATTAACAGTTGGCCTGCCGATATCAAATTGTGGATGCTCTTTCATAAACGGACTGATATACCTCGCAAAATAGTAGTCCAACAATCTATTAAGTAAGAAGTATTTTTGCCGCATCTGTTTCTGATTTGAATTGTTTTTTCTGTTTTAGATAAGGCTCATTCTGCCTCTCTACAATAACTAAATCAAACTCCCATATTTCCCTTTTCTTTTCTAACACATAGTAATTCTTATATGGAGGAACAATTTCCTTTATATAGTTTCCCTTAACCTCTGTTATTTTCCTATACCTGACTAATAATCATTAATATCGCTCACCTCGTTTGTTATTCCTCAAGTTCTAAAAGGCAACCTGTAAATAAAAAGCATTATTTTAAAGGAAACACCTTTTAAAATAATGCTTTAGCATTGTTACTTTTTAAAGTAAATTCTCTTAAGATTTTCTATATCTTTAGCAGCAGTAGTACCTTCCTTTCGAGCTAAAGGAAGGCTATTTTTATTAACTTGCTTTAAATAGAAACTATAATTGTACATGACAACAAAAGCTGGCGATTTTTAACTATCGATATCTTTTTACCATTTGTAATATGATAGTAAATCTCATAATTCTCCTAGTTCCTTAAAATAGTTCGTTATCTATAAACTCCTTTATTTGAGTACTAGGAATTATCTTTCTTTCTACAGGTAAATTGTTGAATTCCATAATTGGCTCTATAATTTCTACTAATGCATCAATGTCTTCTATTCTAACGTTTTTCGTAAACACAAATTGCTCCTGTTTCTCGAACCCTTTATTATGATAATCCTCGGAATCACTGCTCACTAATTTAATTTTTCCATCATTTATCACTAATTCCCCTATTGCAAAAGTATCATATTCTTTTCCTTTATATATCACCTTATATTTTCGTTCAAATATTAACTCAATCTCATCAATGTCTACTTCTTTAATAAATATATTATCATGAACATTGCCACCTAAATCAACTAATACCTTAAATCCACTTTCCTTTTTATTACTCTTTAATCTATACGTATTATTACGTATATTTAGAGGATAATTTGCACTTTTATATCTAGCGTATCTCGCCATATATGTAACACCACCCTAATTATCTTTAACCCATCCAACTTCTTCATCAAAAATAAATTTGAAAACAGGTTCCCCTGTTTTGCTATCTCTAATAATCAACAAATCTCCATCAACAAACTTTCTTGCTTGTTGGTAGTATTCTGGAAGAACAACTTCTCTGCTTCCTGTAAAACCTCTACCTGTGTACGGATAGGAATCAGGTTTAGGCTCCCATCTTGGGATAGATAACTGTTCAGGTTCTAGTATCTTATATTCTATTGTTCCAAAAAAATTATCTGGACTTCCAACAGACTCTGATATACCGTCAATACCGTTTGTTATTTTAAATGCTGTATTATTATAATCTAGACGAGCCCCCTCAAATTTCTCTTCTAAAGTTATCAACTTTTCTGTATGCTCCTTCACAGCAGTAAACCCTCTTACTCCACTATATTCTTCATTATAAAGATAATTGTATAGATCACTTTGTGGAATTACTTTTGCCATTGGAGTATTTTTTGGCGGTAAGCCTATTTCATCTCTAATTAAATTAACTTTCTGAAAATCTTCTTCACTTAATAATTTATCTGGATGTAATAAAACCAAAAATTCATCAACTGAATAACCATACTTCTCTAAAATAATTTGTATAGATTCACTAGTTTTAGTTTTTATTGGCCCATTTTTAAGTTGTGGTCTTTGTTGCCCAGACAACAAACTCAAAGCCTTATCCTTTTCCCCGCTAACAGACTCCACTGCCTTACTTTCTGCTTTTACAGTATCATCGATGTGGACAATTCCGGTTTCTGTCACAAGTTTGGGTGAGCTGCTGATACGCTGTGTGACGTCATCAATCCAGCCTTTCCCCATACTTGTCGCTTCCCGCGCCATAGTTGGCACAAAGGGCAGCCCTGCAAAAATGCCTTGGGCAAGGCTTGCTTGCCTTTGCTCGTCTGTTAGTTCGTTGCCGAACATGTCATTGCCTGTCATGTATTCGGACAGGCCGTTTGCTGCGATTAGACCGTAAAGGCCCATTTCTGTTTTCTCTAATGCGGAGAAGGTGTTGGCACTTCTGTATGCATCGAGAGCATGATCGGCTGCTGTGATGGCTTTCGTTGCGGAGTAAATGCCTTTGCCGCCTTTGATGGCCCGTCCTGCCCAGCCGACTATTGGTATAAATCCTGCTGCGGCCATGGCTCCTGCTGTGACGCGCTGACCGGCTGAAAGCTTTTCTCCTGTTACGGGGTCGACGCCGTCTTTTGCCCTAAGATAATCATAATAGCCGGAGAATTCTCCTGCAAATGTTTTGGTCCCTTCCCATAGATCTTCGTACCATGGCCGGTTTGCTATTTCTCTCGCTTCTTTTTCCTCTTTTTTGAAGCTGAGATATGCATCTGTTTGTGCTTCTGCTTCAGATTTGAGCTGATACACTTCGCTTGTTAGGTAAGCGTCTGCGTTAAAATGAATTGGTGATATATCGCTGCCCTGTTTTGTAGCTTCAAGGAGGGCGCGGAAAAGGGCTGCCACGTAGAATTCTTCTCCTTCTGAGGAGAGGTATTCTTCTAATAACTCCTGGTCGGTTTGCCCGACGGCATCTAGTGTATCGGTCCTTTTCTTTCTAGCTTCTACCATTTCGTTGTCGAACCGCTCTCTAGAAAAAGGATCGAGGGATATCAGATCCTCGATCTCTGCGAAAATATTTTGGAGAGCTTTGCGCTGCTCACTGACCATTTCATCTGCCTGTCGTTCTTTATAAAGCAGCGCTTCTTCAAGAAAGCCAGTTTCCACTCTAGTATTGCTGCCTAAGTTCTTATCCTCCAGCTTGCCTTGCACACCTTCAAAAAAGGCAATTTGCCTGTCTATCAGGCGCTGCCATGCTTCTGTTACTTCTATTTGACCTCTGTAAAATCCTTTAATTGCCTCTGCGCCTCGCCCCTCAAATTCATTTAGTTCAACAATGTCTTGAAAGGCTTTGCGCAGCTGTGCAAACTGTTCCCGTATGGATGAATAGTGTTTAGCTCTTGCTTCCATTGTTTCACGTAAGCTATTTCCATCTAATACCTTCACTGACATCACCCTTTACCTGGTTATCGCTTCATCTTGTTCCTTCAATGCATCAATATTATCCTTCGTATCGGCCACATTCTTTAGAACAATCTTTTTGTATTCCTCTATCAAGTTCTCGATTCGTTCTTCTCTTTCTTTCCATTCTGAAGTGAAATCAAGCTTGTTATCCTTCAGCTTGCTTGTCGGTGCACTGCTCATATCAAGATTGTGCACCGCCTGTTCTGCATTGCTTAGTTTGCTGATTGCATTTGCATGGTTTAGTTTAATCGTAGCCATATCACAACATCCTTCTAATTTCAGATATTTTGCCTTTGACATCCTCAACCATTTCTTCTCCGCGGTCCAATAGTTTGTTTGCTTCAGAAACAAGGACCCCGATACCATGGAGACTGGCTTTTTCTATTTCCAGGAAGTTGATTTTATTTTCGATTGAGCTTTGGTAATATTCATATTCCCTGTTCCCAATATCACTCATCGTCTGATACACATCTTCCCGCTTTCCGTCAAACTCATCTGCTCTTTTGCCAACCCAGTTTTTGTCTAAATCAGGCTTTTTCAGCTGTCTGATTTCTTCGAGCATTGCATCCTGCTCATTCGCCACTTTATTTTTAGCTGATCTTAACCTTTTAATTTTTCGTTCAATATTATCTATTTTGCCGCTTACATCGCCGCCTAGGTTTGCGAGTATACTAGAAAGACTCATAATTATTGCCCCTTTCTTTCCCCTTGTTTTGCTGTCCGATAGAAAACAGTTAAAACGATGCCAAGCAAAGTGATGCAGACAGCAATCAAAATGCCTAAAAATAAGGATAAAGAGGAGGTGGTATCAGTCAATGTTTCTTCTGATACTCCCGCTTGCCTTATTTCATCATCACCTGCAAACAATCCAAGCTGTTCTGCATTCTGTTCAATCTTATTTGTGGCTGCTTTTTGGAATAGCTTCTCTTTGACATCATCAGCAGAAAAGGTCTTTTTGCCGTCAAATATGAGCTGCTTTTGTTCTTCTGGAATTTCAGACTTACTTGATGAGGAAGCATCCTCATCAAGTAAGTCTGTATTTTTGTCAGTTGATTTACCTTCATAATCATTTGGTGCCAATTCATCAATATTTGTATTTGTCTCTGCATATGCTTTTTTCACAGCTTCATTGTAAAAATAAACATTTATTCCCATAAAACAAATAACCAGATATATAATCCATTTACATCGTTTCATTAGCTCCCACCTCATGCTCTAAGCTGCTGGAGGAACCTTTAAATCGTTCAATCAGCACCTGCAGAACGATAAGAAGAAGCAGTGCAAACACCAGGATGATAGCAGCCGGAGCAAATAATGATTCAGTGCTGTACTGAATGGAAATATATACATTGCTCATCGGATCAGTAAATTTAAAGTTAGGTGTGCTCAATGCCAGCAATGGTGTGACATACAAAGCAACCATACCTGCTGTTACAAACAGACCGGCAAGGCGGTGCAGTGAAAATGCTACAGTAATTATGCCTGAGCTTACCATTAGCAATAAGATAGTGAACACCGTCCATTCCATTGTGGCCTGCTCTGCCAGCTGATATATTTTCAGACCGTAAAGGCTGATGATAAAGCCGACAAGGGTGTTGACGAGCAGGAATAGTGCTGCTCTTACCCAATATGGCAGGCTGTTGAAATAGTAGGTTGTATAACCGATTAACAGACTGCTTAATAAAACGATAAACAGCACAACTACCGGCGGCACTGTGTTTGTTTCAACCTTTTCAGAAGTTCCTGCAGTCAGCTGCAGCGGACTTGAAAGGAAGTCATAAACAACACCATTCGATTGATCGTCAACAAAAGCATTGCCAAGCACGGAGAAGACGTCATCTCTTATTAGCTGTGTTGACTTAACATTTGTTGACCATTTATTGTTCAGCACATCTGCATCTGTCTGAACAGCAGAAACCTCTTGATGTAAATCATTGGTGTAATCAATAATGGTATCCTGACTTTCGCTTGCTTCCTTGAGCCCATTGTGGAAGGAGCTCATTTGCTCTTGAATAAGCTTGTAGCTCGTTGCAACTCCAGTTCCCTTTGCTTCGGCACTTAAATTGCCAGCCTCGTTTTGAACCGGCTGCTGAATTTGCTCCATTAGTTTGCTCGCATCCTCTTGCATGGAAGTAAAGCTGTCTAAAAGAATGCTTTGATTTTCATCCATTGTTTTCTTGTAATCTGCCATAAACAAAGTAAATCTATCGTTTAATGCAGTTAAACCGTCACGCATTGTTGGTGTTTCCTGCTCCAGCTGATTCCAATAGCTGGCTTCTTCATCTGTTACTTGGAAGATAGCTTGAATTTGTTTAAGGAAATCTTCATTTGCCATAACTTCTTCTTTTGCTGGATTCTGACCGAGCATGCTTGACAATGTGCCTTCATACTCGTTTAAGAACGCATAGTAATAAAGGAGATCTACCACTTTGCCTGTCTCCATATCTTTATCAAACCAGCTCTCAAGCTCCTGTTTACGCTCTCCGGAAAGAGCTTCAGATGATAATATAGACTGTTCCTTTTCTTCAATCACATCCAATATTGCGGTCATATTATCAGCGTATTGGGAAAGCTGGTCTCTCAGCTCGTCATTTACCTCTGTTAAATCCTCTGCGTACTCTATTAATCTTTCTTTTTGCTTCGTCAGCTCTTCGAGTTGTTTATTTAAGTCTTCATTCTTCGTTTCCAGCTCTGTTAAGCTTGTTGCGTTATTGGTGAGCTGATTTGTTAGTTCGGCAATTTGTGAAAGCAGTCCTTTAACATAACCTTGCTGATTATCACCGCTTGTCTTTAGACTTTCGCTCACTTTCAGCACACGCTCATTAATAGCCTTCAGCTGTTCAACAGCCTTTGCCACTTCTTCGCTAGAGGTGCTGCCTGCCATGCTTGCCAATTGTTCCTCAAGGCTTTGCAAAGCAGCATGGATATCTTCTAATTCCTTTTGTTCACTACCTGCTTCATTCGAACCTCCAGGCTGTTGTTCCTGTTCTTCACCTGTTTGCTCGTTTCCGTTCGTTCCGTCTTGCTCAATTGTGGCAGATGAGTTTTCACCGCTGTCATCAGCTGGCTTATCACTATCTGCTCCCTCTTCTTCTGTGCCTTCATCAGGCTCTGTTCCTGGATCTTCTGTAACATCATCGTCCGTCATTTCCTCTGGCACTACCGGGTTTTCCGGCGGAGCCTCTGGCAGCAGCACTTCTTCTCCATCTGATAAACCTTGTTTTGAAGCTACTATTTTAGTCTGCAAGGAGTTAAGTGTTTTCGTATCAACTAACTGCTGATAATAGTCTAAAAGATTGCTTTGATATTGATTATAGGAAAGCAGCTGGCTTCCGACTGTATCAACTCGCTCTTGCTTTGTTTCTAGAAGCAGGCTTTCATTTGTCTGCAGAGAAGTGTTCAAGTCGGCCATTTGCTGCAATACTGTTTGTTCATTCTCATTTAACAAGTTTTGTGTCTGCAAATACGGCGACTTTTGGTTTTCTGTCGCTGTGCTAATATTGGCAACCGCATCCTCTTGAATGCTTGCAAGAAGCTTTTGTTGCTCCTGTTGATATTGTTCATATGCTTTCACATTATCAACAAAACCTGTTAAGTCCTCTGAAAAGGAATCAGCTGAAGCTGCCTGATCTGTCCCTTGATCAGCAACTTGCCCGAAGGAGTTCTTAATATTGTTTAGCATCGTTTGCTGTTCTTTTATCTGATCTGTTAAATCCTTTGAGCTCGGCTTATAAAAGGCAAGCATCGTAGTTTGGAAATCAAGCTCCTTTTGCAGGATTTGGTCGAATTCCTTCTTAACAGAATTCATGTCTGTCGCGACATAGCTCCAATATAAAGAAGATACGCGCTGATTTGTCCGCTTTGTTGCTTTTTCAATTTCCAGCTTTACCTTCTCTGTATTGACAGCATTTAATTGTGCTTGCAACTTATAATCAAATGTCACCTTGGCTGGGTTCTCACTCTCATAATCCATTACTTTCTTCGAAAAGTCTGATGGAATATAAATGACAGCATCATATTTATTGTTGCGCAGCCCGCTTTCGCCGGCGCTTCTGCCAACAACACTCCAGTTATATGCAGAGTCTTTTGCCAAAATACTTGCAGCACTTTCGCCTAAACGAATTTCTTGCTCCCCTTGTACGCCAACATCTTCGTTTACAATAGCAATTGATTTTGTTGCGTTCTCCTTCTCTTTAAGGGGATTTTCCCCAATTGCCTTAAAAAACAGCAATGGGGAACCAATAATGACAACTAATGCGATAATTATCTTCCATATAGGAAAGCCCTTCACTATAGGCTCACCTTCCTTTCCACTAACATCAACGGAATCTGGATTCTCTTTTCTTTACCATTTTCCACATAATAGCCGAACCCTGGCTGCACTTCCTGCTCTTGTCTGTCATAAGCGAGGGTAAATAAGGTCTGCTCTGACTTCTTCATTAAGACAAGTGCCTGGCGGACTTGCTTCAACTCTAATGTCAGCGGGTCATAGCCTTTGGTCAGCTCATTGTTTGTTCCAGATACAACGATATGGAAACCAAGATGGCTGTAATTCTTCATAAGTCGAACAATATTTTCTTGAATGCGGTTATCGACTTGCTGTAAAAACCTTCCGTATCCATCAATAAACATATAGATATGCGGGTGCTTCTCTGGCATCCTGCCGCTTTGCACAGCCTCTGCATAATCTGATTCCCTCTGCTTTAAAATGTTCTCAACATTGTCTATCCAAGCAGCAATCATTTCCTTGTTATCGATAAAGCTGACCTCATCCTTATCTCCAACATGTGACAGGCTTCTGTCAATAGAATCAAAGATGGCAGGCTTTTCGGTCGTCTGATTAAGCGCCTCATTTAAAATAAGCTGCATGGCATTTGTTTTGCCTTTTTGCGCTTGACCTAAAATTAAGCAATGATTGGTCTTGGCAAAGTTTATGCTGACAGGCTCGACAAGCTCCTCTTCCAATCCAATTGGAATTAAGCCTTGCTGCTGCTCCTTTACATACAAGTAGAACTGTTTATTATTCAGTTCAGAAGGCAGCATTGGCACTGCTTTCGGCTTATCACATTCCATATACTTCTGTTTTAAAGCATCAATGTCTTCTTTCAGCAATCGCAGCTGCTCATATTCATCCATTCCGATGTTTGGCAGAACAACTTGAGAGAAAAAGGCAGAATCCTTTTTAATAATTGCCCGGCCTGGAATCGGTTCAGGCTCAAACGGCACCCTGCCTAATATGGAATAAGCTTCCGTGTTGTCCATCAAATAATGGACAATTTTCGTTCTAAGATTGTTCATTAATGTCTGACGAATAGAATTAACTCTCGTTGCACTGAAAATCATATAGATGCCCAGCGATTGTCCATCCCTTGCAAATTGATTCATCTGGGTCTCAAAGTCATGCATTTCATCTTTCACAACATCATAGTTATCAATGACAATAAACCATAATGGCAGCGGATCTGCCGAAAGAGTGTTGTACATCTTAATGGAGCTTACCTCCATTTGTTGGAACAGTCTCTTTCGCTTCGCCATCTCACTTTTAATAATGGCAACGAATTTATTCGTTTTGCGCTGCTCATCCATCAAGAAATAATCTGCCGAATGCGGGAGCTGCCTTAATGGCAGCAAACCGCCGTTACCGAAATCAAGCAAATAGAAATGGGCTTCTTCCGGGCTTGCATCGGCAGCAATTCCCATCAGCAAGGTAATCATTGTCTGTGTTTTTCCATAGCCTGAAGATCCGAAGACTCCGACATTGCCATCCTCCATCCATTCATATGTATATGAAGACTGACTTTGTTTCTCAGGCTCATCAACCATTGCCAACAAGACCTTCTTCGCTTCTTTCTCTTGGGCGATATCTGGTCTGTAGATGCGCGGTGATAAAGGCGGCAGCCATGGACTAGCGATTTTGATAAGACCTAATTTTTGATGAACTGCTTCAATCTCTTCAACAATTGCTTCCATCTCTGTTACCGAATCTTTTCCTGTTGTATCCTGTGAGGAAAGCTCCGATAAAGGCACTAGTCCTAAATCTGTAACAAGAGCAACCTCATCCTCATTAAGTGAGGCTTCATCGTTATAGGCTGCTCCGCTCCATGCAGATTGGAACAGCTCGTATACCTCGTTATTGCCAACCTGCAAATAGCCTCTTCCTGTCACTGTAATACCGGCAGCATCTCCGTTTTTCAAGATTTCTCTGCTGTCCTCAGCATTTTGCACTTTTAAGGCAATGCGGAAGCGGGCATTACTCCAGATTTGCGCGTCAATAATGCCGCCTGGCTTTTGTGTTGCGAGAATAAGATGGACACCAAGGCTTCGTCCAATTCTGGCAGCACTGACCAGTTCTTGAATGAATTCAGGCTGTTCGCTCTTTAATTCTGCAAACTCGTCAGAAATAAGGAAGAGATGCGGCAGCGGTTCAGCAATCTTATTTTGTTTATGCAGACGAGTATAATCATTAATATGATTCACCTCATATTGGTCAAACAGACGCTGGCGCCGCTTGAGCTCACTCTTGATAGAAGCAAGTGCGCGCTGGCTGAAGTTTTTGCTTCCTTCAATATTGGTGATAGTGCCAAGCAGATGGGGCATATTCTTAAATGGCTGAGCCATTCCCCCACCTTTATAGTCAATCAGCAGGAAGGCAACCTCATGGGGATGGAAGTGCACAGCTAATGACAAGATGTATGTCTGCAAGAATTCACTTTTACCAGACCCAGTAGTTCCTGCTAATAATCCATGCGGACCGTGTGCTTTTTCATGAAGGTTCAATCTGACAAGATCTGTTTTCCCTTTAAGACCGATTGGTACTGCTAGCGATTTTGCTGATTGGTTATTATGCCAGTACTCCTCGATTGGTATATCTTTAACATCTTTAAATTGCAGCATTTCTAAGAAGGATACACTCTCTGGAATAGAGTTTGTCACACCGACCTGATGGTTCAGCGTCCTTAGCATCCTCGCAAAATACTCATTATTTTCATACTGATGGGTATCAAGGCTGAACGGAATTTCGACTGCCTTTTTATCCTGCATCAGGATATCTCCTTGAGAGGTGTTAATATAGCGGACAAGCGTATGGATATTATCAGAAAAGCTTTCCTTTGCTTCTGAAGCAAAGATGACAGAGATGCCAAGCTGCTTGTACTCACCCTCTAAATATTCTAGGATGACATGCTCTGATATAAGCTGCTGGTTAGCAATGATAAAAATATAGTGCGGGGAGAATAACAGCTTTTCTTTATCCTCCTCTAAGTCTCTTTCCCGAATCATTTCATATATCGAGCTCAGAAGCTGGTCTCTCGTGCTTTCGTTATAAATCATGCCCTTTGCATGGGAATTAGGCAGCTGAAAATGAGGCAGCCATTTCATCCACTCCCATGTGCTGTATTCCTTTTCATCAAAAATAAAGATGAAGCGGACATCATGATAGCTGTGGAAGAATGCCAGTTGACCAATCAGTTGGTGAAGCTCCCTTTTAAGTACTGCTTCCTTTCCGATTAATCCAATTGCACCCTTTGACAGATCGACAGTGATTGGTAGCGGATCAAGCTCCTGATAGGTTTTCTCAAGACGCTTTGACGCTTCCATGAGCTCATCCATTTCCCTGTTGGACATATCCTGTGAGCTTACATCGATTTTGTAGCTGGCCGGCACTTTACCTGTTCCAATGCGGAACTGCAGGAAATCCTGACTTGTTAATGTTCGCTCCCATATTCTGTCTGATACTTCTGAGACCATATATTTCATTCGTTCAAAGGATGGAAAATGATAGTGAAGCACTTCACGCTGCTTTTCAGACAGCAGATGAAGCTCTTCCCGTTTCTCTTCCAAATAATTAGAATAAATACGCCGTCTTCTTAGCTCCCATTCCTTGCGGTTTGCTTTATCTTTAAAATACTGGAAGGTAGATGTAAATAAAGTAGTTGCAAACATCACAAGAGAAACGACGATAAATATTCCTCTAGGAATGAACAGCGCTACAATTCCCATTACGATAAGCATCATTAATGGCGGCAGGATAATCAGCCATAGTGGGCGCTTCGTATGCTGTGCCTCTTGTCCTGGAAATGTGAGTTGAACTTTCTCCTTTGGAAGCTCATATACCATCCTCGGTGTTCGTCTGTATAAAGGATAACGTTTTTTCATTTCAGACTGATGAGGTTTAATTGCCTCCAACTCTGTGCCAAATTCCTTTGCACTCGTAACAGCAAGTAGGTCTTCCTCCAAATATGTAATTTCCATACCATTCCAGAAGAGGATATCGCCTAATTCCAATTCACTGTCTGCAGCCAGCAAATGGCCATTAAGATATAAGTTGGCTTCCCCTTTCTTTACAGACGGTTTGTCATATAAATCGAGCATAAAGCCTGCTGACAACTCGTCCTGTTTCTCTAGCAGCCAGTATTCCGACGCGCTCTTTCCTTCATCTCCATTCGCTGCAAAACGGATTTCCTTACGATTACCAATATAATAGGTGGTTTCAGGTAGATTCCTTGTTAGAAACAACTTAATAAATAAAGTCCCTGTATTTACAGAATGCTGCATTTGTTCCTCTAACTGGACTGTTTCCTTGCCAACCTGACAGAAGGCATTCCCATTTTTGTCGACTGTTACTGTTAACTGGCTTATTATGTTTGCTGCGGTTAAAGTAATATCATCATCAACTGCTGTTCCGATGGTTAGCTCGTCATCCTTTTTCAGATGAGCCTTTTCGTATGTATCATCATGAAATACAAATAATGTGTACATCTTGTTATCTCCTCTTTAATCGCTGACGTAATGACGATAAACGATTAAGTTTCACTGTCTTCTTCTTGCTGGTATTCCTTAATCTCCCGATCAATTTCATCGATTTTTTGCTGACGTTCCTCGCTGTCCATCGATTCATCTGCAGAAATATTTTCCCGGTAATTAATAAGGGCAAAGACAATAAGATCTGTCTCCTCTAGAAATCTTGCCGTTTTCAGTGCTTCTTCCCCTTCTCCTCTGCCAATCTGGATCCAATAATCTAAATACTTAGTATCAGATTGCAGGGTGACGGTATTGCGGACAAATTGTTTTTGCTCATCTGTCAGGTTTTCATTTGAAATATAAGCTGTTGCCAGTTCATATTTAGCAACCTTAGGCAAGTCATCGATTTTATAAGGCTGAAGTGTATTAATTACGTCACTGTAGGAACTGGTTAGAAATTGTTCTTGTGCAAGTATAATCTTGGACTGCTTCGGCTGCAGAAAAAAGATAGAATAAAAGGAATATATAATGGCTGGTACAAGCAGAACACTCACAGCAATCAAACTATTACGGAACCATTTCCATTTCTTTTTTGTCACTTCTATATACAGAGATGCAGACTCCCTATCCTTCCTTATAAACTCGTCGATTACTGTTAACAGCTCTTCAACAGACTCGGCCTCAAGCACCCTTTTGCTGTCTTCACTCAGCTCCAAAGTCTTCTCATATTGCAGGTATTGCTCAAATGAACGGGAGACATCGACCCAAGAAGCAGCCAGCGCCTTCAGCTCTTGCCACAGCTCAACCTCATCTCTTTCGTAAGGAGGCAGACTTTCTTTCACTCCATAATGCAGGAAATAAGGGGTCAAGCCTTGATCCACCACAATGTTCTCGGGACTGATGAAAAGATGCAGCCTTGAGATGCGATGATCTTTTACTTTATGAATCAATTGATAGATTATTTTTAATCTGTCCTTGTGCGAAAGCCCTTGAATAGAGGTACCATATTGATAGGAGCTGGGAATATCAATCTGTATTTGAAGAGCATCCTCCTCTACATTAATTTCTTTAGGAAGCTGACTTTCTATATCCTTAAGAATTAACACTTCACTCTTATCATCCATCTTTATCTTTTCAATTTGAAAGATAAACGTAATACGATTTTTGTCTTTTTTGATTATCGCATCCAACTTTTTTTCTAAGTATGTACGTTCAGCTTGAGGCATCTTCTATACCACCCTCATAAAATTTCAATAATATCTCCCGTAGTAATTCCTGCATCTGTTAGCCGTTGATTTCCCGGGAATACCTTTTGTTTATTTTTCACACGCACCCAATAACCTGATCGTGGAAGAGTTTCTATATCAGAAACCTGCCATGATAAATCGATTAGCTTTTTTATTGTGTAATAGTCAGATAAGCGTAAGTCGATTTTGTTTCGATTGTATTTCTGCAAATCGACCGTTACTTCTATATACATTATTTTCCACCTCAAAACGTAAAGGAGCGCTCCATAAAAAAAGCGCTCCTCCTAGGGTTTAGTTCATTTATTAAAATACACACGGCTTTTAAAAAGCCACATCCGCTATTTCGTCACCCATCATGATGCAAATCATGAAGAAGCTCTAACGATATTAAGTTCAGACACTTAGCCGCGAATTTGGTTAGCGATTTGAGCATCAGCATCCTCAAGCGCTTTAGCTGTGCTGTTCAATTGTGAGGAGATATCCTCTAGCAATTGCTGCATTTTAAGGAATGAAGGGCGAAGTGATTGGTATTGCTCACTGAACGCTTGGCTTGATTGACCTTCCCAAATGCTTTCCAATTCTTGGATCATTTGATCCAAACGAGTGACTTGTTCACCAACTTGACTTCCCTCGTTTGCATAACGGTTTGACATGCTAATAAGCTCTTCAGGGGTTACTCGAATGATTCCTGCCATGTTTCCTCTCTCCTTTTTCAAAAAAATTTTAGCTATCATTCTTTATAACTATGTAGCTAATGGAAAACAAACATCTATATATTAATTACCACATTTTAATATCCAAATAAAGGATAAAACGAACTTTTGACCATAAATGCATTTATTTTCCTATGAATATTATAGTAAATAGGACATATTCTCCCTTTTTTCAACACTAAAATCTAGTAATATAGTTCTTTTTTGTTTTTCTACAAAAAGAGGAGTGTCAACAATGACACTCCTCTCACATTCGTTGTTCCTGATTATGATAAAACTTTATCTTCTTTAAAGAATTGCGGCAAATGCTCTTTATGTGCTTCAAGCATTTCATTCAGAATTTCTTTCGCCACTTTATCAGAAGGCAATAACGGGTTGATTGTCATCGCAAGCAATGCTGTATTGTAGTCGCCTGTTACCGCTGCTTCTGCTGCCACTCTTTCAAAGGACTTAATTTGCTGTACTAAGCCTCTGACAGGTACAGGAAGGTCACCAATAGAGATTGGTTTAGGGCCGTCTTTTGTGATAACACTGCTGATTTCTACAGCTGATTCATCAGGAATGCTGGCAATTGCACCGTTATTAATTGTATTAACAGGCTGGATATCGCGCTTATCGTTGTACATGGAGTCGATCAAGCTGCAGGCTGCATCGCTGTAGTATGCACCTCCGCGTTTTTCAAGCTGTGGCGGTTTAATAGAAAGATTTTCATCTTTGTATAATTCAAACAGCTCTTTTTCCAGCTTTTGTACAACTTCTGCTCTTGTTCCTTGCTCTGCTGCTTCCTCATGCTCATGCTCAAGCATTTGTGCTTGCTTGTAGTAGTAACGGTGGTAGCCGCACGGGATTGCTCCCAACGCTTTAATGAAGTCTGGATCCCAGTCAATTGCTGCAATATTACGCATTGTCGCACTTGCATGCTTGCCTGAAGTCATTTCTTCCAGCACTTCTTTTGTAACTTCTTTTCCGTCAAGATACACATGCAGGCCGTATACCATGTGGTTAAGTCCTGCAAAATCAACGCGAACTCGCTCAGGTTCTACTTCCAACAGCTTGGCTACACTCATTTGGATAGAAATCGGCACGTTACAAAGACCGACGATTTTTCTCCAATTGCTGTGACGAAGCACTGCTTCTGTTACCATTCCTGCAGGGTTCGTGAAGTTGATCAGCCAAGCATTTGGACAAAGCTCTTCCATATCTTTAACAATGTCAAGGATGACAGGGATTGTGCGTAAGCCTTTGAAAAGGCCGCCAGGACCGTTTGTCTCTTGTCCAATTACATTGTATTTCAAAGGAATTCTTTCGTCCTTCGCTCTTGCTGCAAGCAAGCCGACACGAAATTGAGTTGTAACGAAATCGGCATCTTTTAAGGCTTCTCTGCGGTCAAGAGTCAAATGAACCTCTATTGGTAAACCAGCCTTTTTCACCATACGCTTCGCTAAATTACCTACGATTTCTAATTTTTCTTGTCCTTCAGGAATATCAACAAGCCATAGCTCGCGAACCGGCAGTGAATCATATCTTTTAATGAATCCTTCAACAAGCTCAGGTGTGTAGCTGGAACCTCCGCCAATCGTTACAATTTTAATTCCGTTGCTCATATAGAAACGCCCCTTTTCTTATTTTTAGGTGTGTAACCCTTTTCAATTTTAGTTGATGTTATAATAAGATTATCTAAGTTGGAGTAAATCTATTTAATGGATGTGTTTAACATGTTTACAAATGAGCAGATTCAATCTTTTTCCGATCTTGAATATGAGCTTTACAATTACATTATGAAGAATTCTCGGGAAGTAACCTATATGAGAATACGAGAACTCGCAAATGAAACGCATGTCTCCACAACCACCATACTTCGTTTTTGCAAAAAGCTTGGTTTTGACGGCTTTACTGAATTCAAGGTGCAGCTGAAAAATCATCTTGCAGAGGAAGAAACATATCGGCTTAACAATACATATACAACTGTTTCCGATTTCGTAGAAAGAACGCTTTCAGCAAACTATGAATCTAAAATTAAAGAAATAGCCGAAGTTATCGCTAAAGCAAAAATCGTTATTTTTATCGGTGCAGGAACCTCTGGCGTCATTGCAGAATATGGTGCAAGGTTCTTCTCCGGTCTCAAGAAATTTTCTCTTCATATTAAAGATCCGTATTTCCCAATTTACAGTCACTACATAACTGACAGTGTCACAATCGTGCTGTCTGTGTCAGGCGAATCTAAGTCAACAATGGAAAAGCTGGACCGCCTTAAGCAGGACGGCAGCATCATTGTAAGTTTGACAAATCATTCTGACAGCTCACTGGCCAAAATGTCTGATTACAACCTGGCGTATTATATAACGACAGAATATTTGGGAAATGTCAATTTAACGACTCAAATACCAGTCATGTTTTTAATTGAACGGTTAGGAAAAGAGACTTTCGACTATATGCAATCCTCCTTAATCAACAGGGATGAAGGGAAATAGCATTGCTCCCTTTTGCTTTACATCTATAAGTTACAATGCACGCTCATGATAGTAAATACATCTTCCAGATTTAGTACTTAGTCACACCGAATGGAACTTGTTACTTTATAGGAACAACCTGTTACATAAAAAAAGCAATGATAAGCACTCATTTATATGCTTCCATTGCTTTTTCTTGTTTTTCTTTTATATAACAACTGATTTATCACTTCTGAGAACATCAATCCGATTGCAATCGACCCTGATAAGAGAAACGCTTTGGCAGCAAGGCTGACTGCGTTATAATAGTCATTCTCCACAAAGTGTCGCATGGCATTATAAGCCATTCCACCAGGTACAAGGGGAATGATCCCAGCTACTGTAAAAATAATAACCGGTGTTTTATACCATCTTGCAAATACTTGACTCATCACTGCAACAAGAAATGCACCAATGATTGTCGCAGGAACTTCATCTATATTTACATAGACCGCGCCCCAATATGCGACCCAGCCACACATGCCGACAAACCCGCATCTCACAAGCAAATGTTGTGGTGTGTGAAAAATCATCGCAAAGGCAAATGATGCAATAAAGCTTGTAACTGCTTGTTCTAATAATTCCCACATAATATAAATTTCTCCTTAAAATACTACAAACACAACAGCAATTCCAGATCCAATCGCAAAAGCTGTCAAAAAGGCCTCTGCTCCTTTAGAGATGCCTGAAACTAAATGACCTGCCATTAAATCTCTGACTGCATTAGTTATCAGCAACCCTGGAACAAGGGGCATAACCGAACCGATAATGATTTTGTCTGTTTCTGCACCAAACCCTATATAAACAGCTCCAAAAGCAATCAATCCAACGAGCACCGATGCCAGGAATTCTGCAAAAAACTTAATTTGCACCACTCGATGGAAATAAACAGAACATAAAAACCCTGCTCCGCCTGCAATCACAGCCGCTAAGAAATCCTTCCAGATTCCTTGGAACATTATTAAGAAACAGCCGCTTGCTATTGCCGCAGCAACAAACTGCACCCAAACTGTATAGGTTGGGCCTTCTTTATCAATCTCTTTCAATAGATGATATGCCTCTTGCAAAGAGATATAGCCGGAGCTGATTTTTCGCGATATATCATTTACCTTCAGAACCTTTTCCAGATTTGTTGTTCTGTCAATAATCCGAATCAGCTTTGTCTTTGTCGGCTCACGCCCTTCTAAAGAAAAGATAATACCAGTAGGTGTAACAAAGCTGTCTGAATCCTCCACTCCATACGCTTTGGCTATGCGGGTCATCGTGTCTTCCACCCGATATGTTTCTGCTCCATTTTTGAGCATAATTCTTCCAGCAAGCAAGCAAACCTCAATTATTTCATACGTTTTTTCTTTGGATATATAGTCCATGCCAACTCTCCAATATATAAACATTCTTAGCTGTTAAAAGAAATTACCATTATCAGTTTAAAGGACATGTTCACCTATAATCAATAGAAGAAGTACAACTCCTGTTTGCAAACATAACAAAAAGTCCTTTAAAAAAGGACTTTCACTTGGGAATGTAAATATTATGAAGGGGACAATTTTCGAAGTGGATGAATTTTCTCGTTTTGTTTTCAGTCTTTTTGAATGCCAAACCGCGCATTGATTTGGCCGCGTAACATTTGTTTTTTTATTTTGCGCTCTTCTTCTTCACGGGTTTTTTTAATTATTTCCTGACGTATTTCATGGGTTCTTACTCCTTCTTCCCGCTTGTTGGCAATTTCAATTAAGCGCTCTACATCTGAAAATGAATACTTCCGGTTCCCCCGTTCAGGTCTTTCCGGGAAAATAAGCTTTCGTTGTTCATAATAGCGAATTTGCCTTTCTGTTAACCCAGTCAGCTCACTAACAACACCAATCGTGATAACTTTCCTTTTTTTGTAGGATGGCTCATGATCCATATTATCATCTCACCTCATGAAGTAATAATTTCTCTCATTAACTGTAATTATAATACGAGTATTCAGATTTTTATCGTATCCTGTTATAAAATCTAACGCAAAATTCAAAAAATAGGTAAGAATACCTGACAATATAGCTGTTTTTTGCATAAAATTCTTTTAAAATATTTATGTATAGTTGGTCATCAGGAGAGAACGTAAAATTTTTTACTGAAAGGAGCTATTTGCAATGATCAGCAAAGAAGCAATCGAATTAGCAAAAAAAACTGTCGAGATTGACCTTCTTCGTGATGAGGTATGGGAAGACTTCGCAGCAGTTGCTGGCGATAACGCCCATGATATTCTTCGTATTATCCAAAATAGTTAAAATAGATACAATCCATCGCAAGCAGCTTCCTTATACTTTTAGCTTGTGGTGGATTTTTGCATTTTTGCCATTAACCTACCCTTTGAATGTTAGGAAATCTAACGTTATTTTAATGGATGGAAGCAACAACTGCAAGTAAATGTCAAAATTTTTTTAATTTTTTTATTTTTAAGAGGAGGATTACAGATGAGCAACTTATTTTGGATTACAGAATACTTAGAGGAAACAAAGGCCAAGTGGAGCACAATAAGCGATTATATCTGGGATCATCCTGAAACAAGGTTTGAGGAGTTCGCCTCCGCTTCTTATTTGAAGACAGCTATTCAAGGGGAAGGATTTACAATTCACGAAAAGATCGGCGGCATGGAGACCGCCTTTATGGCCGAATTTGGTTCAGGCACGCCAGTTTTCGCTTTCCTTGGTGAATTTGATGCTTTATCAGGCTTAAGTCAGGCAGATGGAACCGCGAGGGAATGTCCTCTTATTCCAAACGGCAATGGCCACGGCTGCGGTCATAACCTTCTAGGCACAGGAGCCATGGCTGCTGCTGTTGGATTGAAAAATTATGTGGCCGAAAACAATATTCCTTGCACCATTCGTTATTATGGCTGCCCTGGAGAAGAAGGCGGTTCAGGCAAAACATTCATGGTCAGAGCGGGAGCATTTGATGATGTTGATTGTGCATTAACATGGCATCCAAATGACATCACCTTTGTAATGAACACCAGCTCCTTAGCGAATATTCAAGTTTACTTCCGTTTCAAAGGCAAAAGCGCACATGCTGCTGGCTCTCCTCACTTAGGAAGAAGTGCGCTTGACGCAGTAGAGCTGATGAATATTGGATCTAATTATATGAGAGAACATATAATTGACCAGGCTCGTATTCATTATGCCATCACTAACTCAGGCGGTTTGTCCCCAAATGTTGTACAAGGCTTTGCAGAGGTCCTCTATTTAATCCGCGCTCCTAAAACAGATACGGTGATAGATTTATTTGAACGAGTGAAAGATGTCGCAAAGGGAGCTGCCTTAATGACTGGCACAGAAATGGAGGTTGTTATAGATAAGGCCTGCTCCAACTATATCCCGAACAACACGCTTAATTTAGTGATGCAAGAAGCAATGCTTGAAGTCGGGCCGACAAAATTCACTGCTGCCGAAAAGCAGTTTGCGACAGAGATTCAAGCCACCCTTACTGATGAGATGCTAACAGAAGCATATAAACCTTTAAGTATGAACAGAGGGGATAATCCCTTGTTCGAGGATGTCCTTGCTTACGAACAATCAATGTCACTCATGCCAGGCTCTACTGATGTTTCCGATGTCAGCTGGGTTACACCAACAGCTCAATGCAATGTTACAACTTGCGCAATCGGAACTCCCTTTCATACTTGGCAGTTAACAGCACAAGGAAAATCAAGCAGCGCTCATAAAGGAACCTTACAGGTTGCAAAAATCCTTTTCCTTACTGCAGCTAAACTGCTTAAAGATCCGGAACTACTTATAGAAGCGAAAAAGGAGCTGCAGCAAACAGTTGGAGAAAAAGGCTATGTCTGCCCTATCCCTGATGAGGTACAGCCAGCTGCTGCGAGATAGTTACAAATATTGCCTGAGCCTCTTTCGTAGGTTTTAGGCAATATCTTTTTAAAACTGCAGCTGCAACAGTACTTTTTCGCCGGCAGTCGACTTATAATAAAGAGGACTAGCTAGTACCTTTCTTAACAAAGTCTGGAGCTGAAAAAATTTGAATATCCTCTTAAAGCGCCTTGCCCAATCTAAAGGCGAACTCAGCGAATTAGAAAAACAAGTATTGGACTATATAATTGCAAACCCAGCGCTTGTAGCTGAATCGAGCTTGGACCATTTATCAAAAGCTTTATTCATATCAACTGCTACAATAAGCAGAACATGTAAACGCTTAGGATTCAGCGGATTTCAAGACTTAAAATACAGCTTAAACAAAGATAGCGAACAAGAATTATATAAAGAAGCTGTACATCCGCCGAGCTTTTTGACAGCACATATGGACAGAGTCAAACAGGAAATGGAATGGACTTTGGAACATATTAATGAGCTTGATATTCATAAGGCAGCAAGCTTCATTCATGAAAGTAATTTTATTGAGTTCTTTGGAGTCGGAGCATCCTTGCCAACTTGCATTGATGCGGCCAGAAAACTAACCTTTGCAGGGATAATCTGCAACGCAAGAGAAGACTGGGATGAGTTAAGATGTGTCGCTAACGGGTTGTCCAATAAGGATTTAGCTATATTGGTTTCATACAGCGGAGAAACCGCTCATATTCTTGATTATGCTGCAATTCTAAAGGAAAGAGCAGTAAAAACAATTGCTATTGTCGGAAGGAAAAGCAGCCGGCTGAAGGATTTAGCAGATATTACTTTTCAAGCCCGAATTCAAAACTGTTATCTCGGAGATCTTGATATGAGTTCAAGATTTCCATTAAGTATTTTATTAGATTTTATCATCCTGACTGCATTAGAATCAGGTAAAACAGGACAGAAGGCTTCTAGGGCGTGAACCTAGCGGCTTTTTTTATGGAAAACCCGCTGTACAAAAATTGTATACCCTTACATTTATCCCAAAACCAATTGTTCTTCTTGTCATAGACAGTTACTCTAGACACAAACATCCATGTTTTAGAAAGGAGTAAGTGATTATGAATAATGCAAAATCACGCTTTTGGGAGTTTTTCCAAGGGCTCGGAAAGACATTCATGCTTCCAGTAGCTCTGCTTGCCTTTATGGGTCTTATGCTAGGAATCGGCAGCTCCTTCACAAGCCCGTCTACAATTGAAGCTCTGCCTTTTTTAGACAACCGCTTCCTGCAAACGATATTTAGGTTTATGTCTACCATCGGAGGCTTCGCTTTCACCTATCTGCCTGTACTCTTTGCAATTGCAATCCCACTCGGATTGGCACGTTATGAAAAAGGAGTTGCTGCTTTTTCAGGATTTGTAGGCTTTGTCATTATGCATTTATCTATCAATTTTTATTTAACAGAAACAAGCCAGCTTGCAGCAGCGGAAAAACTTCGCGAAGCAGGTCAAGGCATGGTAATGGGTATTCAAACAATTGAGATGGGCGTTCTCGGCGGAATTATTGTCGGTGTAATTGTCCATTTACTGCATAGCCGTTTCTATAATATTCAGCTTCCAGATGCTTTTGCCTTCTTCGGGGGAGCAAGATTTGTGCCCATCATCACCTCTCTTACGTTAGCTGTTGTCGGCATACTTATTCCAATCATTTGGCCAATATTCGCCATTGCTATCACTGGAATTGGCCAGCTAATTCAAAAATCTGGAGCATTTGGTCCGTTCATATTCGGAGCAGGAGAACGTTTATTGCTCCCATTCGGACTGCATCATATTCTTGTCGCCATGATTCGATTTACAGAAGCAGGGGGCATCCAAGTTGTTGATGGGCAAACAGTAGCTGGAGCATTAAACATATTCTATGCTCAGCTGCAAAGCGGCTCTCCAATCAGTCCTTCCGCTACTGCTTTTTTGTCTCAAGGAAAAATGCCAACCTTCATGTTTGGATTACCGGCAGTCGCACTGGCAATTTATCATACAGCCCTTCCTGATAGACGAAGCAAGATTAAAGGTTTACTGATATCTGGTGTCATTGCTACATTTGTAACTGGTATAACAGAACCGATTGAGTTCCTGTTTCTATTTCTTGCACCTGCCCTTTACGGCATTCATGTTCTATTAACAGGGTTAGGGTTTATGACGATGCATTTGCTTGGTGTCGTAATCGGGAATACAGACGGCGGTATCCTTGACTTCATTATTTTTGGAGTTCTGCAAGGAACGTATACGAAATGGTATCTCGTTCTAATAGTTGGCGCTGTTTGGTTTGCTGTTTACTACTTCATCTTCCGATATGCCATTATTAAGTTCAATTTAAAAACACCTGGCCGTGAGGATGAAGCAGTGACGACTGGGAATGAGGAGTTAACTTATCAGAAAAAAGGCAAGTATGATGCGAAAAGAATACTGTCAGCATTAGGCGGAAAAGAAAATCTTCAGTCACTCGACAATTGTATTACTAGACTGCGCCTTGTAATCAATGATATGAGCAAAATTGATGAGAAGGAATTAAAGGACTGCGGAGCACTCGGCGTGGTAAAGCTCGATAATCATAATTTACAGGTTATTATCGGCACACAAGTAGCATCTTTAAAAAATGCATTAGAAATAGAAATGGAGTAGTACCGTTTATGACATATTCCTTTGATCGGATAACAAAAAGAACTGGTACGTACTGTACACAGTGGGATTATATTGAAGACAGATTCGGAGAAGCAGACCTGTTGCCCTTCTCCATCTCTGATACAGACTTCCAAACACCGCAGGAAGTAAGCAAAGCTTTAAGCAGACGGCTGGAGCACGGCATTTTCGGCTACACAAGATGGAATCACCAGGAATTTAAAGAAGCTGTTCAAAAATGGTATCGAGAACGCTTTTCTGCAGAGCCGCAACAAGATTGGATTGTTTACAGCCCAAGTGTTATTTATACAATCGCGAAACTAATTCATGTTTTAACAGATGATGAAGATCATGTTGTTATACAGACTCCAGCATATGATGCTTTTTTTAAGATGATTACAGATAATAACAGGCGGATTTCTGCAAATCCACTAGTTGTAAAAGACGGGAAATATCACATTGATTTTGCTGACTTAGAAAACAGGCTTGCCCACAATAAAGCGAAAGTGCTTTTGCTGTGCAGCCCACATAACCCGACAGGCAGAGTTTGGACAGAAAATGAGCTTGAACAAATCATTAATCTTTGCAGGAAATATCATGTTTTTATTATCAGCGATGAAATTCATATGGATATTGTACTGCAGCCTAATAAGCATACTCCCATCATCAGCAAAGCAACAGCGCTTGAAAATGTATGCATATGTACCTCTGCCAGCAAAACATTCAATATTCCAGGACTTATTGGTTCGTATGCCATTATCCCAAGTGAGCATATAAGAGATGAATTTTTGCTAACATTAAAAAATCGTGATGGCCTTTCCTCCACAAGCATATTAGGATTGACTGCAACGATAGAGGCCTATCAGTCTTGCGGCAGTTGGGTGGATCAACTGAATGACTATATTAAAAATAACATGCTGTTTATACAGGCATATTTAGAAAAGCAGCAATTAGGAGCGACGCTGCAAATTCCAGAAGCAACTTACTTAGCATGGATTAATATCGAAAACATGCCATATACCCCAAAACAAGTTCAGCACGCCCTTATCCATGAAGGTAAAGTGGCTATCATGGCCGGAGATACCTACGGAGCTGAAGGAAGGAGCTTCTTGAGGCTGAATGCTGGCTGTCCGCAATCAAAGCTTGCAGATGGCTTAGCACGTTTCACACAAGCTATTAACTTTTTAAAGAAAAGCTAAAAAAACCGGAGAGCAGCCCTCTCCGGTTTTTTCATTAAATGCTGATATCTCTTTTTTGGAAAAAGAAAAATGTGATAAACATAAAGATAAGGTAGTAAATTCCAAGAATTCCTAATGACATCGGCATCGTGATATTTTCTAAGATTTTATCCTGCACTACGAATACAGTCTGATCTAAGTGCGGGAAAATTAACGCTTTTGTCCATGTGTACTTTTCTGAAAAACCAACAATTAATGCTCCTGCAGTCGAAGAAAAGAATAGTACAAATACACCAATTCCAACTGCAATTGCTTGGTTCTTAAACAATGTAGACAGCATAAATGCCAGCGTAAGGACCATGATAAGCCCTGGCAAATAGTATAGAAGGCTTTGGAAGAAATATGCTCCACCAGCTACAGCTTCCATTTCAAAAGTAGTAGGATTTTGCACCGACAATTTTCCACTAAAGTCATCAATACCAAAGAAGGCAATGCTCACTAAATAGCCTATTCCAATTAGTACCGCAATCAAAAACGCAGAATAAATAAGAAGCGCAATATATTTTGACAGCAGGATTGCCCATCTTCTATGAGGACGAATCAGCAGCTGCTTAATTGTGCCATCGGAAAACTCAGACGATATATTCCCTGCACAAACAATTACTACAAAAAGAGTAATAAGAGACTTCAATGCAATTCCATAATAATCCAAATATGACCAGCTTGTCGTATAGGGATTCACATTGTCATTTAAATTGCCATTAAAACTGTCGATTTCGGCTTGGATATCCTCCTTTGCCTTTGTCGTATAATCATCTTCTGGAATATCCTCATAGCTTGGAGCTTTTTCCATTTCCTTCTCCAGCTGGTCTATTTCCGTTTGAACCTGCACCTTCCAATCATCTTCTGTTTGCTGTGTGCTAGTTTTCAACTCAAGTACAGCAGTTCCAACTAATGCAATAATAAGTATAATGGCAAAAATCCAGCTCATCTTCTTTTCAAATATCTTTATCAGTTCATTCTGGACTAACCCAATCATCGTACTGCTTCCTCTCCTTTTTTATTCGTGATTTCTAGGAATCTGTCTTCTAATGTCGCTTTCGCCGCATTTATTCCGTACACAGAAATTCCCTTTTCCACAAATAGTTTGTTCACAGCCGGAATGGAAGACCTCGACAGTTTTACTGTTAACAGCTCCTTTTTAAGCGAAACCTCCTCAAAAGCTACTGCGCTGCTTTTCAGCAGTTCTAGTGCATTATTAGCCTCATCTATTTCAAAGGTCACTTGTCTTAGCTCATCTACTCCCTCAGCGACTGTTTCATCCATAGAGGAGATGTGGATAAGCTTACCTTTTTCAATGATTGCAAAGCGATGACACATGAGCTGCATTTCCGAAAGCAAATGTGATGATACGAGCACAGATATCCCTGTTGCTGCCAGTTCATGAAGATAGTCACGGAACTCTCTTATTCCTTGTGGATCAAGACCGTTTGTTGGTTCATCCAGAATTAGGATCGCAGGATTATGCAGAAGGGCTTGTGCAACGCCAAGACGCTGTCTCATTCCTAAGGAATATGTTTTTACCTTTTGGTGGATAGCATTATCCAGTCCTACAAGCTTAACGACTTCTGCAATTCTGCTTTCCGAAATTTCTTCTTTTGCCATTCTGGCATAATGGCGCAAATTCTTATAGCCGCTCATATATTTATAGAATTCAGGGTTTTCAACAATGGCCCCTAAGCTGCTCATCGCCTCAGCGAAGGAAGCGTCTAGATTATGTCCGTTAATGACAACCTCGCCTTCTGTTCTGTTAATCAAGCTGACTATCATTCTAATGATAGTTGTTTTTCCCGCACCATTCGGGCCAAGCAGTCCGAAAATCTCTCCCTTTTCCACCGCAAAACTGACCTTATCTACAATCGTTTTGCTTCTGATTTTCTTTGTGAGATTTTTTACCTCTAATGCATATTGAGACATGATAAACTCCTCTCTTTTTTTAAGATCCCATGTACCCCACCTTATCTGTCATATACTATTACGAGTTTGCCTTTTAATAAGTTTCATTTATTTGGAAAAAATTTATATACTTGTAAGCAAACTCCATAAAAAAACCAGGTTCCAGTAAAACGGAAACCTGGCTGTTAATCTATTGTTAAACTGCAGTAGTGGGAATGGAATTGATTACTTCTTGAACAGGCACATACTCCAGCCCAAGATCCTTCGCTACAGGAGCATATGTTATATGTCCATTAAAGGTATTAACACCTTGCTTGATTGCGTAGTTGTTCTGGATTGCATTGACAGCTCCTTGATTGGCAATTTGCAGCGCATATGGGACCGTGACGTTAGTTAGAGCAATTGTTGATGTTCTCGGCACCGCACCTGGCATATTAGCAACAGCATAGTGAACGACACCATGCTTTACATATGTCGGATTATCATGTGTGGTAATATGGTCTACTGTCTCAAAGATTCCGCCTTGATCGATTGCCACATCGACAATCACAGAGCCTGGAGCCATCTTCTTAACCATTTCTTCCGTCACAAGCTTCGGCGCTTTAGCACCAGGGATAAGAACAGCCCCGATTACTAAATCGGACTCTGCTACAGCTGCTTCAATATTTGCCGGGTTAGACATAACTGTGTTTAGGCTTGACCCAAATTGATTATCCAATTCTCTTAATCTTTCCGGATTCAAGTCCAACAACGTTACATTTGCCCCAAGACCAACTGCAACTTTCGCAGCGTTCGCGCCGACAATACCACCTCCGATGATTGTCACATTACCGCGCTTCACACCAGGCACCCCTGCAAGCAGGATCCCTTTGCCGCCATGGGGCTGCTCAAGAAACTGGGCACCAATCTGAACAGCCATTCTGCCTGCAACCTCACTCATCGGTGTAAGCAGCGGCAGTTTGCCATTCACTTCAATTGTTTCATAAGCAATGCCTGTTACTCCCTTTTCTGTCAAGGCTGCAGCCAATTCCTTTTCTGCAGCTAAGTGCAGGTACGTAAACAAGATGAGCCCTTTGCGGAAGTAGCCATACTCTGATTGCAGCGGTTCCTTTACTTTCATGATCATCTCTGCAGAATTCCATACCTCTTTTGCATTTTCAGCAACCTTCGCCCCAGCCGCTGCATACTCAGCATCTGTAAAACCGCTGCCTGCACCAGCATTTGTCTCGACTAAGATTTCATGATTGCTATTTTTTAAGTAAGCAACTCCAGATGGAGTAATTGCAACCCTGTTTTCGTTGTTTTTTATCTCTTTCGGAATACCAATAATCAATCCAATCCACCCCTTGTCAGTTTTCCTTACTTTAATTGTTAGTTATCTTATAATTATAATAGGACGGATTGTGAAATTAATCATTGGTAAAAAGGATAAAAGTAAAGATGAGCCTTTGTGAAAATTCACAAAACTTAAAAACAAGGGTTTAATTCTGTCGCCAGCGCAGCAGCTTCAAATCGAGATACAGCATGAATTTTTGAGAAGGGACGGACAGGTCAACTTCCATTATTTCAGTAATCCGCTTTAATCGATAGGTTAATGTATTAGTATGTATATGAAGCCGTGCTGCTGTTTTTTGCATGCTTTCACTCTCATCCAAAAAGGCTTCCAAGGTAACTAAAAGCTCTGTATTATGACTCTTATCATATTCTCTTAATCTTTTAATTGCTATATTGTCGAACCCATCCTGAACTCGTTTTTCCAACAGGACGTCCATAAATTGATAAATTCCTAATTCCTGATAAGCAGAAAAAGACTCTGCCTCTTCTGGGAACTTCTCCTTAACCTCCACGACTTTTTTCGCTTCCTTAAAGCATTTCTTTACATGGTTCCATTCAGAATATATGCTGCCATATCCGCCGTACACGCCTTCTATATGAAATTTTTCCGCTAAGCTTTTGGGGAAATTTTCAATGAACTGCTTAAATACTGCAGCAGGGCTGATTTGTCTGTCTACTGTGCTTGCTAGCAAAATCAGCTCATGATCATCCATCGTATAGAGAATGATTTTTATATCATCCATTACTTTAAGCAAATATATGATTTGCTTTTCCATATCCTTGCTGATAATTTCTTTAAAGTTAAAAACCATAATCGTAAATTTATTGCTTGTGTAATTTAGCTCTAACAGCTTTTGATTAGCCTCATGGTCGCTCACATGACCAGTAAGAAGCTTCCAAAAGAATTCCTGATCATCATGGGTTGACGGTCTTTTGCTTTTCCCAAACCGCGATAACAGATGCTTCGCGACGGCAGCAGCGTTCTGTAATATTTCCATTTGACTGTCTGTAAGAGGCTGATCCCATTCAATAGCCCAAATATACCCAATGACTTCATCCCCTCGCCATATAGAAACAGCCACTCTGCTTCCAAGACCAATCTCTTTTTTTCCTTCGATTCTGATTGGCTTTTTGCTTTGGAGGAGACTTGGGATAACTCCGTCTTTCCATAAGCGGTTTATTACTTTCTCAGGAACCCGTCTGCTTATAATGGTAGAAATTCTGACAGGATCGGTTTCCTCCCCATGACTGCTGTATACAAGCACACGATGATGTGTATCTTCAAGCGTTATCGAGCATCCGAGCAATTCACTGACATGGTCTACAAAACTTTCAAGAGAATCGTACATCTCCCGCCGGAAAGGATTTATTGGCTGATTAGGCATTGATTTGCTCCCTTCTTCCTTTGGAATGGTTATTTAGCTTTTCTACTATTCTATATGGATTAGGTTATGTACAACAACACTATAATTATAGTTAGCTTCAAATCGAGCGTACCAACTGGAGCCTGCTGCATGAAAAAATGAGCCGAGATCCTGGCTCATTTTCTGTATACTATCTCAAAGCAACTCCATATTTTCTGGCAATTTTACTTCAGACAGAATTCTCGTCTCCTCCTGTCTTTCCTCATAATAGGAGCTGCCGTTTTTCAGTCTAGAGTCTAAATAGGCAGGATGTGTCATCACTTCCACTGTTTTGCCATCTTCCACTCTATCTTGGAGCTTTTCAAAATAATCCTCTGTAACTCCCTCACCGTAAAAATCAGCAATTAAAATATCTGTAACTGTTTTTATATCTGTAAAATGGGGACCAGCAATCCGGACTGGAACATCATACTTTTCTGACAGCCTTTTAATAACAGGATAAAACTCTTTGATACCATGGACATGATGATGGCTGTCAAAATGCGACGGTTTCAGGTCTGCAGCCAAAAACCTTTCTATTTGCGCCGTCCATTCCCGCTCCAAGTCCTCATGTGAAATTTCCTCTGGATGCTCATATACCTCCTTTTGCTTCTTAAAAAAACCATCATCACCAATAAGGCTTGAAGCACTAGTCAGCGGTTTTCCCAATGTGAGGACAAGATGGACTCCCACCTTTAAAGAAGGTGTAGCTTTAGCAATCTCAAGGGCATGCTCCGTTCCTGCTGCATTCATCATCATTGTTGCGGAATTGACAATCCCGTTTAAGTGAGTATCAAGAATCCCGTAGTTAACACCTCTGGAAAAACCGAAATCATCCGCATTTACAAGCAATTTAATCATGCTAGTTCCCCTTTGCTCTCATTTATTTTTTAATCATCTACTTTATATATTTTGGCATAAAACCCACCGGAATGAAAGCGCTTTTATTTGGTAACTTACTCACATAATAAGCCAGGCCCATTACAGACCTGGCTTTGCATATTGATACTAATTTGACAACTTCTCCACAAATTGCATATCAATTAGCTCTTCGTATTTATAGCCTTCTTTATATACACCGGTTTTCTCCACAACATCCATCGGCTTTGCCAATGCTTCTTCAGAAATGAAGCCATCCTTGCTCCATAGCTGATCTGCATAGGCCCGGTCAAGAGAAGCCTTTAAGCTTTCGTCAGATGTAGTCGGAAATTCTTTTTTCAAAGCTTCCATAGCCAAATCATGGTCTTCATCAACCGTCTTCAGTCCTTTAAGCATTGCTTTGACAAAGCTTTCGACCACTTCCGGCTCATTCTCAATCGTTGATTTTTTGACACTGATTACAGAATAAGGATAGTCTCCTAAACTAGGAAAGCTATAGAACGGTTCATTCCAGACTCCTTTATTAATGCCTTCTGTTATTTGCGGTTCTCCGCCATTGGCAATATCGGCCTGCCCAGATTCAACAAGGGAGACAACTGCGCTTGCATCAGCAGGCTCCTCAAGCTTCACATCTTTATCCGGGTCTAAACCAAGCTCGAGCAGCAGCCATCTTGTCAAAAGATTTGGGCTGCCGCCATACCGGCCGGCGGCAATTGTTTTTCCTTCCAAATAACTTGCCAGTTCCGCTTCATTTGTACTGTCTATTGGTTCATCAGAGCTGCCCATTAAATACACATTAGCTCGATTGACGACATTCACGACTCCTTGAATCGGATCAGAGCTGCCTGGATTCGCCATTTGGTTTGAATCAGGTCCGGCAATATTGCCCCAAGCATCTCCACTCACAAGGGATGTGACGTGGGCTCCTCCTGTAGCAGTAATGACTTCCACTTCCAGTCCCTCTTCCTCAAAATACCCCTCCTGTATGGCTAAATAAAGAGGCAGATAACCAATTAAATGAACAGGTTCGGCTATGACAATCTTCTTCAAGCCTTCCTCTGTCCCGCCACCAGAATCTTTTGAAGCACAGCCTGCAAGCAGCATCATAAGGCCTAATAAAGCAATCAGCAGCAGTTTGCCTTTCCGCACCATAAATCCCCCTTTTTTCTAAGTTGCGATTAGCCATCTCCCGGGAAAACACATCTTATTAAAGTTGCTGATACTTGTTCTAATAAAGGATGGTCATCGGTAAAATATATGGGAGGCAGCATTGTCTATATTCATGAATCTTACCTCCTGGCTCCAATTATTACGGAGCATTCCTGCCCTTTAACAGTATTTTCTCCACCCAGACCGTCGCGAAATACATTAGAATCGACAGTAAGGACAAGACAACAACTCCTACCCAGACGAGATTGATATTCATAATTTGTCCTGCATAAAGAATCATTCTGCCAATTCCTTGTCTGGAGCTGATAAATTCTCCGACAATTGTTCCTGCCAAGGCAAGGGCAATATTTATTTTTAATGAGCTCACAATCCATGGCATGCTTGTTGGAATAACAACCTTTGTGAATACGTGCCAGCGCTTTGCGCCAAGCGAATACATGAGCTTCTCTAAATCCTTATCAACTGCTTTCACACCGCTGTATGCAGCTAGTGCTGTGACGATAACCGTCATCATGAAGGCAAGCACCACTTTAGAGCTGAAGCCAATCCCAAAGAGAATAACTAGCACTGGTGCAAGAGCAAGCTTTGGAACCGCGTTAAATGCAATTAAATATGGCTCTGAAATGCGCGAGTAATAGTAGGACCACCAAAAGGATAAACCAAGCAGTGCACCAATAAAGGTTCCAAGAATAAAGCCGAGTACAGTCGATCCGCTTGTATAAATTAAATCATCGAGCAATGTTCCTTCTGTAAATGCTGTATATGCCGTACTCCATATAGTTGACGGACTGCTCCAATAATAAGAGTCAATAATCTGCCATCTAGCAAACAGTTCCCAAAACACAATCAGTAAAACTCCTAAAGCCCATTGTCCGTATAAGGTAATGCGTGATCTTCTTTTTGCTGCTTTCTCTTCATCTTCTATATACGGAAGGGGATTTTGATTCTGCTGCGCCAACGAAGACTCCTCCTTTCCTTTATTTTTCTGTTTTCAGCGTTTGCAGTACATGCTCTTTTAAATCAATAAATTCAGTGCTTAATAAGGTTTGGGCACTTCTCGGTCTTGCTAGAGGGACAGTGACCTTCTCCTTAATTGTTCCTGGCCTAGAAGACATGATATAAATATCATCAGACAGGAAAATCGCTTCATCAATGTCATGTGTAATGAAAAGAATGGTCTTTTTAAAATCCGTCCATATTTGCAAAAGCCATTCCTGCATTAATAGTCTTGTTTGCGCATCAAGAGCACCAAACGGTTCATCTAATAAAATGATGTCCTGGTCATACAGCAGTGTCCTGAGCAAAGCTGCTCTTTGCCTCATTCCCCCGGAGAGTTCATCGGGAAAGTGATTTTCGAAACCGCCTAATCCGTACTTTTCTAATAGGGGAGCCGCCTGGCTGATTGCTTCTTTTTTAGAAACACCTTTTATCTCCAATCCTAAAATGACATTATGCATGATCGACCTCCAAGGCAGCAGCAAATCCTTCTGCAGCATATAGCCTACATAGCCGTTCTTGCCGACAATATCTTTACCGTCAAGCAGCACCTCCCCTGTGGAAGGTTTGATTAACCCAGCAATGATATTAAATAGAGTTGATTTTCCACAGCCGCTTGGACCTATGATGCTGACAAATCTTCCTTCTGGAACTTGCAAGCTTGCATCTTTTAAAGCATAGAAGTCTTTACTGTCCTTCCTGAAAATCTTGCTGCTGTTTTTAACCTCTAACTTATACACTTTTAAACCTCCTGTCTTAAAACACTTTTCATCCAACTCCTGGCCTTAATGTATAATTATTCTAGGCGATATCATTATGTGCGCAAAAATCAATGGGCATTTTATTTATCACAAGACTGACAACAAGCTGACTGCATTTATTTGCTATACTATATGTAAATATTTATTAGAGAGGAACGTCGAAATGGAAAAAAATGCTTTAGTGATCGGCGCAACAGGGCTTGTCGGAAGGGAGCTTGTACAGCTGCTTGCAAGAGAGAACAAGTACAGCACAATAACCGTACTGACAAGAAGGAAAAGCTTTGATCATCCTTTAATAAAGGAAGTAGTCGCAGATTTCAGCAAGCTGTCCGCATACAAACAAGAGTTTGCAGTTGATGATGTTTTTTGCTGTATAGGAACAACAATAAAAAAGGCAGGTAGCCAGGCAGAAATGACAAAAATTGATTTGGAATATCCTGTGGAAATTGCTAAGCTCGCATTTGGGATGGGAGCAAAACAGCTGCTTGCAATCAGTGCAATTGGAGCTGATTCAAGCTCTAAAATATTCTATAGCAGACTCAAGGGAGAATTCGAAGAGCATCTTCAAGAAATCGGTTTTCCATCTCTGACAATTGTAAGACCTTCCCTTCTCCTTGGTGCAAGAGGTGAGTTTCGTCTTGGAGAAAAGCTGAGCTCTTACTTGCTGCCGCCTCTGCACTTTATGTTCGTTGGCCGTTTGAGGAAGTATCGGGGCATTAAAGCGCAAACTGTTGCAGCTGCAATGAGCAAGCTTGCTGCAGAAAACAAAAGCGGTGTGCATATACTTGAATCAGATGAAATTGAAAGACGCGCTTAATGCTACTTATATATTAACTTTGATTGGAGTCCTGTTATATGCTTCAAAGCATGAATGCTTTTCTTAGTAAATGGATGCCTTTGCTTACACCAGTTAGTGTGGTAATAGGGGTGCTTTTAGCCTCTTTTTTGCATCATTTATCCTTTCTCGTTCCATGGATTTTTGCTGCCATGACATTCACAGGGAGCCTTAACTCCAACTTTAAATCAATGAAGCATACTGTCACTCATCCATTATCCTTATTACTGACATTGGGCGCCCTGCATATTATCACCCCCATTTGGGCGTTTGCAATTGGTCACCTATTCTTTCATAATGACCCGTACACCATTACCGGCCTTATACTTGCCACAGTAATTCCAACAGGTATTACGAGCGTTATATGGGTTTCCATCTATAAAGGAAATGTCCCCCTCACGTTGGCAATTATTTTGGCAGACACCTTGCTGTCTCCATTCTTAGTGCCATTGAGCATGAGCATTTTTGTCGGAGAATCGGTTCAGTTAGATATTTGGGGCATGATGAGGGGACTTCTTGGAATGATTGTACTTCCATCCATCGCAGGGATGGCTGTTAACCAGTTTTATTCCAAGGAAAAAGCGTTAACTTGGAATAAGACACTTGCTCCTTTTTCAAAGCTTGGTTTGGCAGCTGTTGTAGCAATAAACAGCTCCGTTGTTGCTCCTTATCTCCGCAATATTGACATGAAATTCATCTACATTGCTCTAACGATGTTTTTTGTGGCGTTATCTGGATACTTTTTTTCATGGATGCTTGGTGTTCTCACAAAGCGTCATAAGGATGAGACGATTGCGATGATTTATACAGGAGGAATGAGGAACATCAGCGCTGGTGCTGTTATTGCGGTCAGCTTTTTCCCGCCCCAAACAGCTGTGCCTGTTGTCATCGGCATGCTTTTCCAGCAAATACTCGCTGCCACTTATGGCCAAGCGATTCGAACGGTTTATCAGAAGCCTTCATTGATAAAAGTTGCTGGCAAGAAAATCTCCTAACAAAAAAACACGAGCATATCTCGTGTTTTTTGTTAGGTCACGTATTTTGCCTGCTGTCTTTCAAAAAAACAGCACACATTTCCACCATTTCACAGGCCATAATCTTCAAGGTTTCTGTTGTCAGCATTTGATCCTCCGCATGCATCAAGATTAACGAAAAAGGCAGCTCCTCCCCACTTGCTTCTCTTTGAACAAAGGAGGCGTGAACTTTATGTATCTTGTTGTAGGAGCGTTCCCCTGCCTTAATAATCTCTTTCGCTTCGTCTATTTTCCCCTCCCTCGCAGTGCGGATTGCCTCCACATAGCTGCTCCGTGCCTCACCTGAATACGTTATAATTTGAAAAGCCGCCGCCTGCATTTCCTCTAGTAACTTCATTTTTTCCCTCCGACAGCTTTATTTTTGGTTTAATTGCAATGCATGATCGAGAATCTTTTCCCCGTCTGCTGTTCCATACAGTCTGACATCAATAACATCAACTGGTATTCCATACGGCTTGGCAGTATTGACTGCCGCCTGTTTCATAAAGCGTACTTGTGGTCCAAGGAGAATAGCAATAATCCCCTCACTTGAAGTGGCTAATTCATCCTCAATAGCTCCCTCTGGTATGGCATAAACATCGATGTCCTCTCCTCTTGCTTGAATTGCTGCTTTCATTTTAGAGACAACAATGGAAGTGGACATGCCTGCTGCACATGCTAAGATAATTTTCTTCATATTAAATTCCTGCCCTTCTATTTTATTTCACCAAATCATCATCTGCGGCTTCTAAAGTCCGATTGGCTATAATGGATTGATACCATCTAGCAGACTTTTTCATCTGTCTGTTCCTGTTATCATCCAGATTAATTTCTACTAATCCATAGCGGTTTTTGAAGGCATTCATCGGTGAAACATTATCAGTAAACGCCCAAAGCATATACCCTTTGCAATTAGAGCCTTCGTCCACCGCCTTCAACAGCCATTTCATATGCTCGGCAATAAATTCAATTCTGTAGTCGTCTTGAATACTGCCTTCGTCATTCTTATAGCGCCACTCCTGCTCAACACCCATGCCATTTTCAGCGATAAACCATTCTATGTTGCCATACTCCTCTTTCATCCTCATAGCCATATCGTACATAATTTTCGGATAGATCTCCCAACCGCGGAAAGGATTCATCTTCTTGCCAGGCATATCAAACATCTCATAATAATAAGAAGGATGAAATGGCGTGCTTTCATTCCAAGCTGTCGTTCTTGCCTTAACACGATGAGGGTAATACAAATTAATGCCTACATAATCAACTGTGTTCTGCTTGATAGTTTCTAAGTCTGCCTGTGTATACTCAAAGGCGATGCTATGTCTGGCCATCAAGTCAAAAAGCTCTTGCGGATATTCGCCTTTAATGGAAGGATCCAAAAATATTCGGTTAAAGAACAAATCATAGATGTTAGCTGCTTCTTGGTCATGTGGAGCAGATGAGCGCGCATATGTCACTTCTGGGTTTAAAATAACCCCCATCTTCGCTCCTGTCTTTTCCTTGAGCCCTTTCTGTTTAAAAAGCTCCAATACTTTAGCTGTTGCCAAAGCCTTATGATAGTTCCACTGCATCCATTTTTTTGTATTCTGCTCAAAAGGATAACGAATGGCATCTAAGTAAACCCTTGTCTGAACAACAATCGGCTCATTGAAGGTGAACCAGTGCTTCACCTTATGTCCATAACGGTCCAGCACTTTATCAGCATACTTTACAAAAAGCTCGACCACATGCTTGGAGTCCCAGCCTCCATATTTCTCAAACAAGTAGGCAGGCACTTCATAATGCTCCAAGCATATCATCGGCTCCACTTGTTTTTCTAAGAGCTCATCAATCACCTTATCAATATAGGCTGCATACTCTTCATCCACTATTGCTTCCTCATAATCTAGTAAGAAGCGGGACCAATTAATGGAGGTGCGATAATGGGTTAGCCCGATTTCTGCCATTATCCCGATGTCTTCCTTGTATCTGTTATAAAAATCAGTTGCTACTCCTGGTCCGTACCCGTTATGCCAGACGTTCTTGTTATTTTTGTACCAAAGATCTAAATACGAGTCTTGAGATTCCTTTTTTCCTGACCAGCCCTCTGTCTGCCAGGCAGATGCTGCAGCACCGATGATAAAATCATCAGGTATTTTCACCATTAATTTATCCGACATTATTTACCTCCCGATTTTTCAAGCGTTTCCCATATGCCTGAAAGATACATACTTCCTAAAGCCCTGTCATAAAGTCCGTAGCCAGGTTTTCCGGTTTCCCCCCAAATCATCCGGCCGTGATCAGGTCTTACATAACCTGTAAAGCCATTGTCATGGAGCGCCTTCATAATAGCAGCCATATCGAGACTTCCGCATGTTGAGAAATGTGCTGATTCCTCAAAATCACCGTTTGCGAGTATCTTAATATTGCGCAAATGAACAAAAGGAACTCGGTTAAGCTGCGTATATTTTGCTGCCAGCTTAACGATGTCATTATCTTTTGTACAACCTAACGAGCCTGAGCATAAAGTGATCCCATTTGCTTCACTTTCATATAAGTTTAAAAAGCGATCAAGATTATGTTCATTTGTAATAATGCGGGGCAGTCCAAATATACTCCACGGCGGATCATCTGGATGGATGGCCATCTTGATTCCATGCTTCTCTGCAGCCGGAATCACTCTAGCTAAAAAGTACTCCAGATTATTCCACAAGCCTTCTTCTCCCAACTCCTGATATTGCCTGATTAACTCTTGCAGTTCTTCTCTCGTATAAGAAGTATCCCAGCCTGGGAGGGACAGATCGTTGTGCACAGGATCCATCCTCTTTAGCTGTTCTTGATAATAAACTAATGCAGTAGACCCATCCTCCAGCTCCTTATCAAGCTGTGTTCTCGTCCAGTCGAAGACAGGCATAAAGTTATAACAGATCACTTCAATACCAATTTTCGCCAGCCTCTCCATTGTGAGGATATAATTATCAATATACGTATCTCTGTTTAGAAGACCTAATTTAATATCTTCATGAACAGGCACGCTTTCCACTACCTTGAACTCTAGTCCTGCTGCGCTTATCTCTCTATAGAGCTCCTGAATGCTTTCCTCCGGCCAAGCTTCACCTGGAGGAACATCATAAACAGCGCTGACTATCCCATTCATGTTAGGGATTTGCTTAATATATTCAAGGGGAATAGAGTCTTGTTTTCCATACCATCTGAAAGACATCTTCATCTTTAAATCACCTTCCTTGTATCATCACTTTCTTCTCCAGTTTGCTGGGACACTTTATTAGCCATTAAGACGAACGGCAGGTAGATGAATATAGAAGCAGCAATACATATCAGCTGTGTGATGACTGCTCCCATACTGCCCGCAGTAGACAGCCAAGCATTAATAATCGGCGGTGTCGTCCAAGGAACCATAACGACTGCTTTCCCTGCAAAGCCTGTTGCAGTTGCGATATACCCGATTGTTCCTGTTACTAATGGTGTGATAACGAATGGAATCGCCATAATTGGATTGAGCATGACCGGAAGTCCGAAGATAACAGGTTCGTTAATATTAAAAATCCCTGGACCGAAAGACAATTTAGCAATACTTCGCATTTCTTCTCTTTTTGAAACAATAAAGATTGCTATTAAGAGACCAATTGTTACTCCTGAACCACCAATGCTCATATATACATCCCAGAATGGCATTGTAATAATATTTGGAATTTCCTTTCCTTCTTGGAAGGCAGTCATATTGACTGTTATGGACGCAAGCAAGAGCGGCTCCCGAATCGGCTTAATCATTTGGTTACCATGAATTCCAATCACCCAGAAGAACTGCGCGACAAACATAAGAATCAAAATTCCCGGTAAGCCCTGCATAACACTTTCAAGCGGTCTCTGTACAACATTGTAGATGGCTTCATATAAATATATGCCAGTTACTTTATAGAAGATGAATCCGAATGTTGCGACAATTGTCACCGTCAAGATCGATGGAATCAATGCTGAAAAAGAGGTGGCTACATTGTAAGGTACACTGTCTGGCATCTTGATTTTCAATTTCTCTACATTCGCAAGCTTGCTGTAGATCTCAACAGAAACAATAGCAATAATCATTCCTAAGAATAAGCTTTTCGGATCGGAGAATTGCCTTGCCAATACATCTGTGACTAGCTGGTTTTGTTCATTTACAAGCAGTTCTATCGTTGTCGGCACAACTGAAATATAAGACATAAGAGCGAGAATCCCTGGAAACAGTGATTTATGACCATTTATCCGTCCCAGCTCAATCCCAATTAAAAAGACAGCTCCGATTGTCAGGAAGTTAAGCGTAGCATATTGAATGGCTGTCATAATCGGCTTATAGTCTGCGAGGAAGGCAAACATTTCAAAATGCGCCAAGCCGCTTTCTGTTCCGAGAATCATATTTGCTACAAGCACAGCAAAAGCTCCTGTGATAATGACTGGCATTAACGTAACAAATGCTTTTTTGATTGCCATAATATATTTCTGATTGGTGATTTTGTAGGCGACATTGCCTAATACATCTGCCGCCTTATCTTTAAAGCTCATCTTAAAACCTCCGTTTCTTTTATAAAAAAATGGAATTACATCAATAATTTCATAGAGTGAAATGCTTCTTGTGCTCTTGTTTATCAGTTTATATAAAAAGCGCTTTCATTTACATGCATTCTTTTTCCAACTTTACGAGGAAAAGAGTGCCTCAAGATTGTATAACAAAAAAGAACAGCACAACGCTGTCCTTTTTCATAACCGTTTATTCCTCCACCGAAAGCAGGATACTCACAAACTCTTCATAAGAACTAACCTTTACAAGCCTTTCTACGAGAGCTGCATTTCCTGATATTTTCACTAAAAGCTGGTACATCTTCTGTAAATCCTTTTTATACTCTTTTTGGACGCTCAGCAAGCAAATGAACTGAACACGGCTGTCGCCCCACTGCACTGGCCTTTTTAATGTACACACAGCCCAAATTGTCTTTTTAGTGACAGGTCTGATTGGATGGGGAATGGCAACCATTGTTCCAAATCCTGTCGGAGCTATTTGTTCCCGTTCCTCTACCAGTTCCTGAAAGTTATCAGGGATATCCTCCAGTCTTTCCATATTCGTACAAAGAAAGCGAAGCACTTCCTCCTTTGATTTTAAATCTTGCTGAAAAAAGGTAAGCTCTGGTCTTATATATTTCAAGACACTGCCGATATTCTCAATTACTAAGTTTTCCAATCTGGCAATATCCTCATCTCTTAAAATAGTATTTACATCAATAATAGGAACGGTTAATCTCTTCTGAATTGGGATGGTGCTGATAATAAAATCAAGGGACCCTAGATCATACTTATGCATGTCGAAAACATTAGCTGTTCCAACTATTTGCAGCTTGCTGCCAAAGGTAGCCTGCAGCTTATGGTATAAAAGCTGGGCGCTTGCAACCCCAGTAGCACAAACAATCAGGCAGCGCTTCGCCTTCCCCTTTGCTTTTTTCCGTTCCATCGCAGCTCCTATATGCAAGGCGATATAGCCAATCTCATCCTGATTTATCTCCATGCCAGTTTCCTGCTTAAGCTTCTCTGCCATGGAAATGGCTGCATCAAAGGCAACTGGATAGTTTTTGATGATTTCCTTCAACATCGGATTGCGGATGCTAAGGCCAAATTTATAGCGGTTAATAGCCGGCTTTAAATGAAGACACAGCCCGTATATCAATTCTTCATCGGTGGATATTCCTAGCTGCATAACCTGTTCTGCCTCGTTAAGCAGTTTTTTGGAAAGTTCTAGTATATCCTTTTCAATCATGTCCAATATATTAATCTCTGCTGCTGGCTGATAAGAAATAATCTTCGTTCCTAATAAATGAACAGCTATATAAGCAACTTCAGCCTCTGGAAATGCTGTACCTAATGATGTCTGCAGATCCTTCACAATCAACTTGGCAACACTATATTCCTTTTCCGCCATGATAGCTTCCAATTCCTTTTCGGGCATAGAAACATAATTATCATCGAGTATTCGTTTGCAGGCGATAGCAATATGTGTGATTAAATTAGATTTCCCGATATCGGAAAGTAAAATCGAAGCTTCTTTCGTATGCTTGAGCAGAATCTCCTCTATCTTTTCAAGTTCATGTGCTGGCAAAACTTGATATGGTTGATGATCTGAATGGAAAACAAACTCTGCCATGCATATGCGCATTTTCGCTTCGGATCCGACTATTTTCAGCCCGTAATTCGGACGTTTTTCCAAGTCCAAATTGAAACGGCGAAGAATTTTTTTTACTTCCTTCAGCCCGTTTTTAATAGACGTTTCACTTATATACAGCTCTTTTACAAAATGTTCAATCTTAATGTAATCCTCTGAAAGAAGCAGGCGTCTCAGCATATATTCCATTCTTTCTGACGGATCTGCCGGGATTGTATCATCCTCATTTCCTGCAACGGCACGCTGCAAAAAAGACCGGAAATATTTATAATCATCAATGATGAGCTCATAGCCTTTTCCTCTTTTTAAAGCAATATACGCACCATTTGCCTGCAGCTTATCTGTAAGTATCTTCACATCACTTCTTATCGTCCGTGATGTGACCTGCAATGCTGAAGCAAGCTCCGCACCCGTTAGTGCCTCTTCTGCCTGCATCAATAAATGCAACAGTTTCTGTTGACGTAATGAAAGCATTTCAAATTACACCCCTTCATCAACTGCATTTCCAATTATTTATCAGCTATATGTTTCCTTAATAACATCATAGCCGAAGAAGGACTGTTGTGAAAGCGCTATCTGATTTCCTTTTGTATTTTATGTGCAAGCAGCCCTCCCATTTTAAAGCCAGCAATCAACTAATTCTTGATAATCCTTTTTTCTCATACCTGACACATAAGGATGCCCTTTTACATAAAACCGCAATGGTTTAGACGTCCATTCTCCTTTATTCGGGATGCCAACCCTTGCTGATACTGCAATGCTAGCCGGCGTCTTTCCTAGGCGAGCATCAATCGAAAGAGCAGATTCATTAAGCATCTTTCCATTTAGCTCCTTAGTAATTTCCATTGCCTTCGTCAGTTTTCCAGGTCCGTTGCTTATGGAAACTCCAGTAACCTTTCTGTTATTTTCCATTCTCTCCATTCCATCTGCAGGCTCCAACGCACGAATAAGGACTGCCTGCGGGTCTCCTTCTTCCTTTGTGACGATATTGAGCATGGCATGTGTATGCATCGTATAAATATAGATTGTCCCACCTGTTTGATACATCGATTCAACTTTTTGAGTCCGCTTGCCGTCATAAGTATGACATGCCATATCTTCAACTCCAATATAAGCTTCCGTTTCCACTATATAGCCTGAATAAATACCATCTGGTGTTTGGTGAACGAGCAGCTTACCTAACAGCTGTCTGGCAATTTCCTCTGTAGTTGTGTTTATATAATCAATCATTTAGGTCACCTGCGCTTTTTATTTTTATTTTCTCATAAAACACAAAAAAAGCTTAGGGGATACCTAAGCTTTCCTGCATTTATTTATACATGTGCCGGCACACTATTCTCAGCTTGTTTTGCAACTGCTGCCAAGCCTGCCTGGTTCAATGTATTCCAAGGCTTGTTGAAATGCGGCTGGAAGAAGAAGTCAACAAATGCTAATTCATCTATTGTCATTTTTGTTTGGATGCAGACAGATAAAGTATTCATCATTTGTGTCATATCTGCTTTAGAGATAATTTGTGCGCCGATAATTTCTCTAGTCTCTTGATGGTAAAGAACTTTCAAACGTACTTGTTCAAATGTCGGCATGAATTCTGGACGGTCATTTTCAATAACCGTTACTTCCTCATAAGGAATTTTATTTGCTGTTGCTGTCAGCTCTGTAAGACCTGTTGATGCCATGCTCAATCCGAACAGATGCAAGCCAGAAGTTCCTTGTGTTCCTAAATATTTCACTTTTTGCCCGGCGATATTATAACCTGCTAATGTTCCCATGCGCACAGCGTTTGTTGCTAGCGGGATATACACTTTATCACCTGTTGGGTTGTAATTTACCGCACAGCTGTCGCCTGCAGCATAGATGTCAGGATTGCTAGTTTGCATATACTCATTAATTTTAATTGCGCCATTTGGCAGAAGGTCAACCTTATCTTTCAGCAAGCCTGTATTCGGTCTGAAGCCTACGCACAGAATAACGAGATCTGTTTCATATTCTCCTTTTGTTGTGATGACCTTTGTTACATTTCCTGCTTCATTTCCTTCAAATTTAGTAACAGTTTGCTGCAATGCAAGCTCAATATCTTTTCCTTGAAGCTCGGCTTCGATAATATCTGTAAACTCTTTATCCAAATATTTATTCAGGATACGGTCTTCACTATCAATAAGCGTTACCTTTTTGCCGTTTTGTTCAAAAGCTTCTACAAGCTCTACTCCGATATAGCCGGCGCCGATTACAGTAACATGGTTAACATCTTTTGTTTTCGCAATAATTTCATTTGCTTGGTTGAAGTTTTTAGACAAAAGAATATTTCCAAGTTTAATACCTTCAATAGGTGGAATAATTGGCCAAGAACCTGTTGTCATTACTAATTTATCATAAGAATCTGTGCGAGTTTCGCCACTGTTCAAGTCCTTCACAAGTACTGTTTTATTATCTGTATTAATCTCCAGCACTTCATGCTCCATATGCATATTCGCACCTAATGCTTTAAGCTCCTCTGGAGAAGAATAGAATAATTGATTTGCGTCCTTCGCAACACCGCCGACATATAAGGCGATTCCACAAGATAAAAATGATACGTTATTATTTTTTTCATAAACAGTAATATCTATATTTTTATTTACATTAGCTAACGTTTTAACTGCCGCTGTACCAGCGTGTGTACATCCAATTACAATAACTTTCATAATTTTGAAGCTCCTTTGTAAGAGAATTTTTTGTAAAAGTTGTGAACTATTTCACATTATTAGTGAAAAAAATCACAAATTATGTGATGTCATTCACAATTTGTTCATACCTTTATTATACATACATTTTTTTCGCATGCAAGGGTTTTGTGATTAATTTCACAAATAATTATTTCACGTGTTATTTTTGCCAAAAAAGCTTGGGAACATGCAGTGCTTTTCCCAAGCTTTATGCCTATATCATTATTCAGCTAGTAATTCTCCATTTTCCATTAACAAAAGATCATCCAAAAATACCTGCGGCTGCATGACAACACAATCTATATGTACTCCTGCAAAGACAGTTCCTCCGAATGTCATATTGCTGCCAAAGGCTATATGTATAGTGCCATAAACTTTTTCATCTTCTAACACGACACCAGTAACTCTTGCTTTCTCGTTTGTGCCAATGCCAAATTCACCGAGCAATCTTCCCTCGCCGGTCCCCAGCATTTCCAGCAGCTCTTGTCCCTGATCTCCCTCTGCTTCCACGAGCCTTCCCTCGTGAATAGTGAGAATAAGTGGTGATGTCAGAAGACCAATACCTGCAATAGAGCCGTCTACTGTGATTTTACCATGTGCTGATCCTTCAACAGGTGCAATATAAGCTTCACCTGAAGGCAAATTGCCTGATTCTCCTTTATTCACATACATTCCTGTGCTCGGTATTCCGCTTCTTCCTTTTATATCAAAAGTTAAGGAGCAGCCAGCCTTGACTATTGTCACAGTGCTTTTGTCTGTCAGTAATTTTGTTATTTTTTCTGTTATTGTCTTAATTTTGCTATAGTCTGCAGAAATGGCACCTTCCAAAAACATGTCCTCTGTTATGCCAGGCATTGTAGCAATTCTTGATCCCGCTGCTGCAGCAGCTTTTCTTGCTTGTGTATGTGTTAAGGAATGCTTTGTAGCACATATGACTGCATCTGCCTGTAGCATTGCTGCTGCTACAGCTAAAGGCGCTCTTCACCAGAATGATTTCTTTCTCCCATTATCATCAGCATCGCTTCTGCGCCAAGCTCTTTACCTGCAAGATACAAGCATTCTCCTATCTCCTTCTTCTCATCATCAGCTATAACAAGAAATGACTCCTGCTCTTTCAAATCCAAACAATTAACGAGCAGTCCTTTACTAACTTCGATAATTTTCTCTTTCATTTTCCTCCCTCTTTCCTTATATCATTTCGGAAACAAGCTTGGCGATCAATGCATTAGACAGTATGACAGGCTTGCCGGTAATCTTTTCTGCTTCTCGTCTTAAATTTTCTGTGTAGCCCATGCAGTCAAGTAAAATAAGATCTGCTTCTTCCTTCAGCATTGCAGCTGCTTTGTGGAATTCAGTTAGGTCATTTTCATAAGGAGTTGCCACTTGAAACACTGGGTTCATTCCAAACGGTGAATACTTAGGAAAGGAAGTTTCCTTTTGCTGCTCAAGAGGAACAATCACACCAAGCTTGCGTTTCCCTGTCAGTCCATGTATTGTAGGCGGAATGATATGATCTGGTTCAATTAGATAGGCTTTTTTCGTCGTTAATCCAGGAAAGACACCTGTACATAAAAGCAAAATTTGCGTTATTCCTATTCTTTCTAAGTAATTAATTTTATCCTGTAAAATCGGCTTTATCTTCTCTCTTGACATGATGACAGATTCGCCGTTTGTAAGCCTTGATGTCAGCACATATTCCCCTTTTTCTGGATAAAAATCAGCTTCTATTTGCTCTTTAGTAAGACCATCCAATACTCCCACCTGGACTAATTCGGCTGTTTCCTTAATATGCTTTTGGATAATAGGAGCAACATCCATTCTTGGCGCCTGACCAATTGTGATCATACCTAGTTTTTTCATGATTAGTCTCCCCTCTAATAAAATGAGAGGAAGCAAACTTCCTCTCTAAGTTAGTATTTAAACAGCAGCTGTTTTGCCCATCGTCTGTAAAATCTGCATTGAACCATACAATTCTGTGATACGGCTGAATTCAGACGCGCTGTAGAATTCACAAGTTCCGTTCGTTGTCTCTATTGCCACTTCAATTGCAAAGCGGACAGCATCTGCTATATCTGTTTCATGGCTTGCGCCTGTACCGCACCCTGGGACAATGGATTGAGCGGTGATTGCCAAGCCTACAACAGGGGCACTTGTTGCAACAGCAGGCTGAAGAATCGAGTTTATATGATACAGATCGTTCCCATAAGGAGTTATATCTTGCGAGGTTACTGGAAATGTAACAGGAAATTTTCCAGTGGTCATTTCTTTTATCCGCAGCAAGTCCTCACTAACCCGCAGTATGTAGCCCTCTTTAACTGTTGGTGAAATGGCGATGCCTTTATGATTAATCACGCGATTTCCTTTAGTTGTATCAATAGACAGAATACAATCCATTTCAGGAACAACTTCATGTTTGTTCATCGTCAAGATATCGACTGGTGAATCCATGAAGTCCACTGGCTCATGAGGTCTTGTCGGCGCATTTGGACAAATATGTGTTGTGATAATAACGTCTCCTACAAGGGTGTCGCCCTTTGCCTGCATCTCAGCTAATTTAAGTGCAGCAGCAATCGCAGCGACAGCACCATCAGCATCTGATACAAGGCCAATTCTGCTTGGCCGTGCTCCTATTCCCCCTAATCTTCCAATGATACCAACAGTCGGAGCACTTCCTCCCGCAAGTTTGCCGTCAGAACCTGGTATTGTCACCTTAATAAAATCCGTGCTGCCTTTTTCGCCTTTGACAGTTTCAACTTTTACCTCTATGTTAGGATACTCCTTAAATAGCTCAGCAGCTGTCTCTCCCGTTACATAAGCATTATCCAGTAAATCAATTGCCTTCAGTGTTTGTTTAAGCGCCATTGTAATCCCTCCAGTAATTTTTATAGATAATTAATAATTTGCTTGCCGATTATTTTTTCGATTGGACACATCAATGAATGATTTCTCATTGTGCTGCTTAAAATCAGTTTTTCCTTTGGAACAATAATCACAGCTAAGTTCTGCCCTTTTTCCACCTCTGCCGTAACAACCGGCCGGCCAGTTTTAGCATCAAGTGTCATAATTAAATCTGGAAATGTTCCGTAGCGGATTCCATCCTTTTCAATCGTCATATATTCATTCCAAAAGCTCATGCTCCAATCCTTATTTATCGTCACCGTGCCAACATCAAAGCCGCCTGTTGTTTCCAGCACAAAATCAGTAACTGTCCCTTCGGCGATGACCTTTCCGCCAAGCAAAGCGACTACGCTGTCAATAGCGGCTTCTCCTTTGTGAGAGCAAAGCGCTTCTCCCACTTGGATTGCCTGCTGAATCGCACCGCTTGCTCCATGTTTCTTTGCATAAGCAACTGGAACTGGATTGCGGGCTACAGCCACTAAACCGCCTGCTTCCACTGACAGTTGCCGCACAGTACTAGCTGCTATATCTAAAGAGCTTGAGATGGAGAGTTCCAGGAAGCGCTCGCCTCTTCCGCCGACAGCAGCCTGATGAGAAATAAATCCGGCTTGTTCAGATAAATTAAGAGATCCCATTATTCCTGTCGGGTGAGCTCTTCCGTTACAAGGAATGTCCACAACAGGCAAACCAGTTACGGCTGATTGAAACCAGCCATTAACAGTTGTGCTCGCGCCATTTTCATTTGTGATAATTCCGCGAATTGGCTCGTTCATTGCCTGTGAAAGTAAATCAATAGCCTTGATATAATGCATCGGTTTCACATATTGTTCCTTTGCTGCAGGTGCCCCGACAAGGGAAACAGTCACAAGCAGGTCCTCATCTTCCATTTCCTCTGCTGTCTTTAAAATCGGATGACCGATTTCAAGGGCAAGCCGGCCGATTTGAAGTCCGTCTGCAATTTTGCCCCCTCCACCTCCGCCAAGGACTGCTCCTCCATAAACGGCATGCTCTACTGTATACTCATCTAATTTAATAGCCAATTTATATTCCTCACTTCCCTAATTTGAATACGGAATTAAAGAAGCTGTACAAGGCATCACCAGCTATAAATCCGGCTGCCAATATGCTCATTGGTGTTTCTGCTTCTTTTCCTTTTTTCTTGACCCACAGCAGTCGAATAATAATACCTGCAAGAACAGCGATACCGGCATAAGGTGTCAATATAAGCAATCCTGTTGCAAACATGATGCCGATTTGGCGGGTCGGTCCGCCAATTAATTGGAGCAATGCTCCTGGTATTGCCCATATTAAGAGCTGTTTTGCAACGTCTGTCGATGTGCCTGCTTGAATGGTAGAAACATAAACAGCATCGATTGGCGGTACAAGATTGTTAGCAAAGTAGCCTTTATATGTGAACAAAACAGTCAATAAAGCAATCCCAAAAGCCAGAAGTGACGTCATATATTGCTGCTTTCTTCCGTCCACCTCATACTCAGGATTCTCTCCTTTTCCACGCAGGATATAGCCTGTTTTGAAGTCATAGCCAAGGTCGGCGAATGCTGGACCTGTGGCTGCACTAAACCCGGCAAGAAGAGCTAAGGCAAGCGGTGGAAAACCGATCATCATCCCTAACAATAGGGTAATGAAGGCTACAGCAAATGCTGGGAACCAGCCAGAATGCATGGCGGCAATCCCGACAATAAGCTCATGTACGAATGCAGCAAAGGCAGCAAACAAGAGAAAAGCAAGGAGCATGCCTAATGACATCTGTGTCATGAGACCTCCAACAAGGGCCAGAATTAATGCAATGACGAGGTAGGCAAGAAAGCCAAAACCTAACGTTTTCTGAGCTGTTTTAATAGGAGTAGTAAAAGTCTCGGCCTCTGGCTTGTCTACTGCGGCAGCAATCTCTTTTCTTCCTTTTCTGCTTTCCTTGCCTTCTTTTCTGAAAATCAATATAGAAACTTGCACAAGCGCTACAATACCGGCGCCAATCATAATGCCATGGGGAATATATAATGCATTCACATCGACGCCAAACACTGGGATAGAATATTGGCGGAACAGCAAGCCAATCCCAAATACGGACAGCGCCCAAATATTTCCGATAAACGCTACACCAAAAGCGGACATTGGAATATGCAGTATGGAGCCGACTATGCCAATTACGGCGCCGACTCCAAGCAGACCAGCCCGTTTCCCCCCTTTATCACCTGCAACAATTGCTTGTGCTGTGGCAACACCCGGCGCCCAAGTTCCTGATGCTGGGAAAAGCTTTGAATCAAACAGTTTATACAGAATCGCAGCATCTACAAACATTGCCAGCGCTGCGCCTATTAACATCGGTATAATAAGATCAGGAGCACCTATTAAAAAAGGTATACCGATTGGAATCAACAAACTGTTGGCTGCCCCAAAGGTTGCGGAGGAGATAGATGTTTGAATAAGGTTTTGCCGATGCACTGACTTGTATCTCGACAGGATTGTTACTGGTATTCTAGCTATCAGCATAGCGACAAGAGCACCGATAATCGATGTATTAGGCGTTACTCCAAGTGAGACGATAATCTGCATCCCAATAATGGCTCCGAATACTGCTGTGATAGTTGTTAAAATTAACGAAAATGGCTCAAACAGCCGTGGATGCTTTTTTTCTTCTTTGAATTGTTTCATTTAATGGCCCTCCATTACAAAGTTGTAAGTTGATTTTCACTATATTATCTAGAGAAGGACGCCTAATCCACCTTGACCACTTCTATTAAAGGAGGAGTTCACTATATATGCGGAAATTAAGCCCTCCGCCTCTACTGCATCGATAATCGGAATATTCATATCCTTCCGCAACATATCTGCAAGACCAATGGTTGTGAAGCCAGTACAAGCAAAGACGATTGTTTCTGCTCCCTGCTCCAGCAGGGTTAGGACTGCTTGTCTCCCCTTCTCCTTCCCCTCTGGTTTCATTAGATCCGTTGTATTCGCAACACCCTCCGGCACCAAGTAGGCTACTAGCTTTTCACCGAGGATTTCTTCCATCACAATCGGAGGCTTCTCTGTTATACCGATGATTCCTACAGGCTTTCCTATTGCCAGTGCAGTCAAAGCAGCCGCACTGCCTGCACCGATGACAGGAATCGAAACAGCCTCACGCAGCTCCTTTATACCTGGATCTGCTGCACAGCTTATTACAATCAGCTCTGCGCCTTCTTCCTCCATTTCGATTCCTAATGCCACTATCTTCGGCACCGCTGCTAATTCTGTGGCAGCATCATGAATACCTTGTGGCTGTTCCGGAATACATCTGTTTATGACAGGAATTCCATATAAAGAATTGATTTTATTTCCATGGCTGTTAACTACTTCAGGATCCTTTGCGGTGAAAACCCGGATAACTCCAATCATAATTTCCTCCTATTGATTTAATTTTCTGAAATTTGTTAATGTGTCTATCTTACCGATTATATAAATTGCAAACAATGTCCCGAAAATACAAAAAATAAAAAAGCCCATTGTGCTCTGAGCACAATGAGCAGGAATTTCACCTAGAAATTCGAAATAAATGGAAATATATACAAAGATAGCATGAAAACTTTTCATAGAAAGATTCTAGTTTTAATCCAGACATTTCCTTTACCTTATCTATTCGGTATTTGACAGAGTTTCGGTGGATAAATAATTGTTCACCTGTTTCTAACAAACTGCCATTTGTTGATAAGTAATAAAATAATGTCTTCACAAGCTCACTGCCCGTCTCTCTGTCATATGATAATAGTTTGCCAATCTTTCTTTCGATGACAGCATCAAAATTAATATATTCTGTGCTGTCTAACAGCAATTTAAATAGCTCCACATCATCAAAGTTATGAAGCTGCTGATCGTTATTTAAGCTTCTCCCTATCTTGACTGCGTTTCTTGCCTCTTGGTAGCTCAAATGAATATCCCATAGCAAGGAATAGCCACCTATTCCTACTTGAAGTCCTTTATATCTCTTTGTAAACGGCTCTAGCTGCTTAGACCAGTGCTCAGGCCTCCAAAGTGAATTTGAACTGCTCGACTGGATTATTACAAGCCTATTTCCTTGGAAGAGACTGTATATTTTAATACCTTGTAACCCTTCCAGCTCTTTTAAAGAAGTCTGCAGCTGAACTAGCATGCCTGCATCTTCCTCTAACAGCCCTTGCAGTTCAAAGACAACCACCTGCCACATAGCATCTGGATTTAGCCCAAACTGTCTGCTTTTTGTGACTACCTCATCCTGCGGTAAGTAAATTCCTGCTATAAGCTCCTCCATAAAGCTTCCTCTTAGTCTATTTTCAGTATCAACGGCTGTTTTTCTTCTCATCAGTTCTAATGAGAACACAAGTCTGGCCTGCTCTACACATACCATTTCCATTTCATCAAGGCATTCTTTTTGAAGTATGAATGTTCCCACATGCTCCTTATCTACTGTAATATCCCAGTAGCTCATATTTGCAGATGTTTCGCTTGTAATAGAGTTGGAAGAAACAATCATATTGCCATGCTTGTCGAGCAGAGAGATTGGCGCATTCAGCATTTGCGAGACATTATCGGCAACCACTTGGATTCCGCTGTTTTCTAAAACTAATGTTGTCAGCTTTTTATAAATTTCCTCCGATCTTCTGAGCAATGAAGCCTGCTTGTTCAGAATCTGTTCCATGACAGCATTAGTAATATCAATATAGGGAATTCCTGGCGGAAGCTGAATGATGGGCAGCTGATGCTGATTGCTTAAATCAATCATTTCCTGCGGCATTTCATGTAAATATCTTTCTGGCTTTATAGCAAGTGCAGCAGCATTTGCCTTTGCAAGCATTTCGACAACCTTTGGCAGCTTTGAGAGATCATCTCTTAAAGAATAAGCTGTGGTCAACAGCAGTTCTCCTTCCCTTAACCAACCGTCAATATCAGGCACTTCCATAATATCGATAAATTGAACAACACGGCAGAGCCCCTCCTTTCCACTTATTACACTTGCTTCCCTTAAAACTGGAAGCATTAACAACTCTTCTAATGTAATGCCAGATGGATTCATGCGTTGCTTCACCCCTATGAAAAAAAGGGCCTTCGTTTCATCCGAAAGCCCTTTTTTTAATTTATTATTGTACCTTCATTGCTAAGTCGCCTGTTTTTGCCCAGCCGACTCTTAAAACAACATAGTATAAAGGCAGTGTAATGGCTATTGGAAGAACAACTCCTAATGCCATATATGTTAAGAATCCGCTCGCACCTTGTGTTGCCAAAATGCTGATTGGAGCAATTAAAGAATTCAAGCCAAGTCCTGCTAATTCATAAGTTGCTGTAAAGCCAAAGCCTAATGTAGCGATTGGTGCACAAATAACGGCTGCTACAAATGGCGGAATGATCAGCAACGGATTTTTCACAATATTCGGGAACTGCACCTTTGGTGTGATGATCGACTGTGCCAAGAAGCCACCCATATCGTTTTGACGTAGAGACATTGCCGTAAATCCAACAAATTGAACGGTACAGCCAATAAGTGCAGCAGCACTTGAAACTGGATCCATCTGCAAGGCAATTGCCAGGGCTGCCGACGAAGCCGGTGTCATTAACAAAATACTCCAAACCAATGAAATAACCATTGATGCAACTAATGGTGAACCTTGCACAGAAGAAGTAATTTCAGCACTGATCCACTCTAATAGCGGTGTTGTAACATAAGCCAAGCCAACACCCGCAAATCCACCAACTAGAATAGCACCTGCTGGAATAGCAATCATATCCAAAATAGTTTTGCCGACAATTTTTTTACCAACAATTGTTGCCACTACTGCAGCAAGAACGGCACTGATTGGCTGCCCTGTAACAAGGACCATGCCTGACTCTGTGGCATGCAGTGCATTCCCTCCAATTGTACTGCAGACCATCGCGCTAAAAATCACTAATGTATTACCGCCAAGCTGATAGGCAATTCCCGCCCCGAAGGCAGGTGCCAATAGCACTTTAGCTACAGAGCCGATGTGGGTAAGAGTATCCCACCCTAGCGCTTTTCCGATTGATTCAAGCAGCAAGCCAAGTCCTAATGTAACCAACACGGCATTTGACATTCCTGCTGATGCTTTATATAAACCATCCATAAAAGTTTTTTTATTCATCTCTCTCTACTCCCTTGTTTTAATTTTCTCCAATAAAAAAGCCTGTCCGCAGATTCCGGATAGGCACCATTCGTACATCACGTTTAGCGCCCTTGTTTGATACAACAAAAACTGGACTAAACGATTCCCTATAATAGTAATGGGGGGTTCATTTAATCCTACGTGCTGAGTATGAGAATAATAATGAGTGATGAAGTTAAGATTGCATTTGCTTTCATGATATTCTCCTCCTAAAACAAGTTATTGTGAAGCAATAATATCACCAATATTCTGAAAATGTAAATAATTATTTTATTTCTGAATATATTAAAGCGTTCTCATTTTTAACCAATATGGAAGATTTCCAGCTCATTTTTTTCTATATTGTTGTTTTTTAAGATATTTTTTTTGCTATACGCAGGAATAACGCTATATTTATTTCACAATTGCAGTTTTTTTAAAATAAAAAAAGAATAGGGAATTTACCCTATTCTTTCTAAGCAATGTCTGTATTCTTCGTTTCTCTTCCAAAAAAGAATACAGCTGCTGCTCCTACAAGGACTGCAATACAGAAAATCGTAAATATACCGGCGATTGAAATATTTTGTGCTACAAGATATGGAACTAGCAATGGGCCGAGTACTCCCCCAATTCGCCCAAAGGAAGCTGCCATTCCCGCTCCTGTTCCGCGGACATTTGTCTTATATTGCTCAGGTGTGTAGGCATATAATGCTCCCCATGCTCCAAGATTAAAGAAGGAAAGCAATATTCCAGAAGTCATCAGCAAGGCTGTGCTTTCTGCTGTTCCGAACATATAAGCACTGATTGCCGTACCGATTAGGAACACAACGAGTACAAACTTTCTGCCTACCTTTTCAATTAAGTATGCTGCAAGTGCATATCCTGGAAGCTGTGCTAATGTCATAATCAGAACATATTCGAAGCTTTTAATTAAGCTGAAGCCTTTAAGCACCATCACACTTGGCAGCCAAAGGAACATCCCATAATAGGAAAAGACAACACAAAACCACAGTACCCACAGCATTGCTGTGTTTTTAGCATTATCTTTTGACCAGACTGTTTTGATGCTTTCCCAAGCTGTCAGCCTTTTTGTTTGCTCTACCTTCAAGTATTTCGGTGAGTCAGGCAGCTTCAACCTTAAATATAAAGCATAAATTGCAGGCAGAACACTGATCAACAGTGCAATTCTCCAGCCATTATCAAAGTTCGGAATAATAAAATAGGAGATGACTGCTGCAATCAGCCAGCCAAATGCCCAAAAGCTTTCTAGCAGAACAACAACTCGCCCCCGTTTTTCATTAGGAACACTTTCTGAGACAAGTGTTGATGCCACAGGGAGCTCTCCTCCCAATCCCATACCAATTAAGAACCGCAGGATAAGGAACATCCAAAGCGAGGTTGTAAATGCAGATATTCCGCTGCCGATAGAGAACAGTAATAGCGTTATAATAAAGACATTTTTTCTGCCGACTCTATCTGCCATAATGCCGAACAAGAATGCACCTACTGCCATTCCGATGGAATTAATGCTTCCTATCCATCCCATCTCTTTAACGGACAAACCCCAGTCTACTTGCAGAGCAGCAATGATGAACGATAACATACCGACATCCATTGCGTCGAACAGCCAGCCAAGGCCTGCTATTCCCAGCAGCTTTTTATTTGATATTTCTTTTTTCATACAATCCTCCTACAACTTTTCTATAGTTTTTCCATCTATAAGCGATTTATGATAACCAAGTATTATATTAACACGTGTCTTGACAGTAATCATTACATTTTTATTGACTAACACAAAAATCAGTTTGTAAATATCAGAATATTTAAGAAAAATAGCTAAAAAACATAATGAAAACGCATTATTTCTTGAATAAGAACAAACCTATTACTCTATGCAAAACAGTGTAAAATTTTCCAGAAAAAATTGATGTTTTCCTCTTTACTTTCTAATAAATAAGCATAAAATGGTTCTTATATTTGCCAATAATCTTTAAATGTAAAGGGGATATAAAGTTTGAACGTTACATCTAATAAAATGCAGGAACAGTCACTTTTTAACATTTCTTGGCCTCTGTTTATCGAACTTGCATTGCATATGGGGATGGGGGTTATCGCCACACTTATGCTCAGCCATTATTCAGACAATGCAGCTTCAGGGGTCGGAGTGGCTAACCAGTTACTCGGGATATTCATCCTTGTTTTCAACGTCACTTCCATCGCAGCCATGATTTTAATCGGGCAAAGACTAGGAGCTAATCAATTAAGTCAGGCAAGACAATTCGCCAGATCAGCAGTCGGCCTCAACGTCTGGTTCGGAGTGATTGTTGCTATCCTCGTTTTAGTCTTCGGTGAGCCTTTGTTACGATTATTTGATATACAAGGAGAAGTTTTAAATTACGGGCTTATTTTTATCCGCATCTGTGGTGCTTCCCTCTTCTTAGAATCTCTTTCACTTGCACTAAGCGCAGTATTGCGCAGCCACGGTTTTACGAAAGAATCAATGATTGTCAGTATTATGATGAATGTCATCAGTGTTATAGGATATGCAATGAGCATATTTGGATTATTCGGTTTGCCAATTACAGGAGTAGTTGGGGTGTCATGGACGATTGTAATTGCACGTGCATTTGCCGTTGTGGTTTTGCTCTATATCGTTTACCGCAGAATCGCTTTGACATTTAAAGTACAGGATATTATTAAGGTCAATAAACAGGATGTTAGGGAAATGCTCTATATCGGCATTCCTTCCGCAGGTGAAAACTTGTCTTATCAGTTTTCCCAGTTAGTAATTACAGCAATTGTTGCTTCTTTAGGTGATGCTTCCTTGGCAGCAAGAGTGTATATAACCAATATTTCCATGCTTTGTTACTTGTTCACTGTCGCTATTGCAGAAGGAACACAGCTTCTTGTAGCAAGATATATTGGCGGAAAGCAATATGACCGTGCATTGAAACGGGGCATAAAAACATTAAGAATTGCTATGGTAGCATCCCTTACAGCTGCTGTTGCTATGGCAATGATTGGTTCGCCAATATTAGAGCTGTTTACAGATGATTATCAGATCATAGCTATCGGTCTGCCAATCTTATGGGCTGTCGTATTTACCGAGCCGGGAAGAGCTATGAATATTGTACTTATGAGCTCCTTAAAGTCTGCCGGAGACGTTCGTTTCCCTGTCATCATCGGCATGGTCTCTATGTGGGGAATTGCCGTTACGCTAAGCTATACTCTTGGTATAACCTTCGGCTTAGGATTACTCGGCGTTTGGCTTGCCCAAGGTATGGATGAGTGGTTCAGAGGAATCTTCGCCTGCAAACGCTGGCTGTCAAGGCCATGGGAGCGAGTTCGAGTTAAAAACACTGCCAAAGTCCATATTTAACATAAAAAACACCGCTTCTTACACTAAGAAGCGGTGTTTTTCTTTGAGCTCTCTTCTAGGCAGCCTTTTCCCTGTTTAAGAATTTCAGCCTCCTCGTTAAAGCTGGCATATAAAGAATTAAAAGGATGGAGCGGAACAGACTGAAAACAATGAAGGAAAGCCATAATCCGTGATTACCCCAGAAGAGCGTTGACGGGAAGAGGATGAGTAAAAATACTGCAACAGAGCCAAGCATACTATTTCTAACCAGCCCAGCTTCTGAGGCACCTGCAAAAATTCCATAAAAGACTAAGCCTATGCTTGAGGCAAGGGGGAAAAGCACAAGCCATACATCATACTGCTTTGCAATGGCAACAACCTCTTCTACTACTGTAAATAACGGGATGACCGCATCCTTGCTCAGCAAAAATGTCAGACTGATTGCAGCCGAAAAGGCAAATGACCAGAAATACGATTTCTTGACGGTTGCCTTATACAGCTGGCTGTTCTTTTGCCCTACTGCTTTTCCTGTCAAAATGCTGGCAGCATTGGCAAGCCCATCATAAAAATAAGCCATTATGTAATGTATTTGAATGAGGATAGCATTAGCAGCTAAAATTTCTTCACCATACACAGCACCTTTGGCAGTAAATATATTAAAGACTGCCAGCAGACAAACCGTTCTGATAAACAAATCACGGTTAACTAGCATCATTTTTTGCAATGGCTCCCGGTCATAAAGATGACCAAGCAGTTCCTTCCTGTTCAGGCTGTTCTTCATTTTGCCGCTGCTAATTAAAAGTATGATACCTAATAGGAACGCAAATACTTCTGCACATAATGCGGCAATGGCAACACCTGCCACTCCAAAATTAAAAAACAGGACAAGTACAACTGCCAAAACGATATTAAGAATGTTCATCAGTAATTGAATGAGCACCGTTGCTTTAATTTGCTCCATTCCTAATAACCAGCCTAAAACAGCGTAGTTCATTAATGCAAAAGGCGCTGCCCAAATTCTAATATGGAAGTATAATGAGCTTACTTCCTTTACATTTCCTTGAATTCCTAAAAATGCAACAGACAGCTTAAAAATCGGCTCTTGAAGTAAGATAATTGCTATACCGACAATAAGAGCAATGCAGACAGGCCGAAAAAAGGCCATTGAGCTTTGCACATCATCCCCTGCTCCTAACGCTTGGGAGGCAAATCCTGATGTGCTGACCCTAAGGAAACCAAACAGCCAATAAATGGTGTTAAAAATAACGGTGCCCACAGCGACTCCGCCAATATATGCTGGATCTGGCAGCTGTCCGACAACAGCCGTATCAACAGCACCAAGCAATGGAACAGTTATCGTCGCAAAGATTAACGGCAATGCCAGTGATAAAAAATATCGATGTGTCACAACACTGCTCCTTCCTAGCCCTTTTTTTCAATATTATATCACTCTAGTTTTTCCCTATTGAAATATTTTTTCAAGTTATGCCAGAATAATCAAAAAACTGATAAACTATTATTAGTCCAACTAATTAGGAGAGATGAACATGTTTAAAGTAGGAATTATCGGTTTAGGAGCAATTGGGCAGCGGCTTATCAAAAGCTTTACAGAGCATCCAGAGATGGAAATTACCGCTGTTTGTGATCCATTAGAGGAGCTGCTAAACAGCACTGTTGCTGCAATTGGAAAGGCAAAAGGCTTTACTGATTATAAAGAAATGCTTAAAAACGCAGATATAGACTTAGTTTATGTCGCAGTTCCGCCTAAATTCCACCATCAAATCGTTACAGATTGTGTGCTTGAGCAAAAGCATATACTTTGCGAAAAACCTTTAGCTAATTCTGTAGAGGAAGCGGAGAGCTTATATAAACAAGCGGCTGATGCGGGCATTATCCATGCAATGAACTTTCCCCTTAATTACAGCTCTGGCAATGCAACATTTGCTTCTTATATTAAAGAAGGCTATATCGGCAAATTGCGCCGCCTAGAGCTAAAAATGCATTTCCCCCAATGGCCGCGAGCATGGCAGCAAAATAATTGGGTTGGAAGCAGAGAACAAGGCGGATTTGTGCTGGAGGTTGGCGTCCATTGGATTCAGCAAATCCAAAAGATTTTCGGACCCGTTCAATTGGTCCATCGCAGCGTTTCCTTTCCGGAAGACGAAAATCTTTCAGAAAACAGCATTCTCGCTGTCCTCGAGCTGGAAGACGGAACACCTGTCTTTATTAACGGAATGAGCCAAACAGCAGGAAAAGAAGTGGTGAAATTTACTGCATATGGCACAGAAGGAACACTCGCGCTGGAGGATTGGTCTGAGCTCTATGGAGCTAAGCAGGGATGCGACTTTGAAAAGCTTGTTGAAAGCACATCAGTTTCATCACTAATGAACGAATTGGTTAATGCTCTTCATCATAAGGAGGCAGATCTGCCAGACTTTTATGATGGGTATCAAGCTCAAGTTGTACTTGAAAGTTTGCGAAACTAAAACAGCAAAAAGCAGCTGAAGCTCAGCTGCTTTTTATTGTTTATGCTCTGAATTTTTTCAAAGATACTTTGCCCATATTTGCTTTTGCAAAGATGATAGTCAATACGAATGGAACGACGATTGCAACAACCATTGCGATTGCAAATGCTACCATATGCTGCGGCTGGATGGACAGAATGCCTGGAAGTCCGCCGACACCAATGGAATTCGCCATAACATGGGAACCAACTGAAATCACACCTGCAATCATAGAGCCAATCATAGCTGCTAAGAATGGGAAGCCGTATTTCAAGTTAATACCGAACATTGCCGGTTCTGTAACTCCTAAATAACAAGAGATAGTTGCTGGAATAGAGACTTGCTTTTCTCTTTCATCCTTGCGGTTAATATAGATCATTGCCAATACAGCAGAACCTTGAGCGATGTTTGATAAAGCAATCATTGGCCACAGGTTTGTGCCGTTAAATTCACTCATAAGCTGCAAGTCAATTGCATTGGTCATATGATGCAAGCCTGTAATAACAAGCGGCGCATATGCAAAGCCAAATACTGCAGCAAACAGCCAGCCTAATGAAGATGTTAAACCTGAGTAAACAACATCTGAAATAAATGAACCGATTTGCCAGCCGATAGGGCCCAACACAGTATGCGCAATAAGAACTGTCGGAACTAATGCTAAAAATGGCACAACAATCATGCTGATTGCATTAGGTATGACTTTGCGCAAACGCAGCTCCAAGAAGGAGAACAGCAGTCCTGCAAATATTGCCGGTAGCACTTGTGCTTGATAACCAATCTTGTCAACATGAGCAAAGCCAAAATCCCAGAATGGAATTTCTTGTGTGCTTGCCACAGCGTAAGCATTAAGCAGCTGTGGTGAAACAAGTGTAATACCTAGTACAATTCCCAATATTTGCGTCGCACCCATTTTCCGAGTAACTGCCCATGTTATACCAACTGGGAGGAAGTGAAATATCGCTTCGCCAATTAACCAAAGAAAATCGTTTGTTCCTGCCCAAAATTGGGATACTTCCACCAATGTTTTTGTACCACCATCAACCATTTTGATTTCACCGATGATGTTTCGGAATCCTAAAATTAACCCCCCAACAACGATTGCTGGAATTAACGGTGTAAAGATATCTGCCAAGTGTGCAATCATTCGTTGCAGGAAATTCATATTTTGCTTCGCTGCTTGCTTTGCATCATCCTTTGACGTATCACTTACACCTGCAATGCTAATAAAGTCATTATAAAAAGACGATACTTCATTTCCGATAATAACCTGGAATTGTCCTGCTTGAGTAAAAGTACCTTTAACTAAGCCGATTTCCTCTACCTTTTTAACATCTGCCTTTGATGGTTCTTTTAATACAAATCTCATTCTTGTCGCGCAATGAGTAACAACAGAAATGTTATCGCTTCCACCGACATGTTCAAGGAGCTGTTTCGCTGGTTCTGTATACTTGCTCATAGTTCTTCCTCCTTTTTTCCGTAAACAAAAGTTGTTTCTATCTATACTAATATGATTGCGATTACATAAACATGTATATACAAGTAAACTGTTTACGCTTTCAATTATATGTTGTATATACATGTTGTGTCAATTCTTTTTTCATTAGATTTTATTTCCATTTTTATAGTGATAAACGGCAGAATATTCCTTAATATACCCATGTATCGGAACACTAAAATTTGATCTGGATTTTCTTCAATAAATAAAAGGATAAGGAGCAAAAAGCCCTTACCCTTCTGTTTAAAAAATTAAAATGAAAACTGTACTGCCTACAAGCAAGCTGGCATAGTAATAATCCTTTTTTGTAACGATTGTCTTTTTGTAATAGCTTCTGTCTCTGTCACCTGTAAAACCTCTTACCTCCATTGCAAGGGCCATTCGTTCTGACTTTCGAACAGCATTTGTAAGGAGTGGAACTGCATATCTTTTAAATGTTTGCCAGCTGCCATTATGCCTGCAGCCTCTTATTCGGTGCGCTTCCTTTAAGTGGGCAAGCTCCTTTTGGAACAATGGTATGCAACGAAAGCCTGCCATAAATCCGTATGCCCATTTTGGCGGAACTTTAAGCTGATGTACAAGACTCATCATAAATGGATGGATACATGTGGTAGAGGTGAAAAGCAACCCTATAGTCACGAATGCTAGCATTCTCGTTGCAATGGTAAGGCCATTGCTTGCACTTTCCGCTGTTATTCTAAACCATGCCCATTGCCATATTTCAGTTTCTCCTTTTCCAAACGCTGCAAGCATCCAAAAGGTTAGTACAAAAAAAACAAAGTAAGGAGGCATCACTTTCAGTAAATACTTGATTGTCCAGCCCCCACCTATCATGCCTAGAAATAAAAATGCCGTCCATATTAATAATGTTTTACCTGGTTCGCTTATCATCATCAGCAAAAACATAACAGCAAGATGGGCTATCAGCTTTACACTTGGATTAATATGAGACAGATAAGACTGATTGCCCTCCATTAGGTAACTCCTCCTTTACTGCTTCTATGTAGGCATAGTGCAAAGGCGGGATGATTGCCGTTTCGTTTAGCTGCTGAGGATTGGAAAATAACAGGAAAGGATGGCCGTCAAATGCAAGAGCACCCTCCTTAAAAAACAGGACTCTGTCAGAATATTGGTCAACAAGATTCATATCATGGGTTGCCATTACAATCGTTGTTCCTTGCTCCTGCCGGTTCTTCAGCATTTTTAACAGCTTCTCTGTCGTTCTTTTATCTTGTCCAAAGGTAGGTTCGTCAAGGAAAAGAATATCCTGATTTAGCAACAGCATTGTTGCAACACTCAACCTTCTTTTTTGACCAAAGCTTAAGTTGAATGGATTAACGTCCTTATGCTGTAAAAGACCAAACTCCTCCAGAAGCGCCAAAGTTTTTGTTTCAATCATCTCTTTATGCCACTTCTGCTGTTCTCCTGAAAAGGCAGTTTCCTCATAAACAGTTTGAGTGATGAACTGCCACTCTGGATTTTGGAAGACAAAGCCAATATGCTGATAAAGCTGACTCTCCTTCCAATTTTTTAACTCCAGTTCTTTAAAGAGGATATTGCCCTTGTTTCTTCTTTTCAATTTAGCCAGCACCTTCAACAGGCTGCTTTTTCCGCTTCCGTTCTTTCCAATAATCGAGATCCACTCGCCTTTTCCAAACCGGAAGTTTAGATTATGAAGAATTTCCTTGCTCTCATAGGAAACAGATAGATTTTGCACCTCCAAAAGGGTGCTCCGCTCTACTTGGACTTTGTTTGCTTTTCTTTGCCGATATCTTTCCTTTAATTGTTTGCTTAATGGATGGTGACTGTCATTAATGATCTCATCCCAATCATATGGATACAATTCTGGGCTCCAGATCCCAGCTTCCTCTATTACACTTTCAAATTCACATAAAGCGCTGTTAGGATCGGCATCACCCATTACCTTCCCCTCTTTATTTAACAAAATAATACGGTCTGCCCATTCGATACAGCCATCCAACACATGCTCTACCATAATCAACGTCTGTTTTTTTCGTTCTGAGATTTGCTTTAAGACGGCGAATATTTCTCTTCTGCTAACAGGGTCGAGCTGGGCGGTAGGCTCATCTAAAAATAACACTTCTGGTTCCATTGCTAGAACACAAGCTAAGGCAAGGCGCTGCTTCATCCCACCTGACAATGCATCAATCCTTGTATCAAGCTCAACCTCAAGTCCGACTATCTTCAGCAGCTCCTTGATCTTAGCTGTCATCTCTTCCTTGGGGACCCTTTTATTCTCGAGACTAAAGGCTATTTCATCATCCACATGCTGCATACAGAACTGCGTATCAGGATCTTGAAACAGAATCCCGACACGGTTCTTTCTAGTCACTTCCCCCTTCATTTTTGCTTCTTGGTGTTCTGGAATGATGCCTGCGAGGACAGCAAGCAATGTTGACTTCCCGCAACCACTTGGCCCAACAATTAAGACTGTTTCACCAGGGTAGAACTGTAAGGTAATATTTTTAAGAACAGGCTGATTTTGACCATAAAACTGAACAGATAGATTTTTACATCCTAATAATGAACTCATCATTATCTTCCTTTGAAGCTTTTTGTTTATTTATTGAAAACTGGTCAAGCGCACCTGTTGCAAATAAGGAATCGACGATAACTTTAGCAAGCAGTCCACCAAGCAGCATGCCGCTAATAACTTGAATGATTAATGTAAGCAGCAATGTACCTGATGTATAATAGCCAAATCCATTGGCGATGATGCTGTACAGCATACTCCCTACTGCTGCAAATGCACCGGAGAGCATCAATACGGAAACATGGTATTTTCGGTAGCGGAACAGTGCAAAAGCGGCCTCTGCACCAAGCCCTTGAAAGACACCAATCAGCAATGCTGATAATCCAAAGTGGCTGCCAGTAAGAAGCTCAACGGCGGCAGCTGCAACCTCTGAGATGAAAGCTGCTCCAGGTTTCTGAATGATATATGCGACAATCGGGCTTGCTATCACCCATATTCCAAACATAAAGTTAGAACCAACTGGGCCAACTAGTGCAGAAATCGGCAAGTAAAGACTAGACCAGCCTAAATATAACACCCCGCACGCAACGGACAGGACAACCATCAGCACTACCTCTTTAATCTTCCAGTTCACTATGCTTTTACCTCCATTTTCACAGGCCAGTCCTCAAGCGTATAAGCCATCTCCCAAAACTTATATTCCATATGGCAGCTTATTAAGAAGTACTCTAGCAACTTTTGCTTATAGTGTTCATTCAGGCTTTCTGCTAATTCATCAAGACGTTCGCAAAAGGTGCTTGTAATTCCCATTGAACCACCACCGTAGAAGACGATCCAATCATAGAAGGGATGGCTTCGGTCTGGCTTCACCTCTTCAAGCAGCCTCTTGCCTATCTCTGCATATGTCCACGGACATGGCAACAGTACCGCGAGAATATCTGCAATTCCTCCTGTTTGGGCAACCGTGAGCATATGGCGAATATAATGGTGCGCACTTGGAGAAAGGGGGAAACCTTGCAACTGTTCATACGTAACTCCAGCCACTTCACAAAAATTATTATGAGGGTGGATTTCACTATGGAGCACAAAGGAAATCTGCTCATTGAACATTTGCATATCCTCCCTATTTTCACATTTAGAAATAGCTGTTCCATAAATCTGCATGAAGGAATTCAAGTATTCAAAATCCTGCTTTACATAATGAATTAGCTGTTCCTTTTTCAAATCTCCATTGGCAATACCTCTGACAAAGGGATGTTCAAAAATAGCCTCGAAAATTGGATCTGCTTCTTGACGCAACTGCTTAGAAAAACTCATCACTATTCTCCTCCTTTTTGTTTAATAGGAAAATAAGAGTGAACTTGAATATAAAAAGGCCACTCCAAAAATGGAGCGGCCTATAAAAGTCAAATAAAAATAACCGAATAGATACCAACTCCACTTTCCTACGCTAGTACGAACTAGATCAGGTTCAAAGGGTCCAAGAACTTCTTGTCTCAGCCTCGATTGGCTCCCCTAGTGGATTTTCCTATTAATTTACCTATACTTTACATAAACAGCTAAATACTGTCAATAAAATATTCGAAAAAATCAGAACTCCCTTCTTTTCTCCTTTCATAAAAAAGCATATAAAAAAACAGCATTTGGATAAAACTATAGACATTGTTTTCATTTCGAAATCTCATGAAAATGTTACAAACAGGTGAACATCAAACAGCATAGTAAGCGTTTTACACTTCACTTTCACAAAATAGACAAAAATTATGTGATATATTTCACAAAGTATGTTTTATAATGACATTGTAAATTAAATCTTTTATTTAAGAGGAGCTGAAAAAACATGACACCTTGGAACCAAGTCTATGATCCAATGAATAACTTATGGATCTCAGCTATCATCGCTGCAATACCGATACTATTTTTCATCCTCATGTTGACTTTATTTAAGTTAAAGGGATATATCGCAGGAGCATTGAGTATTATCGCTGCAGGAATTGTGGCTGTTCTCATATATAAAATGCCTTTTGTTTTAGCACTTATGTCAGCATTATACGGTGCACTTGCAGGAATTTGGCCAGTTGCTTCCATCGTCTTTGCCGCCATCTTCCTTTACAAGATTACTGTCAAAACTGGTAAGTTTGCCATTATCGAAAATAGCATATCCTTTATTACATCAGATCAACGCTTGCAGGTTTTGATTGTAGCCTTCTCATTTGGAGCCTTCCTAGAAGGAGCAGCTGGTTTTGGCGCACCTGTCGCGATAACCGCTGCCATATTAGTAGGGCTGGGCTTCAGTCCAATTTATGCGGCAAGTCTTTGCTTGATTGCCAACATTGCAGGCGGTGCATATGGAGCAATGGGAATACCTGTAACCGTTCCATCACTCCTCACAGGACTGGATGGACTTTCAGTCGGCAGGTATACCGCCATCATTATTCCGATTCTCGCCCTATTCGTTGCATTTTTGCTCGTGTTTATCATCGACGGCTGGAAAGGTATTAGACAAACATACCCGGCAGTGCTCGTATCTGGTTTGTCCTTCGCCATTACTCAAGCTTTGGTGCTGTACTTTATCGGAGCAGAGTTAGCCAATATATTTGCAGCCATCGTCAGCCTTGTGACACTAGCTCTCTTTCTGCAAAAATGGCAGCCTAAGGAGATTTACCGTGTTAATCAGAAGGAAAAAGCTGATAGTACGGTGAAGTACTCATTATCTACTATTGCCTATGCTTGGCTGCCATTTATCTTTTTAACTATTATTGTTACTTTGTTCAACTTATCTTTTTTCAAGAACTTATTTATTTCAGGCGGGCCATTGGAAAAATTAGTGCTTCAGCTGCCAATTCCATTCCTGAATAACAATGTGATAAAACTGGCACCAATTGTGCCAGAAGCAACCCCATATGCAGCGATCTTTAAACTGGATTTGTTTTCATCTACAACAACAGCAATTGTGATTACAATCATTGTTGCGAGCATATTGTTTAAATGCCGAAAAAAACTGCTTATGGAAACAACGAAAGAAACAGCAAAAGAGCTGTTAGCACCTGTACTGACTATTTGCAGTGTGCTTGGATTTGCCTATATATGCACCTATTCTGGCATGTCTTCTACACTCGGTCTTGCCTTTGCATCAACAGGGGATATCTTCCCATTATTTGCACCATTATTAGGTTGGGTAGGTGTTTTCCTTACAGGGTCTGTTGTTAACAGTGGTTCCTTATTTGCACCACTGCAAGCTGTCACAGCCACTCAAATTGGCATTGCACCTGAAACAATGGTTGCAGTCAATGTCATTGGCGGCACAATGGCCAAAATGATATCTCCACAATCAATCGCTGTAGCAGCAGCGGCAGTAGGATTGGCAGGCAGAGACAGCGACTTGTTTAAAGTAACCATTAAATACAGCATTTGTCTGCTAGTGTTAGTTGGATTAGTCAGTTGGATACTATTTTAAAATATTAATCATCTAAAGGAGAGAGTTACTTATGAAAAAGCAAAATATCAATCGTGTCGTTTTAATTGGAACTGGTGCAGTCGGATGCAGCTATGCTTATTCTTTCATCAATCAAGGTGTTGCCGAAGAGCTAGTACTGATTGATGTGAATGAAAAAAGAGCCGAAGGAGAGGCAATGGACTTAAATCATGGAATTCCTTTTGCACCTACTCCAGTGAAGGTATGGAGCGGTCAATATGCAGATTGCGGAGAGGCAGATTTAGTTGTCATCACTGCAGGCTTGCCTCAAAAACCAGGTGAAACACGTCTTGATTTAGTAGCAAAAAATACAGCGATTTTCAAAACGATTGTCCGAAATGTAATGGACAGCGGCTTTAACGGCATTTTCCTTATTGCCACAAACCCTGTTGATATTCTGACATATGTAACATGGAAAGAATCTGGTTTGCCTAAAGAGAGGGTAATCGGTTCTGGAACAACTTTAGATACAGCTAGATTCCGCTATATGCTTGGTGAATACTTTAATGTTGATACTAGAAACGTCCATGCTGCTATCATTGGGGAACATGGTGATACAGAACTGCCAGTCTGGAGCCGCACAACAATAGGATTGGAAGAAATCGAGACACTTATCGCTAAAAACAGCAAGTACAGCCAAAAGGATCTTGATGATATCTTCGTCAATGTCCGAGATGCGGCATACCATATTATTGAGAGAAAAGGCGCAACCTATTATGGAATCGGAATGTCTCTTGTTCGCATCACAAAAGCTATATTAGGAAATGAAAATTCTATCCTGCCTGTATCTGTTTACTTAGATGGACAATACGGTCATAAAGATGTTTATATCGGTGTTCCTGCTGTAATTAATGTGAATGGAATTCGTGAGGTGCTTGAAATTCCGTTAAACACAGAGGAACAAAAACAATTCGACCATTCTGTAAAAGTTTTGAAAGAAACAATGTCTACGGTAATCTAACAAACAGAGTCCCTGATGCTAATTTGCATCAGGGTTCTAGTTTTGTTTAATAGTTTTCCAAATATTTGACCATGCTAGTGCTATAGATAGATTCAAGCATCCTTTTTTGTGAAAAGTTGGAAAAATTATTGTTTGTTTCCAGTTAATCTGCTAATGTCTAGAAGAAAGCATTACTATAAAATGAAGACTAACACGGAGGTACAGCCAGTGATAAAATTTATTTTCATAAAAGCATTGGTCATGTTCCTCCTTCTTATAACCATCCTTTTTATCTGCAGGAGAATTCTCGCAAATAATATGCTTAAGAAGCATAGAATTCAATCACAAAATGGGATTGATCAGGAACTGACAATTAATATTGGCGGAATAGAACAATACTTATATATAAGAGGACAGCATACTGGCAATCCAGTTATTCTTTTTCTTCATGGTGGACCAGGCATTTCGATGACTCCTGTGCTGCATACGTATCAATATGAATGGGAGCAGGATTATACCATTGTAAATTGGGATCAGCGAAATACAGGCAGGACGTATTTTCTGAACAAAAAGAATGCAGCTGATGTCCTTGCTACATTATCCGCCGACCGGCTTGTTGAGGATATTCATGAAATCACCCTCTATTTGGCAAAGCGCTTTAACCAGCAAAGCATCATAATAATGGGACACTCATGGGGTACGATTATCGGCAGCATGTTTGTCCAGCGCTACCCTGAACTGACAAAAGCTTATATCAGCATCTCTCAAATCGTTCATTTAAATGAAGGTGCTGCACTTATGGCAGCTGAAATACGAAAGAAAGCTCTTGTACAAGGGGAATCAAAGGATGCTGAGATTTTGGACCGTTTGCAAAAAGGATTGCATGACAGCCTTAAAGCAACCGAAGCTGCAGTTCTAAAAATGTATAAGGTTGCAAAGAAGTATATTTCTTACGTAGAGGATTCTTTTATTTTCATAAAGGCTGGAATAGTTTCGCCTTACTTTTCTCTTAGGCATTTAACCTATTTTCTCAAGATGGAAAAGCTTCAAGCTCCCTTATCGAAATATGCAATGAGATACGATTTGCGGAAGCTTCCTTCGAACTACCATGTACCTGTCATTTACATGGTTGGTGAATATGATCTTCATTTTAATTACTTATTGGAGAAATATTATCCTCTCATGGAGGCACCATACAAAAAACTCATCACCATTCCAAATGCAGGACATAATGTCATGATGGATAATCCCGACCACTTTAACAGCGCTTTTCAGCAATCTTTACAGGAACTAAAACAAAAAACTTCGCTGAGCCATTAACCCTTCGAATCCTAAAGGCGGTTTTGAAGGGTTTTTTAGATGCAGTAAAAGTGATTGTGACTGTTATTTCTGTCTGTCTTATTCATCAAAATAATCTCTTTCCCACTCCTCTAAAGGAATGTGCTGATATCTTTTCAATTCAAGCTTGTTCGCACTTATAAACTCTACACCCTCACTTTCCAAAAGCTGCTTTTGCATAGCACTTCCTTCCTCCTGTTTTATCACTATCTCACCTTTCGCGTTGACGACCCGGTGCCAAGGAAGATTGTGCTTTCTGCTAGAAGTGTGCAGAATTCTTACGACCTGTCTTGCACCTCTCGGGCTCCCTGCTGCTTTTGCTATTTGGCCATATGTCATGATCTTTCCATATGGAATAGCTTGAATGATTTCAATTACCTTCTCTGTAAATGGTGTCATAATTTTAGCCTTTACCTTTATTTTTTTACATTAACACTTCCATTCTAAGTAAAAACTCTGAAATCAGGAAATGCTATGCAGGAATTAACCTTTATATGATTAGATTAAATGAAGAGAGGGGAAAAACGCAATGAAACTGCAAGCTGGAAACTATTATTGGCCGACTACATTTCCAGAAGCACCTGTCTATCCTTCATTAGAGGAGGACATTAACTGTGATGTGCTGATTGTTGGCGGCGGTAGCTCTGGTGCCCAATGTGCCCACTACTTAAAGGATACAGGCTTGAATGTTGCTGTAGTGGACAAAAGGAGGATTGGAGAAGGCAGCACTTCAACAAACACGGCTCTGATTCAATACCTTGGCGATAAAATGCTGTTTGAGCTTGTAAACAGCTTTGGTGAGGAGCTGGCAATCAGACATTTAAAGCTATGTGAAGAAGCAATCAATGATATTGAAAAGGCAGCAGCCATACTTGATATTGCCTCTGATTTCAAGCGGCGAGACAGCCTTTATTATGCGAGCTACCCAGAGGATGTTGTCAAGCTTGATAAAGAGTATGCTTATCTTACAAAGCACGGTTTTCAGGCTGATTTGCTTTCAGAAGAGGAGATAAAAGAGAAATATGGATTCAGCAAGTACAAAGCCCTTTATACATATAATGACGGCGAGCTGAACCCTTTCAAGTTCAATCACGCCCTCTTAGACGGTGCTGCGAAAAAGAAAGTCTCTATTTACGAAAACACAAGAATAAATGGCAAGAAGCTAGAAAAGGACCAAGCCGTTCTGTATACAGATAAAGGTCACTCGATTACAGCTAAACATGTAATTTTTGCTGCAGGCTACGAAAACCTAGAATTTAAACAAGAAAAAAACAGTGTACTGTCAAGCTCCTATGCTGTCATTACTAATCCGGTTGAAGATTTCTCCAGCTGGCATAAGCGCACATTGATATGGGAGACTGCCCGTCCTTACATTTATATGCGTACAACTTCAGATAACCGCATTATTATTGGCGGTTTGGATGAAAACACTGCTATTGCCGAAGAGCGGGATGCAAAAATTATCGGCCGAAAAGACAAGCTTATAAAAGAATGCAAAAAATTATTCCCTGATCTAGCTCTTCAAGCAGATTACTATTTAGGTGCCTTTTATGGAGGGACACATGATGGCCTTCCGCTAATAGGGGAATACGAGGAATTTCCTAACTGCTACTTTTTAATGGCTTATGGAGATAACGGTCTTGTTTACAGCATGGCCTTAGCGAAAATTCTTCGTGAAGTTATCACTACAGGCAGTCATCCAGACCTTGCAATATACATGAGGTAAAAATGAATAAAAGGCACATTAAAGAATAAGTGACTCCCTTTAGTGCGCCTTTACCCCTGATTATGTTATGTTCCTTGCTTGCCTTTTAAAGGGCCCCACCATGATTCATTAGCCAAATACCAATCAACTGTTTCTTTAATGCCGGTCTCAAAAGAATACATTGGTTTCCAGCCTAATTCTTTCTCCAGCTTTTCCGGATTGACAGCATATCGATAATCATGACCAGGCCGATCCTTTACATATAGCAGCCTTTTTTCTGGCAGCTTTAATTCTTTCATGATTAACTGCGCTATTTCATTATTGGTCTTTTCTGTTCTTGCGCCGATATTATAAACTTCCCCTTTTTTTCCTTTGCGCAGAACAAGGTCAATTGCAGCACAATGGTCTTTAACATGAATCCAATCGCGGATATTTTTTCCATCCCCATAAACAGGAAGCCTCTCCCCATTCACACCATTTGTAATCAAAAGCGGAATGAGCTTTTCAGGAAACTGATATGGCCCATAATTATTAGAGCATCTTGTTATATTTACATCTAAACCATACGTTTTATAATAGGAGCGAACAAGCATATCGCTTGCTGCTTTACTTGCCGCATATGGACTGTTTGGAGCAATGGAGCTGCCTTCTGTAAAATAGCCAGATTCGCCAAGACTTCCATAAACCTCATCTGTAGAAATATGCACAAACCGGCCAACTCCCTTTATCTTTGCTGCCTCCAGCAAAACTAGCGTCCCTTGCACATTTGTTTCCACGAAAGCACCCGGATTAATAATGCTTCTGTCTACATGCGATTCTGCAGCAAAATGGACAATTCCATCAATACTATAAACATCAAGCAAATGATTAACAAGCTCTCGATTCGTAATGCTGCCATGAACAAACTTATGGCGAGGATTTCCCTTTAAATCCGCCAAGCTGTTTAAATTACCTGCATACGTCAGCAAGTCGAGATTAACAATAATCATATTTGGATATGTATCAAGCATATGACGGACAAAATTACTGCCAATAAAGCCGGCTCCGCCTGTTACAAGCAAATTCACAATGATTCCTCCCATCGGAAATTGTTATACTTCCATTGAGTCATCTATAGAAACTCTTATATTATTGAAATCAAGCATTCCCTAACAACTTTTAATTCTGAGGGTTCTCATTTATATAATACATGGTGATTGGCTGTTTTGATAAAAATTTAGTGATTTTTTAAGCCTGTATTATGCTGTACATTCTGGCTAGAAAATTACTGCCACATAAAAAAAGCCGCCTTACTAAAGGCAGCTTACCAAAACCATCAATGTCCGCCAAGATAGGCTTGCTTTAAATCATCACTTTCTAACAGCTCGGCGGCTGTCCCTGACAGCACAACCTTGCCTGTTTCGATGACATAGCCTCTGTTTGCAATGGACAGAGCCATATTGGCGTTTTGTTCGACTAATAATATGGTAGTTCCTGTTGCATTTATTTCCTGAATAACTTTAAATATTGTTTTTACAAACAGCGGCGCTAAGCCCATGGAAGGTTCATCAAGCAAAAGCAGCTTTGGCCTTGCCATGATAGCTCTTCCCATTGCTAGCATCTGCTGTTCTCCGCCGGAAAGTGTTCCTGACAGCTGTTTCTTCCGTTCCAGTAATCTCGGAAACACTTCATATACTTTTTCCAAATCTTTTTTTATCTCATTTTTATCATTGCGCAAGTAAGCACCTAATTCAAGATTTTCTTCCACTGTCATGTTGGAGAAAACTCTGCGTCCTTCTGGTACGTGGGAAATACCCGCTTTAACAATCGTTTGAGCTGCTTTTCCTGAAATAGACTTGCCTAAGTACTCAATGCTTCCTTTCTTTGGCTTAAGCAGCCCTGACAATGTTTTTAGGAGCGTGCTTTTTCCTGCACCATTTGCACCAATAAGTGTGACGATTTCTCCTTCATTCACCTCGAGGCTGACTCCCTTTAATGCTTGTATATTGCCATAATAGACATTAATGTCTTCTACTTTCAGCATTATTCTGCAACCTCCTCGCCTAAATATGCTTCAATTACCTTTGGATGATTGCGGATTACATCAGGAGTACCCTCTGCTATCAGCTGTCCATGATCCAAAACATAGATGCGCTCACAGATTCCCATGACTAGAGGCATATCATGCTCAATCAACAGAATCGTCAAATCGAATTGTTTTCTAATAAATGCAATCAACTCCATGAGCTCATGTGTTTCTTGCGGGTTCATCCCTGCTGCAGGCTCATCAAGCAATAGCAGCTTAGGACCTGCTGCAAGCGCTCTGGCAATTTCGAGCCGGCGCTGCTGGCCGTATGGCAGGTTTTTTGCTTTTTCGTCTTTATAGCGGTCAAGCTGAAAAATCTTTAAAAATTCAATCGATTTTTCTTCCATTTCCTTTTCACCTGCAAAGTGGGAAGGAAGGCGGAGTATGCTGCTCAACATCGAATGCTTAGCTAAAGAATGATAGGCTACCTTTACATTGTCCAGAACAGTTAATTCATTAAACAAACGGATATTCTGGAAGGTTCTGCTGATACCGCGCCGTGTTACCTGGTATGGCTTCAAGCCCTTCAGCTTTTTTCCGTCAAAGAAAATCTCTCCTTCTGTAGGTGCATAGACACCTGTCAGCATATTGAATGTTGTAGTTTTCCCTGCGCCATTCGGACCGATAAGACCAATCAATTCACCGCGGTTAAGCTCTATATTAATTTCTGAAACGGCCTTTAATCCGCCGAATTGAATGCCTGCACCCTTCACTTGCAAAAGCACATCATTGTTTGCCATTCGAACCGCCTCCTTTCCGCTTAAATAAATCAGTGATCTCCAATGTGCCCATTAAACCTTTAGGACGATATAGCATAACAATAACGAGAACTAAGCTGTAGATAATCATCCGTGTTGATGGATAATCCTGCAGATAGGTGGAGATGATGGTCAAGAAAACAGCTGCAATCACAGAACCAGACAAGCTTCCCAATCCACCTAAAACAACATAAATTAAGATGTCAAAAGACTTCAAGAAACCGAAGTTAGTAGGGTTAATAATATAGAAATTATGTGCCTGCAGTGCGCCTGCAACCCCAGCAAACAAGGAGCCAATTGCAAATGCTGCGACTTTATAATAAGTTGTGTTGATTCCCATTGCGTCTGCAGCAATTTCATTTTCTCTAATAGAAATGGCTGCACGTCCATGCCGAGAGTTCGTAAAGTTAACAATAACTAACACTGTAATAAACAAGCAGATGAATGCAGATGTCCAAGTGGTCATATGGGAAACCTGCATCCCTGCAGCTCCGCCAACATAATCAATGTTCAAGAAAAAGATACGAATAATTTCTGCAAAGCCTAATGTAGCAATTGCTAAATAGTCTCCCCTTAGTCTTAATGTCGGGATTCCGACCAATAAGCCAGCCAGAGCTGCGACTACACCGCCTGCGATAATTGCGACAGGAAAAGGAAGCTGTAATTTCATCGTTACAATCGCAGATACATAAGCACCGACAGCAAGGAAACCTGCATGTCCAATTGAAAACTGGCCTGTTATCCCAATAACTAAATGCAAGCTGACTGCCAGCATAATATTGATCGCAATCAAGATAATCATGTTGCTGTATAAAGAATCAATTATTCCATAAGTTATTAAATATTGGATAACACTGTAGGCAATAATGGAAAGCACCAAAAACACCCAGAAACTTTTTGATTTTTTCATTGTCTTCACCTACACTTTCTCTTTCGTATTCTTACCTAAAATACCAGCTGGTCTAAAGATAAGTATCAGAATTAAGATGATGAATGCAGCAGCATCTCTCCAAAGTGAGAAGCCGAGTGCACTTACTATTGTCTCAACAAGACCTAAAATAAGTCCGCCCACCATTGCTCCAGGAATAATGCCAATACCCCCAAGTACGGCAGCAACGAAAGCCTTCAACCCTGGAATTACACCCATTAATGGCTCGATTTTTGTATAATAAGCACCGAAAATAACACCTGCAGCCCCAGCGAGAGCCGATCCGATAGCAAATGTAGCTGAGATTGTTCTATCTACATTAATCCCCATTAACCTCGCAGCATCCATGTCATGAGAAACTGCGCGCATTGCTTTTCCTGTTTTCGTCTTATGGACAATGAATTGCAGAATAAGCATCAACGTTACAGAAGTTCCTAGAATTAATAGCGACTTGCTGCTGATTTGCGCACCGAAAATTTCAAATGTTTTTGTTGGCAGTACATTCGGGTAGGCAACTAAGCCTGCTCCTCTAAAGTAAATAAATACATATTCAATTAATAACGAAACCCCGATAGCAGTAATAAGGGCCGCTATCCTAGTAGCATTTCGCAGTCTTTTATAAGCAATTCTTTCAATAATTACACCAAAAATAGCACATGCTACCATGGAAACAATCAATGCAGGGAAAAACCCCAATCCCCAGCCTGTAATGGAATAAAAGCCTATAAAGGCGCCGACCATAAAGACATCCCCGTGGGCAAAGTTGATAAGTTTAATAATTCCGTAAACCATTGTATAACCTAATGCGATAAGTGCGTAAATGCTGCCAAGGGAGATGCCGTTGACAAGCTGCTGTATCCATTCCATTTTTTCTCACTCCTTCTTCCAAAACTAACCTTTTTTTCTCCTAAAATATAAAATAGGGAGGATGCTCCCCCCCATTTTTTGAACTATTAAGGATTAACCTTTGAGTTAAAGACTTGTTTTCCATCCTTATATTCAAGCACTGTTGCAGATTTGATTGGGTTATGATTCTCATCAATGGAGACTACACCAGTGATTAAGGATAAATCTTTTGTTTCAGCTAATGCGTCTTTCACTTTCTCTGAATCTGTGCTTCCAGCCCTTTCAATTGCATCTTTCAACAAGTATACAGAGTCATAGCCAAGTGCATTGAACGCGTCAGGGCTCTTGCTGTATTTATCATTAAATGCTTTAACGAATTTTTGAATGTTTTCATCTGGATCTTCAGAAGAATAATGGTTTGTGATATACGTATTGTTCAAGTTTTCTGCACCAGCAAGTTCGATAAGCTTTGGTGAATCCCAGCCGTCTGCTCCCATAAATGGTACAGTGATACCCATTTCACGAGCTTGCTTGATGATAAGTCCAACTTCCTCGTAATAGCCTGGAATAAATACGAATTCTGGATTTTTTGACTTAATTCTTGTCAATGTAGAGCTAAAGTCAGTATCTTTTGCTACATAAGCTTCTTCAGACACAATCTTTCCACCATTTGCTTCAAATGTTTCTTTAAATGCTGCCGCTAAACCTTTCGCATAATCACTGGCACTGTCAGCAAAAATTGCTGCATTTTTAATATTCAGTTTTTCTGTTGCGAAGTTTGCCGCAACATTTCCTTGGAAAGGATCGATGAAGGATGTTCTAAAAGCATATTCGTTTACAGAGCCATCATCATTTACTGTAACGTTTGGTGCTGTTCCTGATGGAGTTAGCAATACCGTTTGTTTATCATTGGCAATCTGAACTTGTGCTACTGTATCACCGCTTGTTGCTGCACCGATGATTGCCGATACTTTATCTTGTTCAATTAATTTAAGGGCTCCGTTTGTTGCTTCTGTAAGATCTGATTTATTATCAACCTTTACAGGGACAATTTTTTTGCCGTCAATTCCGCCGTCTGCATTGATTTCTTCAATTGCTAAATCAATTCCACTTTCTAATGATTGTCCATATGATGCAACCTGACCTGATAATTCTAAATTGATTCCGAATTTTATTTCATCACTGCTTGCACCGCTGTCACCTTTTGGACTGCATCCAGCCAAGATTCCTGCCGCTAAAGCAGACGTTGCTAACAAATAACTAAGCTTCTTCTTCATGTTTGAATTCCCCTTTTGTTTAAGTATTCCGAAAATAATATCTCCAAAGCTATTTCTCTATCTCTTTGAAACATAATTGCTATTCTAGTACGCCGCTGTCTTTATTTTTAATATAATTATTAATTAGTTTAATAACTCTGAAAATTTAAGACAGTTTTGTTTAGAATTAGCGCTGCTTTCCTATTTATCGGCACTCTCTCGTTATTTATTAGAACCAAATTATTCATATTCACTAATAGTTTTTTGAAAAATGGAACTAATGTGATTATTATATTAACCTCAAATTATTGTAGAAAGCAATACCTTGATTTTGCCATTTTGATGTTATATCTTTTCACAAAACAAGTTATTTACAACCTAATCCCCTTCTACCAAAGTAGATATTTGCATATAGTTTTATTATTAAATTAAAATTTGTCACATAATCTAACACTTATATTTATTAGTATAATTACATTTATATTTAAAATAACTGCATATTTCCCTATTATTAAGCATTCAGTCTATTCTATTGCTTTTAACAGCTAAAAAAGACTATTCTTCGCAAACCTTAATTTGTCATTTAACATGACATATTTTATGAACAACGGTGTTCAAAATTTTCGTAAATTTTTAAAAAAAATTTTCAAAAAAACTCATTTTTAATGAAAGATAGGGAAAAGAACAAGTAAGAATGGAGTAGAAAGGAGAATACCAATGAAAATATTTCCCATTATGCTGACTGCCAGCTGCCTTTTACTCACAGGCTGCAGTACAAAGGAACAAGCAAATAGTACGGAGAATACGAAGGTTTCTGCTAGCAGCAATCAAGTGCAAGCAGAACAAACTGCTAACAACACAGATGCCGCCACGGAGCTTACTAATAGAGAAGTATTAACAGATATCAGAAACGAGTTGAAAATAAAAGATGCTTTGCTGCCAGAAAGCTTTCCTGTTGAGGATGGCAATTATCTTGGAGCACATATTGAGGAAAACACACAGGTTGGCTACAGCATCCGCTTTTACGAGTCTGTAGCCGAAGATTCAAATCAAGCTGGTGAGCCATTAGCAGAGTTCACAGCAACTACAGATGAGGATGCTCCTGCGTTCCCCGCTTTTGATGAAGAGAATATCCCTGAGGATATGTCTGTCGATTTAGGCTACGGCATCAACGGTATACTCGAAGGAGCAGCAGGAAGTACTTATCTTCAATGGAAGGAAGGCAGATGGGTTCTACAGATTAAAGCGGTGTCTGCTGATAATCGCGATTTACAGGTAGACGGCAAAAAGATGGTAAAATACTTAGAGGAACACGCTCTGCCTGCTCCTCATGATGAAGGCATGGTAGAGGTAAGCTATCCAAAAGGTGAAAATAATGCTGAGATTCGGATAATATGGGAGGATGACTCCACTTTATACACTCTTGCAACAACAGGGGATCCTGTTGTTGCATTGAAGATGGCTGTTTCGGTTAAATAGCAAAAAAATCCGCTGCTAGTACAGCGGATTTTTTTATATCTTCACTTTCATTTGTGTGCAATCGTCACATTGCATCATATTTTTGACGATGTCTTTGTTTCGTTCTTTAAAGACTTCATTATGAGAAGAAACCATCGCACTAGTGTTGGCGTCTGGCTGAATGAACAGCTTTGCCTTATTTACCGCATTGGCTGCATCTTGAAAAGCACCTGCAATCAGGTGAACCTTTCCATCATGCTTCAGAATGTCTCCGGCAGCATACAATCCTTCAACAGATGTTTCACTGTTGGCATTGCCGGCAATATAAAAATCATCCAACATTTTGATTTCCAGATCACTGTTCTTTAATAATGAGGAATCCATTTCATAGCCATGGTTAATGACAACCTCGTCAACATCAAGCAAACCGACTTCGTCTGTCTGATTATTTGTGACTTCTACCGAATCAATCGTATCATGACCATCCTTTGCGATAAGCTTTGTAATCGATGTGTGGAAAAGACATTCTACCTTACTTTCCATAAGCTGTGTAGCTTTAGCTTCATGTCCTTTAAAGCTGTCTTTTCTGCAAGTTATATATACCTTTTTAGCGATTGGCTCTAATTCAAGGGCCCAATCTATTGCTGAATTGCCTCCGCCTGAAATAATGACTGTTTTATCTCTGAATTGCATGAGAGATTTAACTGTATAATTCAAGTTGGAAACCTCAAATCTTTCAGCACCTTCAATTTTTATTTTTTGTGGAGTAAGTATTCCGCTGCCGACAGCAACAATAACCGTTTTTGAATAATGCTGCTCACCATTAGCTGACTCTAATATAAAACATCCCTCAGCATTTTTGCTTATAGATGTAATTTTTGTATTTAATGCGACTTCCGGATTAAACGTAAGCCCTTGTTGTACTAGCTGTTCTCTTAGCTTTTCTCCTGGAAGCGGTGTAACGCCGCCTACATCCCAGATCATCTTTTCAGGATAAAGATGAAGCTTGCCTCCAAGATGGGGCAAAAATTCAATAATTTTTGTCTTCATTTCTCTTAAACCACTATAAAAAGCAGAGTAAAGTCCTGCTGGTCCACCACCAATAATCGTCACATCGAATATTTCCGTATTTTCCATATTACTTCACTCCTATGGTTTGGAATTAAATTGATTCTCATTCTCATTTAGTATCATAACCCGTTTTTAAAATTTTTACAATGGATTATTGACAGAAATATGAAACGATAATAAGATTTACTTGTTCAAAATGATTATCATTCTCATTTATTTAATAATAGAAAATCATAGGAGGATAATGATGGGGCGACTATATACCGAGGATATAAGCATCAGCTATGGCGAACGGCTAATAGTTAAAAACCTTGATGTTGTTATACCAGATGGAAAAATCACGACAATTATTGGATCTAATGGCTGTGGAAAATCAACATTATTAAAAGCAATGACGCGGATTATCCCGCACCAGTCTGGTTCTGTCCTGTTGGATGGCAAGCACATAAGCAAAATACATACGAAACAGCTTGCAAAGGAAATGGCTATACTTCCTCAAACACCGGAAAGTGTTGCAGGATTAACAGTAGGGGAGCTAGTGTCATACGGGCGTTTCCCTCATCAGAAAGGATTCGGAAAACTATCACAGCATGATATCGAGGCCATTGATTGGGCGTTAGAGTCGACCAATACAAAGGAATTCAAGGACAGATCTGTAGATGCCTTGTCAGGCGGTCAAAGACAGCGTGCATGGATTGCAATGGCACTTGCCCAAGAAACAGATATTATCTTTCTTGATGAACCGACAACTTATTTAGATATGGCACATCAATTAGAAGTGCTCGAATTGCTCCAGAAGCTTAATGAAGAACAAGGCAGAACAATCGTGATGGTTCTTCATGACTTAAACCAAGCCGCGAGATTTGCTGACTATATTATAGCAATGAAAGACGGTGAGGTAGTTAAAGCTGGCAGCCCGCAGGAAATCCTTACAAAAGATATTTTACGAAAAGTTTTTCAAATTGATGCGGAAATAGGGGAAGACCCTCGCACGAAAAAGCCGATATGCTTAACATACCACCTCATAAAAGGAGACAAGAAACATGAAGAAGTCGTTATTGCCAATGATTCTAATCTTATTGCTAGTTATTAGTGCCTGTGGAAATAAGGCATCAGAAACGAACGGCAATACAGAAGATACAGACAAAAAATCTGGAACTATTACTTACCAGTCTGAAAATGGACCTGTTGAAGTACCTGCAGATCCACAGCGCGTTGTCGTATTATCCACCTTCACTGGTAACGTTATGGCACTTGGAGTAAACGTAGTCGGTGTTGATTCCTGGTCAAAGCAAAACCCAAGATTTGATTCAGAGTTGAAAGACGTAGAAGAAGTAACAGATGAAAATCTCGAGAAAATAATTGAATTAAAGCCAGATTTAATCATCGGATTATCAACTATTAAAAATGTAGACAAGTTAAATGAAATCGCTCCAACTGTCACATTTACTTATGGCAAGGCAGACTATTTAACACAGCATCTTGAAATTGGAAAGCTTCTTAATAAAGAAAAAGAAGCACAAGTTTGGGTTGATGACTTTAAACAGCGTGCAGATGCAGCTGGTAAAGAAATCAAAGCAAAAATAGGGGAAGATGCAACAGTAACTGTCATCGAAAACTTTAATAAGCAAATGTATGTATTCGGCAACAACTGGGGTCGCGGAACTGAAATACTCTATCAAGCAATGAAGCTGAACATGCCCGAAAAGGTGAAAGAAATGGCACTTGCAGACGGATACTATGCATTATCTTCAGAAGTGCTGCCTGAGTATGTAGGAGATTACTTGATTATCAGTGAATATGCAGATCAAGATAACTCTTATCAAGAAACAGAAGCATACAAAAATATACCAGCAGTAAAAAATAACCATGTATTTAAAGCAAATGCAAATGAATTCTACTTTAATGATCCTGTGACGCTTGATTATCAACTGGAATTCTTTAAAGAGCATTTTCTAGGCAACTAACTACTAGGATTGCATGCTGTGCACGTTTGTGCGCAGCATGTTTTTATACAAATCTAAACAGAAAAGATGATATAAAATGACTAATTCTATTTCGTTTGTATGGAAATTATTAATAGGTATCTCTCTTTTGATTGCTGCATTTATCATCTCCTTGATCTTCGGAGCTGCCGATACATCATTAAAGGACTTATGGCTCGCCATCACTTCTGAACACCAAAATCAAAACAGCAATATACTGCGGGAAATCCGTCTTCCTAGAGAGGTTGCTGCAATTGCAGTGGGATCTGCTTTAGCCGTTTCTGGTGCTATCATGCAAGGCATAACAAAAAACCCGCTTGCTGATCCTGGTTTGCTTGGATTGACTGCAGGTGCAAATTTCGCCTTAGCTTTATCTTTAGCACTTATCCCGTCATTAAACTATTTCAGTATAATGTTAATCTGTTTTGTTGGTGCCGCTATTGGCATGGTTTTAGTAGTTGGAATCGGGATGATGCGAAAAGGAGGAAACTCTCCGCTTAAGCTTGTGTTGGCAGGATCAGCTGTAACAGCATTCCTTACTGCCATCGCTGAAGGAATCAGCCTGTTTTTTCACATCAATAAAAATGTGTCGATGTGGACTTCTGGTGGTCTGATTGGCACATCATGGGGACAGCTTAAGATTATTCTTCCTGCCATCCTTATTGGCATCGCTGTTGCCTTCTTTTTATCCAGGCAGCTTACTATCTTAAGCTTAAGTGAAGATGTAGCAGTCGGGCTTGGGCAAAAGACAGCCTTGGTTAAGGGACTGCTTTTTATTGTTATTATTATTCTGGCAGGAGCCGCTGTCGCACTTGTTGGAAATATGGCGTTTATTGGGCTGATGGTTCCACATATGGTCCGCTGGGCTGCAGGAACAGATTATCGCTTTCTTCTCCCGATTACAGCCATTGCAGGTGGAATTTTTATGCTGATGGCTGACACTGTTGCAAGGACAATGAATGCTCCATATGAAACACCTGTAGCAGCAATAATCAGTATTTTAGGTTTGCCTTTCTTTTTATTCATCGTTAAAAAAGGAGGAAGTAAATTCGCATGATATCCTCTGCACTGCTGAAAAAACAAAAACTAGTTATCACCGTGCTTGCAGCACTCATATTTTTGACTATTGGAATCTCCTTGAGTATCGGGTACGCCTCCTTCGGTCTGTCACGGCTTCTGCCGACACTGTTTGGAAATGGCACATTCTCAGAGGAATTTATTCTATATTCTGTTCGCTTGCCAAGAATTATTGTTACCTTGCTTGCAGGGGTTGCCCTCTCTCTTTCTGGAGCAATTCTGCAGGGCATCACAAGAAATGATTTAGCAGATCCGGGCATTATTGGCATTAACGCAGGCGCCGGTGTTGCTGTTGCAATCTTTTTCCTGTTTTTCCCGATTGACGCTGGATCGTTTGTTTATATGATTCCAGTTTGTGCATTTGCCGGTGCTGTTGCGTCCGCCCTGCTTATCTATTTCTTTTCATACGATAAAGGCCTCGGTTTCCAGCCAACTCGCCTTGTACTAGTTGGGGTAGGCTTTTCTATGGCTTTATCAGGAATCATGGTTGTGCTGATTTCTTCTGCTGAAAGAGAAAAAGTAGAGTTCATTTCAAAATGGCTGGCAGGCAATGTTTGGGGAACAGACTGGCCGTATATTTTGGCTATGCTTCCTTGGCTGATTGTATTTATTCCTTTTACTTTATACAAAGCGAATAAACTCGATGTTCTGACCTTCAGCGAGCCTGTTGCTGTCGGTATTGGCGCATCGGTTCAGAAGGAGAGAATAGTTCTGGCAATAGCTGCGGTCGCTCTGGCTGCTGCTGCTGTTTCCGCAACAGGAAGCATCTCCTTTATAGGATTAATGGGACCTCATATTGCGAAAGCATTAGTCGGCCCAAGGCATAAAATGTATTTACCTGTTGCACTGCTGATCGGGGGGCTTTTCCTTCTGGCTGCGGACACAATTGGCAAAAACATACTTGATCCTGACGGAGTCCCAGCTGGAATCATGGCTGCCATTATTGGCGCGCCTTACTTCATGTATTTGCTGTTCAAGAAAAAATAAGTATATCAATATAATAAAATATTTTCCTTGACTATTTAGATTTTTCCAATTAATCTAGTATACAGATATTTCAAAAACAAAAATAAAAATATCATTTCTTATCGAGAGAGGTGGAGGGACTGGCCCTTTGATACCTCAGCAACAGATTCTGCTTAGAATACTGTGCTAATTCCAGAAGCGCAACGCTTGAAGATAAGAAGAGCCAATGTGAATGTTCGCCTCTTCTTATTTACAAGAAGAGGCTTTTTGTGTGTTTTAGGCTTATCTTCTTTCATTCCAAATAAAATAACGAAAGCAGGAGTTAATCATGACAAAAATAGTAAACCAAGGTCCATTCAGAGCAGATCACGTTGGCAGCTTATTGCGGCCTGAAAGCTTGCATAAAGCTAGAAAAGAATTCAAAGAAGGCAATATTACAAAAGATGAGCTTCGTGCTGTGGAAACAGCAGAGATTAAGAGAATTGTTGATAAACAAATCGAGATTGGCTTAAAAGCCGTGACAGACGGAGAATTTAGACGCACATGGTGGCATCTTGACTTCCTTGAGCATTTGGATGGAATCGAAGGCTATGTACCAGAAAGCGGTTATAAATTTGATGGCGTGGAAACAGAAAAATATAATATCCGCAATAACGGCAAGATTGCTTTCAATCCAAATCACCCATTCATTGAAGATTTCAAAGTGTTTAAAGACATCGTCGGAGATCGCGCTGTTGCGAAACAAACCATCCCTAGTCCGAACCAGCTTTTTTACAGCACTATTAGAAATGAAGCTATTTATCCAAACTTAGAAGACTTCACAAAAGACGTAATCCAAACTTACCGTGACGCTATTAAAGCTTTCTATGATGCTGGTGTGCGTTATTTACAATTAGACGATGTTTATATTGCAAGACTTTCTTCGCCAGAGCATACCTTTAATGACGGAGAGTACAGCAGGGAGCATTGGATTGAGTTAGCATTGTATGTCATTAACAGCATATTGGAAGATAAACCAGAGGATCTTGTTGTTACAACCCACTTGTGTAGAGGAAACTACCAATCAACTTGGGCTTTCGAAGGAAGCTATTCTTTAATTGCACCGACTTTGCTTGCAAAAGAGAAGGTTGATGGCTTCTTCCTTGAATATGATGATGAACGCTCAGGTGACTTCAAACCGCTTGAACATATTCCTCATGAAGGAGCAAAGGTTGTTTTAGGAGTTGTGACATCTAAGTTTGGCGAATTAGAAAAGAAAGAAACATTAAAAGCCCGCATTCTTGATGCGGCAAATCACCTGCCTTTAGAGCAGCTATGCTTAAGTCCACAGTGCGGCTTTGCGTCGACACACCACGGCAATAAACTGACAGAAGAGCAGCAGTGGGAAAAGCTGCGGTTAGTAGTCGAAGTTGCCGAGGAATTATGGGAAGCTAAAGAACCAGTAACTAAATAATAAAACGGGCACTTTATTTGTCTTCCTGCTTGTTTATATCAATATTCCCATAAAAAAGGAAAGGGCAATTTGCTGCCCTTTCCTTTTCTTACGGATTTTTTACAAGCGGGAACTGAATTTTAACTATCGTTCCTTCCCCTTTTTTGCTTTCAATGTTGATTTTTCCGTTATACTTTTCGACAATATTGAAGCATATCATCATTCCCAAACCGGTTCCTTTGCTTTTCAAGGAATAAAACGGTGTCCCTAATGATTGGACTTCCTCCTCTGACATACCGCAGCCATGGTCTGTCACTTTTATTTCCACCATATCCTTTTGCAGCTCTGTTTCAATAAAGATTGGCTCACCATACGGCGATGCCTCCATTGCGTTCTTCAACAGATTGATCATCAACTGTTTAAATTCAATGGTGTTCACTAAAATATAACAATCCTTCTGTACATCACGGAGAAATATATTATTATCCCTGAGAATTCCATATGATTTTACTAGATCAGTAACGCTTTGAAGCAAGTAGTCTACTTCAACCTTCTCCAGCTTAATATCATTATCGGGTTTTGCCAGCATCAGAAATTGAGAAAGAACATGCTCTGCTGTGTTCAGCTCATCAATCATCAGGCTATAGTTCCGTTTGGAGCCTTCATCCATTTTCTCCTCTTGCTGATAGAGCTGCAGGAAACCTTTTACTACTGTTAATGGGTTCCTGATTTCATGGGCTACAGCTGCTGCTAACTGACCTGTAGTTTTCAGCCTTTCTGATTGCTGAAGCTGTTTGTAATACAATTGCTGTTTTTTTATTCGTTCATATGTTAAAAGAAAAATACAATATAATAGCGCTTGGCTTCCTAGGAAGTTAATAACATTGCCTGGAACATTTATTCCTAGCAGCCCAAATGTCTCTGCCTTGTCCATAAACAGAATGTAACCATATCCAAGCAAGTAAAGGCATATATTCATTACCATTGAAAATATGAAAAGCTGTTTATCAAAAAATAAAATGGAGATTGCCGGGATGAAACATACAAAAATAAAGGAAGACCATGTATCTGGATATACATAAAATATCGTATAAAAATAGGCCGTTCCAACGATGATGATTAAAAAATTAAGCCACCAGCCAGAAATCTTCGGATACAGCAGCAACAGCACAGATAATATGACCACTTCTACTGCATTTAAGTAATTCCCAAAGCGCAGTCCCGCTGTCTCCATGAATAAACTTGCTACCATTCCTGTCACCATGAACAGGATGATAACAGCTATAACCCCGTAATAAACCTTTACATTAAAATCCTTATATGAATTCATGTTTTATGCACCTTTTATTTAATTTCCATACATCTTTAGTCTACCAAACTGGCAAGCGCTTGAATACGTTTTTCCAGTTATTTGTTATGGTTTTTATCTGCTTCCAACTACCTTTTTTAATACTTCATCACTTTTACACACACATGCGTTAAAGTATTAAAAATTTTTATTGACGCCCACCTATATATTGCATATAATTACCACAAAATACAAGGGAATGGAGATTATGGGGATGAAAGAGTTTTTCAACAAATTATTAACTGGAATCAGTATTGGCATTGTCGTCTCATTAATACCAAATGCACTTTTAGGGGAAATTTTAAAGCTTCTGATACCTTATATACCATCCCTTCAACATGTTTATGACATCACCGTATTTGTGATGAGCCTGCTGCCTGTGCTTATTGGTGTAATGGTCGGAGTATCCTTTAAGCTCACCTCCATCCAAACAGCGAGTGTCGGCATTGCCGCGATGGTCGGGAGCGGTGTTATTCAAAAAACGGCTGATGGGCTATTTACCTTAAACGGAATTGGGGTCGTCATCAACACAGGATTAACTGCCGCTTTAACCGTATTATTTGTCCAATTAGTAGGAGACCGCCTGAAGGCATATTCTATTCTACTCTTGCCTACCTTGAGTATATTAGTGCCAGGCATGGCTGGATATCTTATCTTGCCTTACATAAAAAACACAACAGGAATTATTGGTGTAGGGGTTCAGCATGTTACTACCCTTCAACCAGTACTGATGGGAGCCATCATCTCTGTCATTTTCTGCATTATCATTTTGTCTCCCGTTTCAACCGTCGGCCTTGCGACTGTTATTTCATTATCCGGGATCGGGTCAGGTGCAGCGAACCTTGGAATTGTTGCAGCAGGCATCGGCTTGGCAATTGCAAGCTATAAAGCTAACGCACTCGGAACAGCGTTGGCACATGTGCTCGGCTCACCAAAGATTCAGATGAGGAACTTCTTTATGAAGCCTAAGATATTGTTTCCAATGCTGATAACCGCTGCTGTGCTAGGTGCATTAGCAGGATTCTTAAATATACAGGGCACTCCTTACAGTGCAGGCTTTGGGCTTTCAGGACTTGTAGGTCCGCTAAATTATATGCATTTGGCTGACGGAGGGTGGACATATAAGAATATTACCATTATGATTTCCGTATTCTTTATCGTTCCAGTCATACTCAACCTTGCCTTAATTTATATCTTTGCCAGAAAACTTAAAGTTATCAAAGCAGATGATTATAAGCTTCATTTCGACTAATAAAAAAAGCCGTTAAGGAATTAAAATGTACCCTATAGAGTAGACACTTAAAAAAAGTCTACCTATAGGGTATTTTTTTGTATAATTATGTAACACAACTAGAGAAACATGGAGACGGAGAAAATAATGAGTAAAAAGATTTTCAC
>NZ_JAMAUK010000157.1:0-202 GCF_023714395.1 Niallia sp. MER 6 | reverse complement strand
AGTAGAGTGGTTAAAATTTCACTATCTGATTGTGTAATTTCTTTTTCCTGTTCGACCAGAACGACATCCGTTCTCGTGTCGAACGCACCCTTGCCAAACCTATCTATAACAAGCTTTGAGGCGTTATTTAGTTGTATATTCCTTTGGTTCACTAAGTTTTGAAATACTTTAATAACTATAAAGTATTTCTATATAAACATCA
>NZ_JAMAUK010000156.1:0-207 GCF_023714395.1 Niallia sp. MER 6 | reverse complement strand
ATAAAGTGTACCCTTTGTAAAGGACATTTTATAAAAAGTCTATGCTGCTGTAAGAAGATGATCTCTGAATTGAACAGGGGTCATCTTTTTTAAGTTCCATTGGTATCTATAGTAATTGTAATAAATCATATATTGTTTGATTTCCTTTTTTACTTCATCTAAACTTGTACATGTTTTAATAGAGGTTTCATCTTTAAGATGGCCAAA
>NZ_JAMAUK010000155.1:0-218 GCF_023714395.1 Niallia sp. MER 6 | reverse complement strand
CCGGCAGCCCGGTTAAAGAATTAAGCAGCGAATATGGCGTATCAGAAGTAACGATTTATAAATGGGTGAAAGACTTTACCCCTATTGGTTCAGAAAAAGAGGCGCTGACACCAAAAGAGTTAGCCGATATTCAGAAAGAAAACCTTCGGTTAAAACAGGAGGTAGAAATTCTAAAAAAGGCTATGGCCATATTCTCGAAAAAGTAACCGAATCAGAGC
>NZ_JAMAUK010000154.1:0-219 GCF_023714395.1 Niallia sp. MER 6 | reverse complement strand
TTGTTCCTTGAAAACTAGATTATGAATAGTAAGAACCAAGAAAGAAACCGAGTAATCGCCATCTTAGATTCTCTATTTAATAGAAGAATTTCAGGGTAAAGAGTAACATCTTTAGCCGAAACAAGTTAAGTTAGAAAGGGCGCACGGTGGATGCCTTGGCACTAGGAGCCGATGAAGGACGGTACTAACACCGATATGCTTCGGGGAGCTGTAAGTAAG
>NZ_JAMAUK010000153.1:0-233 GCF_023714395.1 Niallia sp. MER 6 | reverse complement strand
TCCAGCTGCAGAAGCCAAATCGTACGGCTGTTTCACTCACTCGTGCACAGTCTTGCGACTGCTTCTCGCGCGCTCCAACATCCTATCGATTTAAGCTGTTCTTTTAGCTTTTCGTTTTAGTTAAGTCCTCGATCTATTAGTATTTGTCAGCTCCACGTGTCACCACGCTTCCACCTCAAACCTATCAACCTGATCATCTTTCAGGGATCTTACTAGCTTACGCTATGGGAAAT
>NZ_JAMAUK010000152.1:0-249 GCF_023714395.1 Niallia sp. MER 6 | reverse complement strand
TTGCATGTGAAAAATGTGGGGGTGAAATGTATCCTGAGTATTATAAAGGGGTACATGGCATAGAGTACAAATTATCGGATATTCTCTAACCATGAAAAGGACCGGGCTATGCCCGGTTTTTCTTATGGCCAAATTTTCAATAGAAGAAAAAATTAGTGCCGTTTTGGAATATATAGATGGTGATGATGGCGTAAATACAATAGCGAGAAAAATTGGGGTTAGCTATGCTCTATTCCAAGATTGGATTAA
>NZ_JAMAUK010000151.1:0-250 GCF_023714395.1 Niallia sp. MER 6 | reverse complement strand
ATGAATTGTTTGAGACAATTACAGTTGACATACCTTCTGATTATCGAAGGGCTCCTGGGAAATCCCCGTCTGTAATTATCGAACGATTTAAACTCAAATAAAAGATTCCTTTGATGGCTATACCAGTGGCAATGGCCATCAAAAGAAACTATTATACAGACATGATTTAGACTGTATTTTTTTGTATTTAATGTCTTGACTTGAAATATAACCACTTTCCTTTTCCTATACTTTATTGTAGTGAAAAAAC
>NZ_JAMAUK010000150.1:0-255 GCF_023714395.1 Niallia sp. MER 6 | reverse complement strand
AATGGATTACGTAGGGCAGCCTCTATTAACATTTGTGCCTTTTCCTCTGCCCAGGACACCGAACGATTCTTACATAATGAAGCTATTTTATCAGTTAATTCTTTTTCACTGACACTTAATACCGCCTTAGAAGTAGGGAATTCTAGTAAAGTAAGCAAAGATACTTTTGAGTATAAACTTCCGAAAACTCCTCGATACTCAGGGAATACCTGATCAATTAAGGAATGTAACTGTATTTTTGTTTTCGCTGAAATT
>NZ_JAMAUK010000014.1:0-107603 GCF_023714395.1 Niallia sp. MER 6 | reverse complement strand
ACATCGAGTAGAGATTATTCATTTAAATGAAGACAGTTGGAGAATGAAACATCGAAAAACGATATTTGGTGAGAAAAGTGTTTCAAATTAGTCAGCAGAAATTGTGTCATTCTACTTGACGGTCACAGACCCCCTCCTTATTCAGATAATGAATGTTTAAAACACACATTATTAGAACCAAGTTGGGGATCTCCCTTTTTAAATTGAATTTAATTAATTTGAATTAAAACAAATTTAATTTTATTTGTTTATACTTAATTTTATTATTTTCGCTCCTTTCAATTTAAACTATAAAAATTATAGCCGCATTTTTTAAGATTTTAAGATATTTTTAGAACTTAATAAAAAAAATTTTAATTTCTCGCTGCCAATACCAACAGTTTGAAATTCCTAAGATTAATCCCCAAATTAAGTATTCCCCCTTCAACTACTACCAACTATTGGAAAAGCGAAGTTTTTTTAAATCGAATAACTTTCTCTCTAACTAGATTCCAATGATTTGATCCATTTTCACTTCTTCTACGATATTATGTTGATTTACCACATAAACATATACCGATCCATTCAATTCTCGGTAATCATTTAGTTCCAATTGTTGTGAAAGCAACTCCAAAGATGGTGTTAATAAAATAAATCGTGTATTACCTTCTGCTTCTTCACTAGTGAAATCAACTAAACCAAATGCATTCTTAGCACGGATATTTAATCGTCCATTTTGATATTCATACTCTTTTACAACTTCTATGAAATCTTTTGGAATAATACGTGCTGCACTTACAATTGGTTGTACATGCAGTTGTGTAATTGGCTTAATGGACTGTAACTGTATACTTCTTTCCCTTTCAATATCTTCAAGCCGATCTTTACTACGTTCCTCTAAATCTTCAATTTGAGTATAGGTTTGGTTAATTAATGCGCTATTTTTATTATTTAGGTTATCACTTAAATAATTTGTTAATCTTTCCTGTAGCGTTTGCATTTGTTCATCAAATGAACGACGTAAATAAGTACTCTTTCGATTTAAATAATCATCACGCTTCATTTGAACTGATTGAAGTATCTTCCTCGCTTGAAGAATGGATTCTTTTTTAAATGATTTGTCTTCTGTTCCTACTGTATTGATTAATTCAAATTGCTTTTGGAAAAGGAAATATGGATCTACTTGAAGAAATTCTCCATTTTCTCTTTTAGCTAATAACATTAATTCTTGTTCTAACTCTCGGCCTGTACCATCAACTACACTAATACGGCTAATTTCTAATGTTAAAGGTTCACTAACATATGTTTTTACTGTACAAATTGGTAAAGCCACTTGTTGCAACTCTTGACTCGCTAATTCCATCGCTAACTTTTTTAACGAATGGTCATTCGGTAATATTAATAACTGTTCTGTTTGTTTATCTGGTCTTAATGTAAACCGTAATGATTCATCAGTTCTTAAAGAATATTTTCGTTTCTTAATTAGTTCACGAATATTTTTAGGGAAACGATCAATTCGAACTGTATTGCCATTATTTGAGATATTTACTTTAATTCGAGTTTCTTCAAACTGTTTTACTACAAACTCACCATAGACTCGCGATGGCATACTGCTAATTGAAATTTCTTGATATGCACGTCTTGCACCCGGTAAATCAAAACTGGAATCATCGAAGCGTTCTTGTTTAGCTAATTCTAATAATCGTTCATGTTCTTCAGATAATGTTTTTTCCATTTGTGCAATCAGCTCATCTAAATTTTCACGGCCGCTAATCGCTTCCTCCATTAAGTGAGATAAATCGATATTGTTTTCTTCTAGTACTTCACCAATAAAATCATAGACCTGATCTTGTCCCAAATCTGTGCGCATTTGTTCCATCTTATCAAGTAGTCGTACCAATACATCTCCTTCACGTGTATTCTTCGCAACAAGATTAAAGACGAATACTTCATTCTTTTGTCCAATACGATGTATACGTCCCATACGCTGTTCTAAACGATTTGGATTCCACGGAATATCATAGTTAATCATTTGATTACAGAATTGAAGGTTGATAGATTCTCCCCCGGCATCTGTAGCAAGCATAATTTGTACATCATTTCGGAATCGCTCCACTTGTTCACGACGTTGATCCATCGAATAGTTCCCAACGATTTTTGTGACTTCAGGGACATGCTGTAAGAGCTTTCTTTCAAGGTAATATAAAGTATCTTTTGATTCCGTAAAAATAAGAATCTTTTCTCCTTTGGAAAGCAATCCATCCTGACCAAATAACGTGTTTTCTAGCTCTATATATTTACGCTCAATATCTTGATTTACGAGAATCCCTGCTTTAAGAACTAATCCATCTAGTATTTCTATTTCTAACTTTAGTTCCTCTATATCAATAACAACAGTTTCACCTTCAACTAAAGTCTCTATTTCTTCCTGCTCATCTGTTGAAAGCTCATCGTATTCAAATGGCTCAATCGATTTAGTAGCTGTTAACTCAGACTCTAATAATTCTTCTAACTTTTCTTTACGTCGTTTAAGAGATAAATAGATAGCATCTAAAGACGAACTTAGCCGACGTTGTAAAATCATCATCGCAAATGCTACGTTTGGTTTATTATTTTGTTTTGCTCGATTAAAATGCTCGCGTGCATAAGCAGTTACATCTTCATAAAGCTCGCGTTCGCCATAACTTAATTCAAATGTAATTGTCGTTGTTGTTCTTTTTGGGAATAACGGTGTACCATCAAAATTTTTCATTGTCTCCTTTAAACGACGAATAACAAAAGGATTACTCTTTTCATATATAGAATCACCTGTATTTAAACGTGAAAAAATATCATGGTCTACCAAACTCATTAAATGCCGGAAATTTTCTTTATCTCCTTTATGCGGTGTAGCAGTTAGTAATAAGCAATGCTCTGTATGACGAAGTAAACTCTCCCCAAGCTGGTATATTTTCGTACGATTTACTTTCCGTTTCTTGACGCCATGTGTATATGCAGCCATTTTATGCGCTTCATCAACGATTACTAAATCAAATTGTGCTTTTAAAATAAATGCTTTAATTTCTTCGCGTGAAGCCCAATAAATTGACGCAATTATTTTGTCATGTGATTCGAATGGATTTACTTCACTTGAGCTATTTAATATACTTCGATTTATAATGGTAAACTCTTCTCCAAACTTATCTTTTAGTTCTTCTTGCCATTGCTTCAACACTAAAGGGGGAACTAAAATTAAAATACGTTCTGCAGCTTGTCTCGCAATTAGCTCACGAATTAACATACCAGACATAATTGTCTTCCCTGCACCGGGATCATCCGCTAATAAATATCGTACTTGAGGTGACTGTAACATGCGGCTATAAACTGCTTCTATTTGGTGTGGTAATGGGATAATCTTTTTGTTTCCTCGCGCACGAGACTTCGAAAACTTATCCTCTGTCTTTAATATGTAATATTGTAAATAGTGTTGCAGTCTTTCAGAATTAAAGGAACTTTCCTCTTCTTGAATGTTCTCTAATTGACCTAGCTGTACCCTATCTAAATACTGCTCATAGTATTTATTAGTTTTACGTCCAATTGATTCAACTAAAAATAAATCATCATCAATTTCTTCAAAATGCTTTATTTCAACAATTTCCGGCCAGAAAGAGCCTTTAATAATTTCTCCTACTTTTAACATATTGGCATCCCCTTCAATAATTACGTTCAATCAACTTAATTTAAATTATATAGCAATCACCCAGATACTGTTAGAAGAAATATAAGACAAAAAAAACTAGAGAACTGTGTAATCAGTTCTCTAGCTTCTCTTTAGTAAAGCGCATTATACATATGAATCGTAAATTCTGTCTCGCGAAAAGGTGTGACTTTGTCATCTTCCACGGTTACCATTCTCAGCTCACAAGTTTGCCCTGTTGGATAATAGTTTTCTACAAGATTAAACGTTAGTTGCTCCGTACGTTCATGGTTTTCTCCCACCATATCAAATGTCCATTCAATTTCATTTGAAATTCGCTCATCATTCAGATAAAATGCAGCCCGAATTGTACGTGCCTTATATTCCAGTGAAATACTTTGTTCTTGATATATTGGTACTTGGATACGGTAACCTGTGATTACACGTTTTGGCATGGCTACACTGATTTCAACAGGAAGAGATTGTGAAGTACGACGATAATCAATTAGTGGTACTATTACTTCTTGAGGTGTTGCACCGCCGTGTACAAACTGTAATCCTCCACCACCAATAAATCGGTTTACGCCTTTAGCAATCACTTTTTCAACACCTTCTAATGTTGAAAAATCATCTGGCACATTAATAGCTCCATCATCTATTAGTAGATTATGACCAACAGCAAAGCGACGATTCGAATCAATAATTTCACCTTTAACACTCACTACTTTAATATCATTTTCAATTCTTGGATACTGATAAAGGAATCCGTGATCTGCTGTTATAAAAATTCGTTTTGCTTGCAATTTAGATAATCGATCAACAGCAATTGATAATTCTTTTATTGCACGTTCTGAAGCTATATAAGTATCTCGTTCGGATTTTGCAGAATCACCTGCTGCATCGATTACATCATGATATAAGTATACGAGACGCTTTCCTTTTAAATTTTCATCTGCTGTCGCTCTTGACCAATCTAATAAATCTGTTAAACGATAGGCAATTGCTTCTGGGTGAGCATTTTGTAAAATCTTAATACGATTAGCCAGTCCATTTGTCGGTTGACCATCTGCTAAAACTATCCCATTTTCAGTAATTGTTAATTGTTTATGAGGTAATAATGAAGCCATACCTAACTGTGTATACGTTGGTAAATTCGCAACTAACGGACTGATAGAGGCAACCCCATTTGAACGTAAATTTAATTGAGATGTTAATTCCGATCCTACCTCATATCGTACAGCATCTGAAATAATTACAAATACCCGTGTTGATTCTTTCTCAAGTATTGGCTGCAAGACATCTTTATAAAACTTAGCCTGTTTAGGTAATTTCCCTACCTCTTCTGTTTCTAAAAGATAATTGGTCTCTTGAGCAATTTTCAATAAATATTTATTTTCATACCAGTTCGTTAGTTGCTCAGCTAGTTCTTCAAGCATTTCTTTATTTTCTAATTGCATAAACCCTGTCATAAAGCGTCTATAAGCTTGATCAATTAAGTAAAGTTCACTTGTGTATTGGACGTATAAAGGCTCACGAGTATCATATTGCTTCAAATACATTTTATACTTTGTCAAACCAACTGCATCTATCAATACATTTAACAAGCTTCGGATTCGTTCATTTCGTTTCGCCCAATGCATCTTCAAACGTTTATTCAAAATTTCTTTCCAAGTATCAAAATTAGATGTTTGATGAAGAAGTTCCACTGTTAACCTATTTATCAATAAATGATCAATTATTGGGAAAGTTGAAATGTCAGCAAATTGCTCGATTGGACGTTCGTGTAACACATCAATAATCGAAAATCTTTGTTCGATTTCCTTCATATAGGTTTCTAAGACTTCTACTTCGCTTTCTTTTGTATGTAGCCAGTCATCAATAAATAAAGCACATGCATTGCCGCGTGTTGTTTCATATTTCTTTTGTAATGATGGTTCTTCAAATTGTGCATGACGTTTGAAATGCGCATACAGTACGTGTTCCATTAAATACTGCAATGTCAAATCACTTGAATGCAAACCAAAGTATTCCGAAATTAGCTCCCACATACGATTCGTGCTAAACCGTTTTGATATGGCTTTATATATTTCATTGGTTTCTTCTTGTAAGCCACGCAACAATAAATGGCGAGCAATCTCTTCCATATTTGCAATGGGTGCGCCTGTAAGCACCGCTAACATTGCATACTCGATTTCGCGATCAGTGGCATTAGGCGGTACTACTTTCTTTAATTTACTTTTACGCTCTGCACTTTTAAAAAACTCTCCATATTCCTTAATTAAAGGTCTTAAAATAGCATCACTTACTTGCAACTGCTCTGCAAGTAAAGCATTCGTATCCGCTTTAAATTCAGCACCGTAAAGCTCCATATCCAGTAAAAAGTTCTCTTCTATCGCTGGTTTTGCAAAATCAGCATATAATAAAAAAGAATCCTTTTTCTGTTCCAACTCGATTTCTAATTTAAGCGTAAAGAAATTATTACGTGTTAATTGGCGGATATGAATTGGTTGCTCTGCAAATGCTTCTTCTAAATCAGAAACAGTATATTCTCCTTGCTCGTCATACCAAAAAATAACCGTGCGCGGCTTATTTTTTTTATATAGTTCGTCCTCTATTCGCTCTTTTAACAGTTCAATGACATTCATTGTGTCACCTCATTATGAATATTTACTAATAATTTTAATTATACCTTAATATGAAACAAGCCTCCTTACCAAAGTAAGAAGGCCATGATGATTTATTTAATCTTCGCTAATACACCTTTACCACCACGATAGAACTTTTCGTAGTTCACTTTCACACCATCATCTAGATCAATTTCAATCTCATCATTAGCTATTTCAGCAAGTCGCTTATCAAATTCTCGTAGTTCATCCATTTTCTTTTCAAAAGAAGTTTTTTCTGCTGCTAGCTTTTTCTTCTCACTTGCAGATAAGTTTGGATTTACTAATCGGTTTTCTAAATCTGTAATTTCATTTTGATACTTAGCTTGAATTTCTTGTAAATGTTCAAAACGAATTGTTGCCATTGTATCTGGCTCATAACGGTGCATATAAATTAGTGTACGCAATCCCTTTTGTTTGCCTGAATCCACTAACCAATAAATCGGACGCTTTTGATACATTTTGCAATGATCTATAAAAAACTCATCTAAGAAATAACGTCTTAAACGAGCCTCCGCATCTTCACCTTTTTTCATCTCAATTGCTTCGGCTAGCCATTGTAAGTTTTCGTCTACTGTTTCTGGTGAAAAGGCAACAGCAAGGAATTCACGTAAACGAGTGATGATGTCATTTTCAAAATAAGCTGATTCAGTGAAATGAATAATACCATTGAGACTTGGTTTGAATGATATATATTTACTTTCATCCCAATTACCACCGGCATATGCAATAGCTTCTATATCTAATGAATATCGACCAACGATACAACCAATGAAATAAGAAAGAAATGAACGTATATCATAGGTTAAATTTGCTTTCCGAATAGTAATATCTTTGTCTTCTAGATTTGGTGACAATTCATTTTGTAAACCATAAATTTCAATAAAAATTCTATTTAACTCTTCTTCATTGTGTTTAAGTTGGTTAAAACGATATTCCGTTAATTCTATCCAATTATTATATGCATCTTCAATTAAAACCATAGAGTTGTTTAAAAATGGATGTCTTTTATACTCTCTAGATTCCTCAAAAGAATTCCAATCATCTCTACTTAACTCAATACAGTTTTTTACTTTTATTTCTATTGAAGCATTTTTAGTTATTAAAAATGGTAACTGTTCTATATATCCCGGTGGAAAGTTCAATGTTGGACTAATAAATGCTAAAAAATAATTAGACAATTTGCTATTCAAAAATCCCAAAAGTTCATATTCAGGATTTTCAGTACTAATGGTAGGAGCAGCACTATCAAAAATATGATTAGGCTCATAATATCTAACACTTAATTTTGAACTCGTAATTTTACTCCAAGACAACAAATTTCTGAAATAATATCTATTACCATCATGTCTAAAACCCGCAAACTTCTCCATTTCTTTTATTGATTGTACATTATATTTAATCACATAAAATTGATTACCATACCATTTTCTATATTGTCCCCCTTTTGAAATTGGGTAAAATACTTTTGGATTCGTTACTTCTTTCTTAGATGATGCAATATTTTCAGATGATATTTCATGCCAGAAAAATATATAATTTTCATTACTACCAGTGGAAATCCCTGCATTAGCTTTAAAATATTTTCCGATAGTTTCTTTAAACAAATTCGCACTATGTTTGGATATCCAATAGGAAATAGGACTACCGGGGATTTTTATGAAGTTATTTTGGTTAAATGGATACTTATAAGAACAAGATGAGTTACCTTCTAAAGCTATAGCTTTTTTTTGTTTTTCAATTGTAGTTCTTTCATCAACTAACCTCAAATATACACCGTTTACTTCTTTTATTATTTTGTTTCTGATGACGAACGCAGTCGACTGTACAACTTCACCACCTATATCCTCAAAGGCTCTTGGTCCAAGATGGAGCATTGAATCTATTAATGAATTGGAAATTACTTTTTTTCGTAATTTTTCAAAACTAGATAAAAACATCCATGAATGCTGATTGATTGCAGAGTAAAAGCTATTTGTTTTTAAATATTGCTCAACTTCCATAAACGCTGCAAATAAATCTGCTTTAGAATCAGGATAATATTTCTTTAGAAAATCCCCTAATTCTTTACTCATATTACCTAACCCCATATACGGAGGATTCATTACCACTACATCGTACTCATTCCGCATAATCTTCGTTTGCTGAACTAATGCTGGCAGTACTTCTATTGCTATATCATGTTGCTCACCGTAAAACAGATCTTCTACAGGATGATGTTGAATATGTTTTAGCCGTTCCTCAATAAATGTAGTATCCCGTTCTGTAATATTGATTAAAGAACCATATGTTTTCGCACTTTCATATTGATTAAAGAAGGCTTTTACTTGGTTATATCGCTCCCCTTTTTCTTCTTGAGCAATATAGGCAATCACGCTGTCTGAAATATGATTAGTTTCTTGAATTGATGCTAAATTTAACTTAATACCATCTCTTTCAACACTTCGTAAGAAGCGACGAGAATAAGAAGCAGCTTTCATGACTACCGCAAACGCTGCTAGCTGATATGCCCGGTCATCAATATCTAATCCATATAAATTGTTTTCTATGATTAAGCGGGGAATCTCTCGTTCTGGATATCCGCAATTTTCATAAATCTGATGGAATACTTCAAAGGCATAAACTAAAATATGTCCACTTCCCATTGCTGGATCAAGTAGCTTAATATCCTCTACTCTTAACTCTTTATTCACATATGGAGCGATTTTCTCGTGGAAATCCTCTTCTTCATGCTTAATGAAGTATTCCCAATTACTGATTAAATCTTCATCTTCTCGATGCGCTTCAGTCCAGTAGCGTCCAAGCGAGTTCTGTACCATATACTGTACGATCCACTTCGGTGTAAAGAGCTGTGTTGCAAAAGGAATTTCTTCTTTTTTATATTTGCTTTTTTGAGAAAATACTCGGTCCTTTTCTTCCGCGATGTAATATTGATACAACCAACCAATCACTTCAATTTCATCAAAACTATTCGTTAATTCATCATTTTGAACTAGTACCTTAATGACTGATTCTGCATCAAGTAGAAAGTCTGGTAGTAAAAGCTCCGTATAATCTTGAATTTGTTCAAATAGGAATGGCAAAATACTGTTTAATGTATTACATTGTGCAATAAATAGCTTGCGATATGCACCTTCTGTATCCCCTGCATCTAATAATTCACGAATTTCTTCTTGTTTTACAGGTAAATCCATTGTTTCATAATCAAATAAAATATCTGGATCTACTCGTCCTACACTACTTGACAACACATTTACTTTTTCAGGTAAGTAATCATGTACTTCCATATAACGAATGGCAATAATACGGTTAAACCATGTGTAGGCAACCTCTTCAACTAACTGCTTATAACCTTTTTGTTTAAGCTGATTTTTTAATGAGTTAAATGCTGGTTTCATATAAAGGGGATATGGCTTATCATTAATCATTAATTGCCCAAATTGTTCTTGAATTTCTAAATCATTCTTTTCATTAATACCGTACATTAGTGCCTTTGTTTTTACTTGATCGATTAATTGACGACGTGATTGAATGGCAAAGTTTTTCAATTCCGTTTTGTTCACTTTTTCCACCTCATTACAACAAAGGAAGGGAAGGCCCCTTCCAATGCCTATAATTCAATTTTTAATGTATTTTCTTTTAGTTCTTTTAATAACTGTGTTCGTAACTCTGCTAATACAGCATCTAAGTCAGATTGTGTTTCGATGCTTGTATGTGAAATCATGCTTTTTAATTCTCTTGAAGAAATAACTTTTGTTCCTTTTTCACGTACAACCGTAACAGATGGGTCTGTTGTTGGTGGTGTTGGTGGTTTTAATTGTAGTAATTCTTTTTCTTTACGTTTTGCTTCTTCTTGAATTGTTTCTGTTACTGTACGTAGTTTCGTCAAATTCATTTGAATTGTGATTAGGCTACTACTATTAAGAATTTCTTGTTGCAATACTTTGAAGTTCTGCATTTTATCATTTATTAATTCCGTAATGATTTCATTATTTGAATAATAATCTTTTAAATCATCTATCTTTTTCTCTAATTGTGTAATTTGACTTGCAAGACCTTGTTTTTGTTCTGTTACTTCTTCTTGAATTGCTTGATCAAGTTTTTCAATTAAACTAGGTAATTGCGGAATTTCACTATATGGTGATGCTTTTGTTAAAATGTCGGTAATGTTTTTCTTTAGCAGGTTTACCTTTTGTGATTGAGTATAACGTAAATCATTTTGAACTTGATTTAAAAACGATACTGCTTCATCAAACCGTTCAATTGGTGCTTTTAAATAGAAACCAACTAACTGTTCAATCGCATCTTGCCAATCGTATAAATCATCCTCGGCATCAATAAATGCCTTTACAAGTTGTTCTGGTTCCCGAATTTGTGTTAATCGGAGAATATCAATTTTTAAAGAGCTAATTTTTGCTCCTTCAGGATAAGCGAACTCAGAAGATATAGTTTTCTTTCGACGATCATCAATTTCCTCTAATGGTTGGATAAGATAATTCTTAACTGCAGTTTGAATTGCATTTGCAAACTCTTGATAAGAATCCCCAATATCCATTCGTCCAAACAGATCTTTATATAATCCAATGAAATCTCGACGCACTTTTGGATCCACTTCAATTTCGGGAATAACACGTATTTTATCTCGCTCTGTTGTTCGAGCAAGTTTATCATAAAATTGAGGTGAATTCGTTGGTGTAAAATGTTCATCTGCAATCATTAACTTTACTTTACCGGACTGCATTAAAGCTAGGACAATGCCAATTGTATCGTAGTCACTCCAGCCATAAGGGACCTGATTATATTTATCAATAAAATCCTTTAACGATGGTTTCTGATGCATACGAATGAGCTCATCTAAATAGCGTAATACTTCGTTATAAGCTTTCACATTACCTGTTTCACCTAGTAAATCATTTGAAATACCTTTCTCAGTTAGGTTTCTCCATTGTTCTTTGAATGTTTTCATTTGAATTGGTTCATCAATGTATTCTAAATACTTGTATGTGTTTTGGATTAACATATCAAAGGCGTCTGATACTTGCTTTTCAAAATTCCCTCGGAATGTCCGCTCCTGCATTTGAATGAAGATTGTTGCTTCTTCACAAGCTTTTCGTAATAATTCTTCTGCCTTTACCTCGTAGTCACCAATACTGTCCATTTTCGCGTCATAAATACGATGTTGCGCCTGTGTTGTACTTGGATTACGTTTTAAATTCACATAACGGCGAATCTGTTCAGAAATACGAATGGCTTCTTCTGCCTCTGCAATTAATTCCTCATTTAGATAAATAACCATTTGCCCTTCTATAGCCTGTAAAGCAGATTCTATAGGGGTTAACCCACCCGTAATGACTTGCATTGTTAACGGATATTTCATATTTGTTTTTGCATAATTATCAAAACGTTTATTGTAATCAAAAAGCATTCCTTTTTGATAGTTATATTTAGCGTTTGGATACATTTTCTCAAAAAATGAATCGCCTAATCTTTCTTTAATTTTGATAGCATTAACATCAACGTTACGAATTTCTTTATTTATTTCTTGCTCTTCATCTGATAAGAATGAATACGTACCGTCTGCGTGCTTTTCAATAAACATCGTTTGCTCTAGACGGTTTAACGATTCTTTAATTACAAGTTCATTTTTTTCAGACTGAATACTATCTAATAAAAGTGTTGAAATATTATTTGGTGTTGCTTTAATGTGGTCTATACCTTTAATCAAATACAATACTTTTAATACATCAACATCATATTCAACAAGACCTTCCGAATTTTTTGCGCGGTTTTCAGCTCTCGAAATGGTCTGTACGATAGCTGATTCTAAATGTTGACGAATAGTTGGATAAAACTCCGCCATCGTTACTAAATTGCCTAACTCTTCTTGGCCATTATAAACCGCGGCTTCTTGGAAAGCTTTTAATAATGAACGTTCCCCTCTTGAAGCGTAGGAACTTCCTTCACCATGTATACCAATTTTCTCTAAAACAGCTTGCAATAAATCAACTTGATAAGGTACAAATGGATATGTTTCAACAAACTCATTAGTAGAACGATAGCCAGAGCGATATTGTGTTCGATCTTTATCAAAAGAAAGGCGATTACGAATTAATTGCTCATTCGGTTCAAAAATAGACTCTAATGTTTTCGAAGCCGTTTCTGTCTTTTCTAATAAACGGCGTTTTAAAACTTCGTCTGTATCTGAACTCGATAAATTAATCCGTGTTTCAAATCTTCCTTGAATTTTCGAAAAATCTTTTGTATTGGCTGCATTCATATTAGAGACGTCTTTAATCTTTTCCTGAGAAGTAACAGCAATCCATGCTTGTCCCATTGCAGCAGCACCAATTTCTTCAACAGCGTTTTGTAAATCAAGCATAAGGTTATTATCTGTACCGATATATTGACCAACTTCATCAATTAAAAAGATTAAGCGATAGTCGGAGCCTTTAGATTTACAATATTGTGCAACAAGCTCCCCTAACTGAACCGCTGAAATCGAAAATTCCTTTTGTGCGGATTTTACTAGGAAATCTGCAGTTTCTCTTTCATAGCCTATTTCACAGAGTACCGATATAATCTTTGCATAACGCAGGCGGAATTTAGTACGGAAATCTTGCCATTTTTCGTTATACAATTCTTCAATTTTCGAACAAAAAGCATCGTATTTTTGGTCACTCGCTAGTTGTCGTTCAAAATCCGCTACCCAAAGCGTATTGGAATAACCGAGATGTTCATTAAAAATACGTAAGATAATCTCGATAATACTTTCTTTCGTTCCACGTGCTGCACTGGCTCCTGCTTCAGACCCAACATTAAATAACAATGCATCTGAGGATTTTGATTCTATCCGAGACATTGCATCTAAAAGTGCGGTATCAGAAACTTTATCTTTAAAGTATTCAAATGGTGTTTTATTTCCCACTTTCTTACCATCCAATAAATACGATAAAATTTTGAGGAAATGTGATTTACCGGAACCAAAGAAACCAGAAATCCACACACCCACATTTTTCGTTGGTGTTGAATACGCCTTCTCATAATTTTTATAAAATCCTTTTAAGCTTTCTAAAATTTCTGCTGTTACAACGTATTCTTCTAATTCTGTTTGTATTGTATTTTCATCAATCTGACCTGCTTGTACAACACCATTAATTGGTCGGTCAATTTTCTTCTCAAAAATCTCTTGAATAATCATTATTCATACTCCTTATGAAATCCTTGTAATTTGGTATTCATCTTCATGGCGGAATTTGTTAAATAGACGTAAATCTACTCCAGAAAAATAACCCGGATAAAATAATATAAGCGGTGTTCTAAATGCATGATTAGATAGTTTTTTTAGTAAATGACTGGAGCGAATAAATGGATGTACTGTTCCTACACCTGTTATAAAAATCAATTCCTCGTTATCCGCTTTTTCAATGAATGCGTTCACCAACAAATCTTGATCTTCTAGTACAGTTTGAATAGCTTGAGAAAGCTCAACATAGCCTTCTTCTTCAGCAATAGTGATTAGTTCTTCTAGATCTTCTTCGAATAAACTGATAAGAAATTCAAAAAGATTGATTTCTTTAATATTTAATGAAGTTCTTTTTAATAATCCCTCAACATATGTACGTACTGTTAATTCATCTTCAGCCGGATAATCAAAAACAAAATGTGGAATTTCACTCCCAATCCCTTTTGGTGTCGTAAACCTTTCTTCATTTATACGTTCTTCCAATTGTTCTAATCGTTTATATATGGTCACTCTTAACCACCTGCCTTTAATGTTATTAATGCTTTTAACAAAGTGTCCTGTTCTTCAGCATATTGTTTAAGAGCTTGACTCACATGTAAAGGAGAGACTTTATACTCACCTTCTACTAATTCAATCATACCAGTTTCTCTGTAAAATAATAGAAGAGTACTGTTGATTTTCTTTTTTGTAGCTATATGCCAATTTGCGATTTTCTCTGATTGTTGTTCCTTTTCTTCCATGTAAAAGTTCATATCTGAAACCTGTAAAGTTCCATTCTTATGTTGATATCTATAAACAATTAATTCATAGAAATTTTCGTAGGCATATCGATAACATTTAAGGAAGCTATATAATAATAGTACTTTTTGATCAGAATTAGTGCCATTGAAATAGTATTCAGATAATGTTGGATATAATGTCTTTGCTCTGCGATAAACCATTTGAAACCTTTTACTAATAGCCGACTCACTTCTTAACAAGAAAACATTATCCTCAATTACTTTACTCCTTATTTCTCTGCGGCTAAAACCTTTGTGAAGTTGGTCTAAAACATATTCAATTTCCTGTTGGAACCATCCTTCGCTCGTAAAACCAGCTGAATATTCCATTAAAAATCCCTCGTTTCAAAATCACTAGGTAAATCGTATCTATAATTTCTATTTTAAATGAAATAACTTATTATTCAAATTATCTAAAGGAACTTCTGTAAATATGTTCATTAAAGAAAAAAGACCATCAGCTTCCTTTTAATACGTAAATGGATAAGGCAAACCACAATCGGTAACTCTAAAAGGAAATAAAAAGATGACTACTGTACGAAACCAACAATAATCATCTTGGATATTTTTGATATTAGTGTGACTTATAAGTTTAAATAAGGAAGTGCTTTTTATGCACTCCCTTTCTTTATTCATAGATTGCTATTAATCTTTACCAAAATTATATCCTTTTACATCATTTGCCCATGCTATTTTAATTATTTATATTTGATCATTTTTATAATTTATATATTGACAGTAGCTTCTAAACTCATCCTTACCATTCAGCAATAATTTCATCAATTACTTTCTTCGCTTCTTCCCAATAGTAAAATCTTTTTCGAACTTTTCTTTTTTCAATAAGTTTAAACCGAGGATCATTCAGAAATTCTTCCTCTAAAAAGCGTCGGGACATAGAGCATTTTTTACACAAAATATCAACGTCTACCAATAATAAACTCTCACTGACTTGTTCATCAATTTTTTGTTGAATATATTCCTTGATCGACTCAGTATCCAATTCTATATTTACCTTTGCTTGTGATAACACACTTTCCCCCTCTTTCTATCATAGTACCCACATTACAAGCAGCAATGAAACTTGCTGTGAAGCATATTAGCACCCAATTCTACTAATTCGAATAGCTTTTCAAAAAAATAAAAATAAATTATTTTTCTTGGGGGGTTAGAAAGGAAAATTTCATCATGTATTATGTTTAAGCTTATTAAATCAATCGATATATTTCTTTTATTTGCATTTGCCCATGCTCATAGAAAGGAATAGAAGGATGAAATTACACAAATCAAAAAAGGACCCAGAACTTTATTATTATTTTAATCCAAAAGGTGAAAAGAAATGGATGTACCGTCATAAATATTACGACCAATATGGAAAACGAAAAGAGAAAAAGAAACGGTTCGATACGGAGAAAGAGGCATACCAAGCTCTGTTAAAATTAAAAGTTGATACCATAAGAGGGGCTACCAAGCCGGTTGAATTTTCAAATTATACAGTTGCTCAATGGTTTGATACTTGGTATGAAACCTACAGCCAAAATTGGAAAATTAGTACACGTATACAGAGAGAATCTGCTATCCGTCTGCATATAAAGCCGCTACTTGGTAGTTATAAACTATCTGAACTACAAAGAACAACTTATCAAAAAGAATTCATTAATAATCTTCTAAAAAATAAAAAACCAAGTACTGTAGAATCTCTGCACAACATTTTTAAAATAGGAATTAATTCAGCGGTTGAAGACGAGATTATTTCAAGAAATCGTTTTACCAAATTAAAGATTCAAAACAAAGAGAGCAATGAAGATAAGAAAGAAAAGGAGACCATTGCTGCAAATTCTAGTATAAAGGAAAACTATTTAGAAGTTCATGAATTAGTGCTATTGTTGGATAAAGCAAAAGAAATCTTTAATATTACCAATTATACTTTATTTTTTGTTTTAGCTTATACTGGCTTGAGAAAAGGAGAAGGCTGCGGACTCTGTTGGAGTGATATAAATATGGAAAAACGTACACTTACCGTCGAGAGAACAAGAGATAACAAAGGTGTTCGTCCTCCAAAAACATTAAATAGCTATCGGACAATCGATTTAGATCAATCGATTATTGATCAGTTAAAAAAATATAAAACTTGGTGCAAAAAAACACTTTTATCTTTTGGGCATCATTTGAAGGAAGACGACTTTATTTTTATCTCCTATCAAACAGGAAAACCGCTATCAGAAAACACTTTTAATAGTTCTTTAGATCGAGCGATTAAAAAGATAGGGATAAAAAGAATCACACCACATGGGTTACGACATACTCATGCAACAGTTCTTCTAAACGATAAGGAAAATAGATCCACGGTTGAGGATGTGGCTGATAGACTTGGAAACACCCCACAGGAAATTCATAAAACTTATCATCATATTTTGCAAGAGCGCAAAAAGGAGACGGCTACTATATTTACTGAGTTAGTACGTTCTGCCGGAAATTAATCACTACTTTATAACAATAGGAATCTCAATATTTGCAGAAAAACGAACTTCCAAGATGGAGTTCGTTTTTTTATTCCTATAAAAATTTGTCGGATAATTAGATATCAATGCCACTATCTTATTACTATCTCTTTAGATGTACGAACCGAATTTACTAATCCAATTAACATCATATTTTCTTGGAAAGAGTTTCTATCATTATTTGAAATGCGTTGGTTACAAAACAGAATAAGAAGTATACATCATACAGCTAAACCATTGCATATTTACACTGACTCTTTAGATGTTTCTGACTATCTGGATACTCCCAAAAAGTGAAATATTACAGTACAAGAAGTTATGTGAAGAATATTTGGTGTATAGTATTTTTTCTCATAAGATTACTTTTGGAGAAATCGTAAATATGTCATTGACACATAAAGAACAAATAGACAACATTATTCAAACAGCTCAGAAGCATTTTGATGACAATTCATTTAATAATTACACTGATTTCTTTGAACTTATAGAGCAAAAATGTTTGGAGGGAATTCAGCTATTTGAAGAGCTTTTCAAGAATACTGATGCAAAACTCCACCTTCAAAACTATAGTTAATCTGGCTCTAAAATGTGAAAAAATGGCGCTTATTCATTACTGCAGGAAAGCGCCCGTTACTTGAATAAGTTATGGTGCAAAATTTTGTACAACATCCCTTACAAACATAAGTCCACCAATAAGAAGCAAAATTAATATTGCAGTTAAAATTAAGACTACCTTTTTGTTCTGTCTTTTTATAATAATTAATATGATTAATGCAATTAAAACAACAAATAGTAATGAATACATATTCTCCCTTTCTTAGCCCATAGATTTCAATACCTAACCTATTCCTCTTATTAAAACATTTTTTATCATTAAGCTCTTTAGCAGGTTAATTAGCTTTCAATTTTCTTTAGTTTTACTCCACTTGCAATGACTCCAATTAAACCAGCAATTACAAATATATATGCTACAAACAAAGGTGTAAAAGTAAGAGATTCGTTAAGTATTCTAAACACGCCAACAGCAAAAATAAGAAAACTACTCACAAGTGTAATAATTGTTCGAGTTTTATTCATTTTTCTCCCCCTTAAAAGTAAATAATTACCTATAAATAAGTTAACACATATAATTTTTTTGCCATTATTTCGATTTAATTCCAATTAACCTGCCAAGTAGTTTAAGTTTAAGTATAGACCTTTATAATATCCCCTTTACTTTGTTAACCACATTGAGCAGCGAGTATTAAAGTACACTTTTCTTTCCTTATCGCCTTTTCCATGCACAATAACAGAATTTGTAGAGAAGTTAATATCATCACGGTTGAGTTTTACGACTTCTCCAATACGACAATCGGTAGAATAAATAAATTCAAATAATGCATTTTCCAGAGAGGTTTCGCACGCTTCCCTGAGATGTTCTATTTCAAGTTCTGAAAGGAATTTTGGGATTCTTTTGCCCAACTCTGGTTCCTTTAGTTTAGTAGCTGGATTCTTGGAAATGAATCCTTCATCATATGTCCATTTGAAAAGTGATCGAATATAACGAACTCGATGCCCTAGACTGGACGGTTTTAAATGTTCTCCCACTTCAATTAAGTAGCTTTTGAGTTTCTCTGTTGTAAATTCACTCATATCAATATCGCCAAAAAATCTTAATAACAGGTTATATTGAAAACAATAAGTTTTCAATGTGAGAGCAGAATATCCCTCAGTCTTCTTATCCAGTTGATACTTCTCCTATGCTTCAGATAATAACATTCCACTTCACTCTCCTAGGTTTTGAAACATTTAATCTAGATTTCATAATGTTCAAAAAGAGTAAATTTATACTAGTATTATTCAACAATCTAAGATTTAACCATTTTTTAGAAACTCTCATAACCCTTGGGAGAAATAAAAAAAGACGCTTTTTTTATTTCGGAAAAGCGCCCTTTTCTTGAATAAGCTACTACATAATGCTGACGAGCTTTTCACTAGCTAATAGATGATTTTATAAAATTCCTAACATGTTCTTATGGTATAATAATCCAATATGAAGGGAGGCTTACTTAACTATGAATGGTGATGCAATATTTGCCCTTTTTCCAATTATATCTATTTTGTTTTACATAGCTCCCGTTGTATTTGTAATTTGGTTCCTTTTAAAATTTCTAAAAATACAACAGGAAAAGAACCTAATTCTAAAAAATATATCTGATAAACTAGATCAGTCGAATAAAACTAATACTTAATTTCCAACTGAAAGAGTACATTGCTCTTTCTTTTTTATTTCTCACCATTTTTATGTTAAATTTAGACGCAATTCTTTATTAGAGAATTGCGCCCGTTTGCTGAATAGTCACCTATCCCTCCTTGTCAGCAACCTTCGTATGAAGAACTGAGTTTTCGTGTCCTATTAGTTCAATCTTTTTTATAAACGAGTACAGATACGTAATTGATTACCATCTGGATCTACGACTGTCATCATGCGAAGCCCTTCAAGATCCTCATTTGGAGGCTCAACAATAAAGCTACCAATTTTGCTCTTTAACTCGCTGTACCAGCTATCAACATCTGGGACAAAAAAATGAATTAATCCACCCACTTGGCAGTCACCAGTATGTTCAGTCAAATAAATAGCCATTTCATCCTTAGTTATTTGAACAAAAACAGGAAAATGTGGTTCAAATCGATGTTCCCAGTCGATTTGAAAACCCATTCTTTCCACGTAGAAAGCCTTACTTCTTGAATAATCAGTAATGCGAAATGCAGGAATCACTTTTTGCATTTTACCCCTCCTAAATTAAGGTATCCCCATTATTTTCAATTGTTGAATTGTATTCCCTGCCCTTTTAATTGATAAATTACCAAGGAAAATAATCTGCTAATACAGTCTATCGTTGTTCTATTTTTGCGCCCGATAACGGAATATTGAAGAACTCCAAAGTTGCAAGATAGTCCTTAGCTATTTTGCTAAAGCCCCTATTAATAGAATAGAGCTGTTTAAAAGCTTATGTTCGAATGAATCAGAAATAAGCTATGATATTCAAGAGAGTAATAGCACCTACTGGTAGCCCTGTTACAATCAGTATTGTTATGAAAAAACTACTTTCAAGTGAATTTTTATATCTTTTTCTATATGTATATGTGAAAAGACAAACTCCAATATACATAACAATAATAATCGTGAAGAATATTTCGCTCGAAACCACTGTCAAAATTTTCCCATTAAAAATCAAATTTGAAAAAGATAAGTATATAAACAATAGTAATCCACTAACAATTAATGCTAAATGTTGTTTTCTGTTCATCTTACAACTCCCTTAATCACAGCTGCTCATAAAATTTCCCACCCGTTTCTGATCTTCTCTTTATATTTTAACATAAATATCCAATTAAATTTTTAAGTGTTATTCCAGATAATGGCCCGATTCTTGAATAATCGCTAATGTCAATTCCTTTACTAAATTGTCATTTAGTTTAAGTACATTTTTCCACAAAGTAACATTGATATATGAAATCAATAACTTGTAAACACTTCAATACTTAGGAAAGACATTTTCATTATTTTTGATTATAATTAACTTAAACAGAATCACTGTGTACTTTCTTTCTATCCCTTCACCCATGCTAATGAAAGGATAGATAGAGTGGAGTATCACAAATCAAAAAAGGATCCTGAGCTTTATTATTCCATTAATGATAAAGGCGAAAAACGCTGGATGTTTCGTCACAAATATTATGATTCATTGGGGAAACGTAAAGAGAAAAAGAAGCGAGGGTTTCTTTCCGAAAAAGAGGCGTACCAAGCCTTATTAGAAGTAAAAACTAATACACTACAAGGAGCTATCAAACAAGTAGAGTATTCAAATTACACCATAGCTGAATGGTTTGATCTTTGGTACGAAACGCATAAGTTAGACTGGAAGCCTACCACTCGTCAACAACGAGAGATGGCCATTCGCTTACAAATCAAGCCTTTATTGGGTCATTATAAGCTTCAAAAGTTGGACAAAACAACTTATAAACGGTCCTTTATAAATCCGCTTCTCAAAAAGTATAATGTCGAAACTGTAAAGCTATTTCATCGACTATTTAAAATCGGTATCAATGCAGCAGTAGATGATGAAATTCTACCTAGAAACCGCTTCACTAAAATTACCATTCGCGATGAAAAGGCAGAACTACTTTCCACAGGGACAAGTATAAAAGATAATTTTTTAGAAGCGCATGAGTTAAACAAGTTATTATCAACTGCAAAAGAGCATGAGAATATCACTAATTACACCGTCATGTTGCTCTTAGCTTATACCGGAGTACGTCGTGGAGAAGCATGTGGACTCCAATGGGACAATATTGACTTCTCTAAGAGAACACTTACAGTAGAACGGACTAGAGACAACAAAGGGGTACGATCACCTAAAACTAAAAATAGTTACCGTACCATCCTAATTGATGATATCTTAATCCAACAGTTGAAAACGTATAAGAAGTGGTGCAAGGAAACGAGACTAAAATTTGGACACCGTTTGAATAATAATGATTTCATCTTCATTTCCTATCAAACTGGCAAGCCTATCACGGACAACAGCATCATTTATTCACTGAGACGTATAATAAAAAAGGCTGATTTAAAACCCATTACTCCACATGGATTAAGACATACACATGCCACACTTCTCCTTAGCCAAGGTAAACGTGGGGCAAGTGTGAAGGTCGTCGCGGAACGACTAGGAAATACACCACAAATGATTCTCGATATATACGGCCACACATTTTTGGATCTAGAAGAAGAAACCGTTCAGTTATTCTCCGAAAGTCTAAGTGGGGCCAAAACTGTGGCCAATTCTGAATAACACTACTTTAAACGTTGATATATCAAGGGTTGAGAGAATCGTTGAGTTCTACTCTCGTTAATAGATTTGCTAATACAGCATTATCAAACCCTAGAAACCGCGTTGTATCAACGCTTCTGGGGTTTTTTTATTACGCTTCGTAGAATGATGTATTGGGGCTTATATTGGGACTGAATTATTAGTGTGGACAGACACATCCTCTATATTTCAGTAAATAGTTTAACTTGAAAGCTAAAACCCTTCCCTTTACACCATTTCTCTAATTTGTTTTTCCTATCTTTAGTTGTTGTGAAAAATATCAATACTGGAACTGCATTTTTTATCAATGCATTAATTCTTTATATCGTTGTATCTTCTTTTTGTTATCGATCATGTTTTATCCACTTTGACTAAATGACTTGTATAATTAATAGGTACATTATTGTAACAGAAAGCTAATTTTGCCTAATAATTTTTTAGAAGTCACATTCTCCTTATTAGGTAACTTCTTGCTGTTTGTTCATTTCAAGAAATTATTAGCTTTTAAAAAAGAACATAAAAAGACCTTCACAACTTTTGTGAAGGCTTAAATCATGAATCCTTTATAAGAAAGTACAAATAATTCTGTTAATAAAGCATCTAAAAGACCCAGAAATTACTGCAATTTCTGAGGCTTTTTTGTCATCTTCTTTGATACTGCCCAATGTTTAATTCCGAAAAATACGGCTATAAGTCTAATAAGGAGCAAAGGCGTTTTAGCGATCCCCAATTTTCTCACCACTGCCTTTGCTCCTTCCCCATAAAAAAAAGACCCCCCCAGGTCTTCTGCATTCCAATTATTTTATCAAGCCTATCGCTATAGTCTCGATTAATGTCCTCACAGAAGCATTTCGTTTTCTGATGGCTTTCATCATTGTCACAAGCTTCCTTATTTCATCCTTGGACTGTTCTTCTATCAGCCACTCAACTAGCTCTGTACTTTTAATTCGAAGCGGACCACCTTTAGCAGGAACCTTAAAATCTCTTTCCCGTTTCAATACATTTCTTACATATGCTTTGTCATAATCATATAATGTCATTAAGTTTTCTTGCAACGTTCATCTTCCTTCGATTTATTTTTTATATGTAAGCCTCAATTCAAGAAGCTGCTTCTCCTTTATGTATCATCATTTGTAAATTCATTAAATTATCTAATCTCTTACTAAGTAAAATTGTTTCTTTAGAAGTGAACCCCTTTGCCATTCCTGTTGAAATCATATTCTCTCTCAGCATTTCAATTTGTTCATTTAAATGAATACTCATATGTAAACTACCCCTTTAATAATTTCCATAGAAATTTATTCTAACAAGGGTAAACGGATACAAAAAAGGATAATCTTTCTTCAAATGTCGACAATATATAACAAATTTTGACTGAATCTACCTGTAAATTCAAGCTGTTTAGATAACATCAGTTATAAAGAACTATAAATTTCCTCCTTCAATAGTTCTTAATTCCTACTATTCTTTTTGTAAGAATATTCTTTTATTTAATTCAAGGTCTTCAGCTATATAAAATATTAAAAAAGTTACATCCTTCTTCCATCCTTAAAAATAAAGGAAGGCAGGATGCTTCTCCTACCTTCCTTTATTTGCTTATTTTTTATGACCGTCATTTTGAAGGGGAATATCTTCTCCAGCGACATTTTCCATCACGCCGTCAATAGTGCCTTCTGTATAGGTATCTGATGATTGCTCATGGGTCTCAGCAAGCCCTTTTGAGACAACATCGTTCTTTTGATAGTCTTCTGTTTCGTAGGTTTTTCCCGCTACAGGAGCATTCTGTGTTTTTTTCATCGTAATTCCTCCATTTCTTCTATTTATTATTGTTGATACATGTTGTTAGAAGGATAGGAAGATGCTTTTGAATTAAGTGTTGAACAATCTGTCTGCATTGGTTTATTTGCTGCATTCCATTGATTGAGTTTTGCATCATTATCCTCCTAGAACTTCCGGCTTTGTGTTTTCTGTGATACAAAACATATTTTGCATGGATTTGAACAATCCATGCAGTCAATCGTCTGTTTACAAAAATTTACCTACTCAGAATAAAGCCTTATATGCTTGGTAAGCAAAATAAAGTCCGAAACCAATCATTGATAAAGATGACAAAACAGAAATTACATACAGCATATTAGAATGAAGCAGCCTTCTTGCAATGCCTGAAATGAGGGCCATTATGAGATCCCATAATAAAATCCCTGAGATAATAGCCAAGCTGCATAATATGAAGGACTTATTAGAAAAGCTCTCTGCTGATTTTGCCAATACAGAGCCATATATTCCAAGCCAGAAGAGAATGGTTAAAGGATTGGAAATAGACATTAAAAACCCAGAAAAAAACGACTTAAACAAAGAATTGTCCTGTTTATTCCTTTCTGTCACATTAATTTTGGCTGTATTAATCAAGCTTTCTATTCCGGTATACGTCAGTACGAAGAAACCGAACAAATACAAAAAGGTTTTCATAAATGGTGTGTTTATAAACTGACTTACTCCAAAATAAACCATCATCATATAAATGACATCAGCCGCCAATGCACCAAGCCCGAACACCCAGGCATGAAAGAAACCATTTCTGATTCCCTTGTCCAATTGTGCAGCGTTAACAGGACCAACAGGTGCCGCCAATGAAACACCTAATAATATATAAGGAAAAAAAGTACCCATAAATCCCTCCGCATATGTATATTTACTTCTAATGTATTCAGCGGCAGGGACTTGTACCACAGAAAATTATTTTCTATTTAGAGAATAAGTCGGCACTATAAAAAAGCTTCTTGGACAAACAGTCCAAGAAGCTTTCATTTATTAATATTGAATTAAGTAGTATTTCTTTTTCCCTCTTCTAATAACGGTGAACTGTCCTTCAATACGATCCTCTTCACCTAAAACATAGTCCAAATCCTGCTTTCGCTCACCATTGACGTACACAGCACCATTTGTTATGTCCTCACGAGCTTGCCTTTTCGATGATACAATGCCAGCAGCTACTAACAGGTCAACTAGAACTGCATCACCTTCTTCATGCTTGTATGTTGGAACATCCTTAAAGCCTTGCTTAATCTCAGATGCTGTCAGGTTTTTAATGTCTCCGCTGAAAAGTGCTTCCGTAATTTTCATGGCCTGCTCTAACGCTGCTTCGCCGTGAATCATTTTTGTCATTTCTTCAGCTAGAGCTTTTTGCGCCTTTCTTAAATGAGCTTCAGCCTGTAATGATTGCTCCAATTCTTCAATTGTTTCTTTTGAAAGGAATGTAAAGAATTTCAAGTATTTAATCACATCAGCATCTGCTGTATTAATCCAGAATTGGTAGAACTCATACGGTGTAGTCTTTTCCGGATCAAGCCAAATAGCACCACTTTCTGTTTTACCAAATTTAGTTCCATCAGCTTTCGTTACAAGCGGGATCGTTAATCCGTAAGCTTTTGCACCTTCTGCACTATTTTTACGGATAAGCTCTAATCCTGTCGTAATATTTCCCCATTGGTCACTGCCGCCAATTTGCAGCTTACAGTTATGGTTTTCGTAAAGATGCAAGAAATCAAGGGCCTGTAAGATTGTGTAAGTAAATTCTGTAAAGGAAATACCTGTTTCCAATCTTGAGGAGATTGTGTCTTTTGCCAGCATGTAATTGATGCCGATATGCTTGCCGTAATCTCTTAGGAATGTAACGATATCCATCTTGCCAGCCCAGTCATAGTTATTAACCATCACCGCACCATTATCGCCACCGAAATCAAATATTTTCTCGAGCTGTTTTTGCAGACATTTAACGTTATGTCCGATTGCATCTAGTGTTTGCAGATTTCTTTCTTCGCTCTTTCCGCTCGGATCACCAATAAGACCTGTTGCTCCGCCGACAAGCACGATTGGTGTATGTCCTGCATTTTGGAAGCGTCTCAATGTCAAAAACGGAAGCAAGTGTCCGATATGCATGCTGTCTGCAGTCGGGTCCACCCCGCAGTATAAGCTGATTTTTTCGTCAGCTAAAACATCTTTTAAGCCCTCTTCATCTGTTTGCTGGTAAACGATGCCTCTCCAATGTAAATCCTCAAGTAAATTCACTATAATTCCTCCATTCGTTATTCCTTTTGATTGTTATTAACAGCGCGTGCTTTTTGTGCGGCTCTTTTTTCTGAAACAAAAAAAAGCGTCCCTGCATGAATATGCAGGGACGCTTTTTTAGCGCGGTACCACCCTAATTGAGAAAAGAAAACTTCTCTCCACTTAAAAAAGATAACGGCTCACAACCGTCTGCTGCTACTAACCCATATGAGGATTTCCCAACAGAAGCTACGGGAGGTAATTCATCCTTTTATATATGCCATTTCACACCAACCAATGGCTCTCTTAGTATAGTGATAAAAGAACTACTTATTCCCATCAACGCAATAACGAATCAATATTAGTTTGAGTTATTTTTACCATAAAAGAACGTAGCATGTCAAATGCTTTTGCGAAAAAGGTTGGAAATTATCGAACATTGTCCATATTGCCCATTGCTTTATGCTATAATGTATGTGATTTTAGGGGGAATGATACCATATGAATGAAAGCCCGAAGTGGAAAAACTATCTCCATGGTTTCCTAAGCTTCTTCACCAATAAAAAAACCGCCAAAAGAGCTCGTATCACTTATGAAGTCTCTTGGAATATTATATTGATATTCATTATTCTACTGATAGTCGGCGGTGCTTTTGCTGGAGGAATCGGTGCAGGCTATTTTGCTTCTCTTGTTAAGGAGGAACCTATCCGCTCCTACAAGACGATGCAAAAGGACATTTATAATTATGAAGAAACGTCCGAACTGTATTTTGCCGATAACGTTTATTTAGGAAAACTGCCGACAGATTTAGAACGAGAAGAAGTGCAAATAGAGGATGTATCACCATATTTAGTGGATGCGATCGTTGCCACAGAGGACGAGAACTTCTATAAGCATGATGGTGTAGTTCCTAAAGCGATAATGAGAGCATTGGTTCAGGAAGTTTCTAACAGCTCCACACAGTCTGGAGGAAGCACCTTAACACAACAGCTTATCAAAAACCAGATTTTAACGAATGAAGTTTCCTTTGAACGAAAAGCAAAGGAAATATTACTCGCATTAAGGCTGGAGAAATTTTTCTCTAAAGAGGAGATTCTTCAAGCATACTTAAATGTGTCTACTTTCGGCAGAAATGCCTCTGGCAGAAATATTGCCGGTGTACAGTCTGCTGCAAAAGGAATCTTTGGGGTGGAAGCAAAAGATCTTACATTGCCGCAGGCAGCATTTATCGCTGGACTGCCGCAAAGTCCGTTCGGCTATACTCCGTTCACCCAAGATGGAACAGTCAAAAAGAATTTAGAACCTGGTTTGGAAAGACTGCAGACGGTTCTGACAAGAATGTACAACCAGCATAAAATTACAAAAGAAGAGTACGAAAAAGCATCTGCCTATGATATAACGAAGGATTTCGCGAGCCCTGAGGCAAGTCCGACTGAAAAATATCCATGGGTTACTTACGAAATTGAAAATAGAGCGACCCAAATCATCGCTGAAATGCTTGCAAAAGAAGACGGCTATAATGCGAAGGATTTAGAGGAAGATGAAGTTCTGGAAGAGCAGTATTATGAGCTGGCTGATCGCCAAATCCATCAGAACGGCTATGAAATTCACAGTACAATCAATAAAAAAATGTATGATAAATTTCAGGATGTAGTAGCTAAATACCCATATTACGGTCCTGATAAACCACAAACTGTTACAAACAGCGAAACAGGAGAAAAGAAAACTATCATGGAGCCTGTAGAAACAGGTGCGGTGCTGATTGATAATAAGACTGGTGCTATTATCAGCTTTGTCGGAGGAAGAGATTATGACAGAGAAGCTACAAACCATAGCACAGCCCCAAGACCGAACGGTTCCACAATGAAGCCGCTGCTCGTATACGGTCCTGCCATTGAATTAGGAACACTTTCACCTGGAACAGTCCTTCCAGATGTGCCTTTGGCTCTGGACCCAGCAAGACCTGGGACAGTCTGGCCGAACAACTATGACTTCCAGTTTCATGGTCTTGTAACAGCAAGGGTTGCACTCGCTAAATCTTATAACGTCCCTGCGGTAAAGGCTTATGCGCAAATTCTGCCGCAAAAGCCTGCTACCTACTTAGAAAAAATGGGCTTTTCAACATTAACAGATGCCGATTATTCTAACAGAGCAACCTCTATTGGGGGAATAACAAACGGCGTCTCTGTTGAGGAAAATACGAATGCCTTTGCAACATTTGCAAATGGCGGAGAGTTCGTTGATGCTTATATGATTGATAAAATTGTTGATAAAGACGGAAAAGTTATCTATAAGCATAAAGCAGACAAAGTGAAAGTATTCAGCCCGCAAACATCTTATTTAACTATCGATATGATGCGGGATGTTATTAATCAAGGAACCGCTACGGCAGTTAAAAGCCGCTTGAAGTTCAGCTCTGACTGGGCTGGAAAAACAGGAACAACACAGGAATTTAAGGATTCCTGGTTTGTGGCTACTAACCCGAATGTTTCCTTCGGGGTATGGACAGGTTATGACACACCTAAATCACTCCAGAGTTCCGGGACGATGAGCTACAGCATGCGTAATAACTATTTATGGGCAGATTTAATGAATGCTGCTTACGATGTCGATTCGAAGCTTGTAGACCCGTCTGAAAGCTTTACAATGCCAGGCGGAATTGTCAGACGATCTGTCTGCTCCCTTTCTGGTTTGCTTGCCTCAGAGGGATGTTCAAAAGCGGGACTTGTTACAACAGATTTATTTAAAGCAAATGCTGTTCCGAACAAGACAGATGACAGTATCGTTGCAGGGAAATATGTGCAGATTGGCGATACGAAATATATGGCTTTAGACTCAACACCAAGTGAATTTGCTGAAAATGGAGTTATATTAAATCCTGACTATATTGAAAAACTGTTTGGAATTACTGTAACGGATCCTAGTACCTTGATTCAAAATAACACAGCGCTGAAAAATGTCGTTGTTCCATCAAATAAAATAACGGACAACGGAAAAGCTCCAGGAGCTCCAAAAATCAGCAGCAGCGGTAACACGATCACCTGGTCAAGATCCGGGGAAAAAGATGTTATCGGCTATCGTGTGTATCAAAACGGCAAAAAGGTCGCAAGCATTAAAGCGAGTGACAGTCTCTCCTATAGAGCTGGCAGCGGGGCTTATGTTGTGAAAGCAGTTGATATTGCTGGTAAAGAATCTTCTAACTCTAATAAGATAGAAGTCGGCAATAAGACAAGCGCTAAAAAAGAGGAAAACTCTAAAGCGAAAGCAGATACGGCGAAAAACACAGAGAAAAAGGAAGAGAATAAAACAGAAGCTTCGAACGAGGATAAAAACAAGCAAGAACAGACAAATGATGAATCAACTGATTCAGATAAAGAAGACTCTAACGCTGCAAGTGAGGAAGAAAAAAGCGATAATACTTGATCTTGCTGCAAAAAAGACGTTCCGTTTAACGGAACGTCTTTTTTTATTTTAATACTGTTATATATTTAGCAGAAACATAGCCGGTCTTTGAGCCTGATTTCACCTTATACCATGTCCCTTGCTGTGAAAGAATGATAACTGTTTGCTTTTTCTTTAGTTTTGTCATCACTTTTGAAGAGGTGCTTGGCTTTTGTCTTACATTTAGCACTGATGCCTTAACACTGCCTTTTTTCTCTTTAGCAGGCTTTGAAATCGTTACTTTTTGTTTAATGGTTTTCTTATATCCGTCCAAGTTTGCTGCCGTGATTTCAACAGTATAATTGCCATTTGCTATTTTGCTGATAATCCAATCAGCAGAAATAGAGCCAGATTTCACTGCTTTATTATTGGCTAATGTGGAGATCGTCTTTCCTTTTGAGTCTTTCATTATAATGGTCGTTTTGCCAGCTTTATTAATCTTCATGGACAGCTTAACTGTATTCTTCTTGTAATCGGTATTAGCTTTAAAGCTTGAAATAACAGGTGCAACAGTATCTTTCTTTACTGTTTTGTTAGTTGATGTGTTCGAGTTACTGCTTGCATTACTATATTCCTTAACAAGAGCGGTACGGGGATAATAGAACTGGAGTATTTGTTTATAATTGTGTCCAGCCTCTGCTCTGTTTTTGGCGCCATACTGACTAAGGCCTACACCGTGACCATTTCCGCGGCCTTTAATAATAATTATTCCGTTCTTTAATTCAGAAACATCAATTAAATAGCTTGGCATTTTGTCGATGCCTACCATCGCCCGAATCTTTGATGCTGGAACACCATTTAATTCTAGTGTTTTCTTTTCAGCAGTCTTGCCATCAGCTTTTATCAGCAGATATTCAACCTTTACAGATCCTTTAGAAACTCTCCCACCAGCTGACAATGCTTTTAAATCGAGTTCCAGCTTTGAAATTGTGGAGATTTTTATCTTGTTAACATCACTTGTATAGCCTTCTGTTTTCAACCAGGTTTTCATATTTTTCAGCACTTGCTGGTCTGCATCTGCTTCCTTCACAGATGTCCACCATGTGTCAGCCGCATCCAAATCCAGCTTGTCTGTCACCTGCTGCTGTTTTAGTTGGATTACCCAAGGGAACTTTTCCTTTGTAGATGGGTGAAAATCATACGCATCCTCTTCTACTGCAAAATAAGGAACTGCATTTCCTCCCCAAACACTGCTGTTTAGTTCTGTTTTGCCCCCATTGCTTGCAGAAAATACTGCATCTATTAACGTATTATTGTATTTCAGGACAAGCCCTTCTGTTTCCTTGACAGCTGTATCGCTGCGAGAATGACTTCCTGTAATCCCCCCATACACTTGCTTTGCAATAGTATCCACCATATTTGCATCATTTATATGTTTTAAGGCGTATGTTCTTGCTGCTACTGTTTGCGCCTTTAATGCTTCCATAGTCCACAGTGCTGGCATTTCTTGCGGAACGACACCCCTTAAATATGTTTCTATATCAATTTTATTGATTGGACGAATATACAATTTATTATTCTTCGTGTCTTTTTCTAATACAAATTGGAAGGACCCATAATAGCTGCGGCCATTTAATGCTAGAGAGCTATCTGTTTTCAATGGAGTTGCTGTGATTGTTCCATTCTCTAGAAGAACCTGTCCTTTGCTTGTAGACAGTTTTAACGCATTGTTAACAATACTCATGACAGTCTCTGTTCCTGCACTGACTTTTTTACCGTTGGAAAGGGTATATTCTCCATTAAAAACAACCGTAATGGAAGAATTATTGCCGAGATAATTGACAAGCTTCACTTCTAACATTGGGACTGTTTCCGCCTTTATTTGTGGTGAAAGGACAGAAATTACAACAGCACAAATAAGCAACATACACATTATCTTTTTCATCTATTTCCCCCTATTACCCATGACTATCTATCTATTAGTTATAAAAATAGTAAAATAACAATATAATACTTCTTCATTTTATAAATCTAAAGACATGATTACTAGGTGTAATTAATGGGAAATAAGACATACAAAACAAAAAAAGATGGCATCTACCAAAGCCATCTTTTTTTGAAAAATTATTATTTTGTTGATCCTCTAGACTCAATACGGTGAGGCAATACAACGATGCCATCTTCCACTGTTTCTTTGTTCATATACTTAGTCAACAACCTCATTGCCACTGCGCCAATATCATAAAGCGGCTGAACAACAGTTGTTAATTGCGGTCTTACCATTAGTGTAAGCTTTGTATTGTCAGAACTGATAATTTCAAAATCGTCTGGAACCTTAAAGCCTTTATCTTCTGCACAGTGGATAACGCCGATTGCCATTTCATCTGATCCAACGAAGATAGCAGTAGGCTTTTCAGCCAATTCCATTAGTTTGTCAAATGATTCCATACCAGATTCGTATGTGTAATCTCCTTCTACAACAAGATCTTCATTAAAGGCAATGCCTGCATCCGCCAATGCTCGCTTATATCCTTCAAGCTTATGCAACTTGTTAATAGGCTCTTCTAATGAACCTAGCACTAGTGCAATAACCTTATGTCCTTTTTCTACAAAAGAAGTAACAGCATCATAAGTTGCTTGCGCATAATCAATATTTACAGAAGCAATCTTTTTGCTTGATTCAACGCTTGCTGCAAGTACAATCGGCACTGGAGACTTTTCAAATTCCTGAACATGCTCCTCTGTAATGTTACCGCCCATGAATACAATCCCGTCAACTTGTTTTCCAAGCATTGTATTCAGAAGGTGAAGCTCTTTATCTTTATTTTGATCTGAGTTGCTCAAAATAATATTATATTTGTACATTGTTGCAATATCTTCAATCCCTCTAGCAAGCTCTGCATAGAAAGTGCTTGAAATATCAGGTATAACGACACCTACAGTCGTTGTCTTTTTACTTGCTAAACCGCGCGCTACAGCATTAGGTCTGTATCCTAAACGGTCAATTACCTCAAGGACCTTCTTCCTTGTTGCAGGTTTCACATTCGGGTTTCCGTTTACAACACGGGAAACAGTAGCCATTGATACACTCGCTTCCCTAGCGACATCATATATTGTAATATTCATGTTCTACACTCCTTTTAAACGTACATTCACTATATTTATTTTACGGCAAGTAGCTAGAACCTAAACATTGTTTGTTTCAATTTAGCTAATCTTGTCTGATTATGTATTTAATCATACGATAACGTTGCAAATGCCGCAATGACAAGCTTTCATTTTTTTTCAAAAAAGCTGTTTTTTTTAATTAATTAAGGTTAGCCCTGTTGTCAGAGCGTTTTCATTTCTAAATATTCTAACATATATGAATCTAAAATGCCCGTGATACCTATTATCACTACTCATTTTATAGACATTTTCCAACAAACTTATACCTAATGAAAGAGCAAACAAAAAAGCAGATGGTATCATCCATCTGCTTTTTTCAAAAAATTATGCTCTTACGTATGGTGACTCAAGAATTGATTTGTAGAACTCATCGAATTGCGGAATATCCATTTGCTGTGCAGAATCTGACAGAGCAACTGCAGGATCCGGGTGAACCTCAGCCATAACGCCGTCTGCTCCGATTGCAAGTGCTGCTTTAGCACAAGGCAACAGCAAATCTTTTCTTCCAGTTGAGTGTGTTACATCAACAAATACAGGAAGATGTGTTTCTTGTTTTAAGATTGGTACTGCAGAGATATCAAGGGTATTTCTTGTAGCACGTTCGTATGTGCGGATACCGCGTTCACAAAGCATGATTTGGTCATTACCTTGAGAAATAATATATTCAGCTGCGTTAATGAACTCCTCAATTGTGGCAGCAAGTCCTCTTTTTAGCAATACAGGCTTCTTCACACTACCAGCTGCTTTTAATAACTCGAAGTTTTGCATGTTACGAGCACCGATTTGAATAACATCAATGTAATCCAATGCTTCTTCAATATGCTGTGGGCTTACGATTTCACTGATTACACGAAGATCGTATTCATCAGCAACACGCTTTAGGATTTTTAGACCTTCTACACCAAGACCTTGGAAATCATAAGGAGATGTTCTTGGTTTAAACGCTCCTCCACGAAGCAATGTTAAACCTTTTGCTTTTACACTTTCAGCAACTTTTGCAACTTGCTCATATGACTCAACTGAACATGGACCAAAGACGAATTTAGGTACTCCATCGCCAATTTTTGTTCCTCTAATATCAACAATTGTATCTTCCGGTTTCTTTTTACGGGAAACAAGAAGTGCTTTGCTGTCATCTTCTTGCTGCAGCTGCAGACCAGCTTTGAAGATTTGTTTGAACAAGTGGGCAATCGTTGCATTATCGAACGGCCCGTCGTTTTTAGCTAAAATATCGTCAAGCATTTTGCGTTCCCTTACAGGGTCATAACGATGTGCTCCATGTGTCACTTTTGTTTGTGCGATTTTTTGGACTAAGTTAGCTCTCTCGTTAATCTTCTCTAAAATTTCTAAGTTTAACTCATCAATTCTGTCACGAAGCATTTCCAATTCTTTATTGCTCACTATCTCCATCATCCCTTCTATCAATAATCCAAATCAGTGTTTTCTATAACCTGTTTGGACAACTGCCGATTATTCTTTATACCAACTAAAAAATATGTTACATTTCTTTTAATTGGGTTTATTATAAAACAACTTTATTCGGTTGTCACTACTTTTCTTTATTAATTAAACGCTTTTAAGCACTAAAGCGTTTTTATTCATATTTTTTCTGTAAATATAAGTTAAACAATAACATTTATTATGTACACAATAAACCCATTTTTTATCATTTTCATTAAAAGAAGGTGTATTTTTTGCAAAATAAAGAAAAATTATTTGCATTAGATATTGGTACACGATCCGTAGTTGGCATTATCATTGAAGCTGATAGTGATAATTATCATGTTTCAGATATTCTTTCCATTGAGCATAAAGAAAGAGCAATGCTAGACGGACAAATACATGATGTCCTTGCAGTAGCTAAAATCATTCAGGAAATTAAAACTAAAATGGAAGAAAAACATGGTCCTCTCCGCAAAGTCAGTGTAGCTGCAGCAGGGAGAGCACTAAAAACAGAAAAAGCTGCTTATACGGTAGAAATCGCAAGAAAACCAATGATGACTAAGCAGGATATTCTACATATGGAGCTTGCGGCCGTCCAGCAGGCACAAAGTGCGGTTGCTGAAAAAAACAGTCGCGAAAACAGTCAATTTTATTATTGTGTTGGTTATTCTGTGCTTCGTTACACACTTGATGAACAAGAAATGGGGAGCTTGATTGACCAGCAGGGAAATGTTGCAAAGGTAGAGATCATTGCTACTTTTCTGCCAAAGGTTGTCGTAGAATCATTGATTGCCGCATTGCACAGGGCAGATTTGGAAATGGAGGCTTTGACACTTGAACCGATTGCCGCCATTAATGTATTGATTCCTCCATCTATGAGAAGATTAAATGTCGCTCTTGTAGATATTGGAGCAGGAACATCCGATATTGCTATTACTGATGAAGGCACTGTTATCGCTTATGGCATGGTTCCTGTCGCTGGGGATGAAATAACAGAAGCAATCAGCGATCAATATTTATTGGATTTTCCATTAGCAGAAGCAGCCAAAAAACAGCTCTCTGAACTGGAGCAAATAACGATTACTGATATTCTTGGCTTTTCTACAGACATAAGCAGAGCAGAAGTTATCAAGCAAATATCTCCTGCATTAGATAAGCTTGCAGACGCCATTTGCCGGGAAATACTGCTCCTGAATAACCATCAGTCACCAAAGGCTGTCATGCTTGTCGGCGGAGGTAGCCAAACACCTGCACTTCAAGAAAAAATAGCAGAGCTGTTAAATTTGCCTGCGAACCGAGTTGCAATTAGAGGCATTGATGCTATTAATAACTTAACCTTTGAGGATTCGGCTATTAAAGGACCTGAGCTTGTTACACCAGCAGGCATTGCGATAGCGGCAGGTCAATCTCCTGTGCAATATAAAACTGTTTATGTGAACGAACAGCCTATCAGGCTGTTTGAAGTAAATAAGCTGACAATTGGAGACTGTCTGCTTGCCTCTGGCCTCTCCGTATCTAAACTGTACGGCAAGCCGGGAATAGCAAAAATCATTTCTTTAAATGGGCAAAAAATTACTATCCCAGGAAGCCATGGGGAAGGACCTGTCATTACAAGAGATGGGGAAATTTGTTCATTAGATGATTTAGTCGAAAACGGGCAAAGTCTGAAAGTGGTAAAAGGCAAGGATGGAGAGCAGACACAAGTACAGATTAAGAGCTTGCTAGATTCAGATACTGGCAGAAGTGTGCGCATTAATGGCAAGGATTACACAATTTGTGACAGAGTTTTCTGCAACGGGCAAGCAGCCTCTCTCGATAAATGGATAGAAGATCGTGATGTAATTGATGTAGTAACAGTCTATACCATTCAAGAGCTCTTGGAAGGTCTTGAATTATACGATATTTTGGAGGAATTGCGTCCTTTCCAAATAAAAATCAATGAAAAGGATACTGTCATTCCAGCTTTTTCCGGAAAGCTTTATCGAAACGGACTGCCCTCCAAGCTAAATCACAGCTTTGATACTAACGATGAAATCATGATTGAAAAAAGGCAGATTCCAACAGTCTCAGAATTGGCGGAAAGAAGACAGGTGCTGTTTGTTCAAGTGCTCCCTGTCACCTTTAATGGAAAGAAATTGACCCTCTCCAAACAGCTAGCTCAAGTTTCAAGAAATGGGCAAGCATTAAACCTAGAGGATAAAATTTATCCTAACGAAAAAATTCAAATTGAACAGAAACCTTTTGAAGGCTTCTTATTCCAAGATTTATTTGCATATGTGCAAATAGATATGCCAAAAAGTAACCAAGGAAGCTTTGAACTGATGAAAAATGGGGAAAAAGCAACCTTTTTAACACCTATCGACAAAGGTGACGACCTTTCCATTGTCTGGAAGGTTGCTGCAACATAAAAAAAAGATGGCATGGGGAGTATCCCGTTGCCATCTTTTTTTATGCTTGTGCACTTGCTTCTTGAAGAGAGTCGACTGTAATTCCACCGTGTGATGCATTCCATACAACAGAACGGTCAGAGAACAACAAAGCTTGCGGCGATTCATGTCTAACCCCGAATGTTTCAGCAATATAGTTAGATAGCGGTCTAGCCTCCTGTACAGCCAAATAATAGGTATCGATATCTTTATTTGTGTCTGCATATTGGTTATATTCGTCAAATGCTGCCGCACTAATCGGACATGTTAAACTATGCTTCACAACGAATGCTTTCTTGCTGCTGTTCAAAACCTCTTCCAATTGTTCTACTGTCTCAATTTTTTTCATGGATTTCCCTCCAGTTTTTGTCTTTACATAAAAAGGAAGCCCCATTAGCTGGGGCACCTTATTATTGGTTATATCTGCTTTCTGTTTCATCAAACGCTTTTTTTGTTTCTTCCAGTTTCTTTTGGATTTCATCATACTCGCCCTTGAAAGGGTCGTCAGTTTCCGTACCTGCAGCAGCTTCTGCATTATCTGTCTGCTGTTCGTCTTTCCCTCGATTTTTTACTTTCTCCATTAAACCATTGGAATGCTTCGTTACCGTATTGCCTAAGCTGCCTGTCTTATCTTTAGCAATGCTGATATACTCAGTTCCTTTATCCTTAACTGTGCCAGAGAGCTCAATTCCTTTTTCTTTCAGAAGTCCTGCCTGCTGATTCAAATCCTGAATCAGTTCCTTACCAGGCTTTGGAGCAAGGAATAGAGCTGTCGCTGCTCCAACAATTCCGCCTACAATGGCACCTAGCAGAAAGTCTTTTCCGTTTGAGCTTTCATTTTCTACAACTGTTGTTTCGTATTCCCTTGTCATCATTACCCCTCCTAAAAAATTAATGAGCTTTTACTTTTATGTTACTCTCAGCAGCTTTGCGAGCTTTCCACTGATCTCTGATGTTAAAGAACATCTTGCTGTATTGAAGTACTTGGGCAATCTTGTCCTGATTGTGGACAAGCTTTTGCTCCACATTTTGATTGATGTTTTGAATAGAATCATTAAATCCTTTAACTGAAGTGCCAATACCTTTAACAGCATCGACAACACTGTTGAGGCTTTCTGATTTTTGCTGAATATCCTCTGCCAAAACATTTGTCTTATGCAGTAAAATGGTCGTTTCCTTCGTGACACCATCAAGCTGTCTTTCAAGGCCAACTAATGTTTTGGAGACACTATCAAGTGTGATATGTAACGATTTCAATGTTCTGGCAACATAAATTACCAAAATAGTGAAAGCAATGGCAATCAATGCAACACTGCAATATAAAATAATAATCATTTACTATACACCTCCGCTTTTTCAATGTTTTTCCCAATTTGGCGAATGCCTAAACCTTTCTTCTATTATAGTTGGAAAAACAGCCAGAAACAAATAAAACAGGTAAATTCATCCTATAACTTTTGTGTCAAAAGACTCCCCTAGTTTAGGTTATTTCAGACAATATTATTTAAGAAAAATATTTTTTAGGGTACAATAATATAGTTGACCACATAATCGGGGGTTCGACGTATCTACATACAAAGAAGAGTCGAAATTTTTTAATAATATAGGAGGCATTTTATGAAAGATCCACGTATTGAGCTGTTAGCTAAAAACTTAATTAATTACTCTATTCGATTGCAAAAAGGAGAAAAAGTACTTATTGAAAACTTCGGTTTGCAAAAGGAGCTAGTCAAAGCTCTTGTGAAGGAAGCATATGCTGCAGGCGGATACCCATTTGTTTCATTAAAGGATAATGATGTGAACAGATCATTGCTATTAGGTGCCCAAGAAGAACAATATGAAATGATGGCTGCCTTTGAAGCGAATGTAATGAGCCAAATGGATGCTTATATTGGACTTCGTGCAGGTGACAATATTAATGAACATGCAGATGTTCCTGCTGAAAAAATGAAAATCGAAGGCTCTACAATCGGAAAGAAAGTCCACAGGGAAATTCGTGTTCCGAAGACAAAATGGGTTGTGCTTCGTTACCCAAGTCCATCTATGGCCCAGCTTGCAAAAATGAGCACAGATGGATTTGAAGATTTCTACTTTAATGTCTGCAATCTAGACTATGGCAAAATGGATAAAGCAATGGATAGTCTTGTTGATCTAATGAACAAAACGGATGAAGTAAAAATTACTGGCCCTGGAACTGATTTGACTTTCTCTATTAAAGATATTCCTGCCATCAAGTGCTCTGGCCAAATGAATATACCTGACGGGGAAGTTTATACTGCTCCTGTGCGCAATTCTGTAAACGGAACGCTTACCTATAATACACCATCTCCATACCAAGGATTCACGTTTGAGCAGGTTAAGCTTACATTCAAGGATGGCAAAATCATTGAAGCAACTTCTAATGATACAGAACGCTTGAACGCAATCCTTGATACAGATGAGGGCGCAAGATTTATTGGGGAGTTTGCGATTGGGGTAAATCCATATATTCTTCATCCAATGCAGGATATTCTGTTTGACGAAAAAATTGATGGAAGCTTCCACTTCACACCAGGACAATGCTATGATGATGCATTCAATGACAATCATTCTAATATTCATTGGGATATGGTCAATATTCAAAGACCTGATTATGGCGGAGGAGAAATTTATTTCGACGGTGTGCTTATTCGTAAGGATGGAAGATTTGTTATACCTGAACTGGAGTCATTGAATCCAGAAAACCTTAAATAAAATGACAAAAAAAAGATGCTGCTTTTAGCAGCATCTTTTTTATACTATTTACACAAGCGATTTTTCATACGCCTCTTGGAATTTCTGAACATCTCCAGCACCCATAAATAGGATAACACTCTTTTCGTGTGCTTTCAGTGCTTCAATTTTTTCTTCTGAAATGACTTTGCTGCCTGGAATTTTCTCTGCCAAGTCTTCAATGCTAAGCTTGCCATGGTTTTCTCTTGCAGATCCGAATATTTCACACAAATAAGTGGAATCAGCCAAGCTTAAGCTTTCAGCAAATTCATTTAAGAAAGTTTGCGTACGTGAGAATGTGTGCGGCTGGAATACTGCCACAATCTCTCTGTCCGGATACTTCTGTCTTGCAGCTTCAACCGTCGCTTTGATTTCCGTTGGGTGATGTGCATAATCATCAATGATTACTTGATCTCCGATTTGTTTTTCAGAGAATCTGCGTTTTACACCTTCAAATGACATTAAGCGTTCCTGCACAATGCTTGCATCCAAATCTTCGTAATGACTTAAAGCAATAACAGAAAGTGCATTTAAAATATTATGGTTGCCAAATGTCGGAATTGAGAATGTATTATAGTAAGTATTTCTTACATATACTTCAAACGTCGTACCTTCTGTTGACTTTACAACATTTCTTGCTTGGAAATCATTTTCATCGTCAAATCCGTAGAACACAACAGGCACTTTTGCTTGAATTTTTTGAAGCTGTTCATCATCACCACAAGCAAAGATTCCTTTGTTCACTTGCCAAGCCATTTCCTGGAAGGCAGAAAATACATCATCAACATTCGCAAAATAATCAGGATGATCAAAATCAATATTCGTCATGATGGCATAATCTGGGAAGTAAGATAAGAAGTGTCTTCTGTACTCACATGCTTCAAATGCAAAGTACTCCGCATTCTCCGTACCTCTTCCTGTTCCATCCCCAATTAAATATGCTGTCGGCTTCGCGCCTTTTATCACATGAGCAAGCAGCCCTGTTGTGGATGTTTTACCATGGGCGCCTGTCACAGCCACACTCGTGAACTGCTTCATAAAGTCGCCTAAAAAACGGTGGTAGCGGACAACTGGTAGACCCAGTGCGTTTGCTTCCACAACTTCTTCATGCGTATCAGGGAAAGCATTGCCCACAATGACATTCATTCCCGGCTGAATATTTTCCTTTGAGAAAGGAAGAATTTTAATTCCTGACTGTTCTAAAGCCACCTGTGTAAAAAATCTCTTTTCTACATCTGAACCTTGAACTTTTAATCCCATATCATGCAGGATTTGTGCAAGTGCACTCATCCCTGACCCTTTAATACCTACGAAGTGGTAAATAGTCATATAAAGAACCTCCAACTATCGTATATCTTTTACACAGTATATGAAATGAACCTATAATTTGCTCATAGCATAAATTTCGCCACTATGGGCCTCATAAAGGGATATTACCTTTTTAAAGAAAATGCTAAAACAAGGTAATATCCAATCAGGCCAGATTTAACTTTTTTTTCCTTTTTTCACTCACATTTATTCATTATACCATCTTTTATGGAGAAAAACTATGTATCAATCATATTCCCTACTGAAAGGATTTATATTAGTGATACAGACAGTTTATGAAAAATTAATGTTGTTCCGTGTCATGAAGCTGCAAAAATTCCATTTCCGTAATGAGTACATCTCTTGGTTTTGTGCCTTTTGCCTCTGAAATATACCCGTGTTTCTCCATCATGTCAATAAGTCTTGCTGCACGATTATAGCCGATTTTGAAGTTTCTTTGCAGGCTTGAAGTTGAAGCACCGCCTTGCTCAATCACAAATTCGCATGCCTCATAAAACAGCTCATCTTCCTCTTCAGACATCTGGACTTTTTTAAGAAGCTCTTCTTGCTCAAACAAGTATTCCGGTTTTCTTTCTCTTCTAGCATGTGCAACAACCTGATCAATTTCCTCATCTGAAACAAATGTCCCTTGTAAGCGGACTGGCTTTGATGTCCCGTTTTCTAAGAAAAGCATATCCCCTTTACCGAGGAGCTTTTCTGCACCGCTTATATCAATGACTGTTCTTGAGTCGATTTGAGACGATACAGAGAATGCGATTCTTGTCGGTACATTTGCCTTAATCAGTCCTGTAATAACATCAACAGACGGCCTTTGTGTCGCGATTAACAAATGGATACCGCATGCTCTTGCTTTTTGGGCAATCCTGCTGATGGCTTCCTCTACATCTGCAGGGGCCATCATCATTAAATCTGCAAGCTCATCAATAATGATAACAATGTACGGCAGCTTATCCGCATATTGTTTATGCTCCTCTGCAAGCTGGTTAAATTTAGTTATATCCCTTACACCTGCATGTGCAAGCAGCTCGTATCTCCGCTCCATCTCCTCAACGGCCCATTTTAAGGCAGCTGTTGCTGTTTTAACATCTGTTATAACAGGGCTTGCCAGATGAGGAATGTAATTATATGGAGCAAGCTCCACCATCTTAGGATCAATCAGCAATAGTTTAAGCTCTTCTGGCTTCGCCTTATACAGCAGACTTACTAACATTGTGTTAATACAAACACTTTTACCAGAACCAGTTGCTCCTGCAATTAATCCATGCGGCATTTTGCGCAAATCAGTAACAATCGGCTTACCTGAAATATCGAGACCTAACGCAACTGTCAGTGGAGACGCAGACTCTTTAAATTCATTGCTATTAAGAATCTCACTTAACAATACAGGTCTGCTTGTCCGGTTTGGAACTTCAATCCCAATCGTATGCTTGCCAGGAATCGGCGCTTCAATTCGAATATCCTTTGCAGCAAGGCTGAGCTTTAAGTCATCTGAAAGATTGGTGATCTTGCTGACTTTCACACCAGGCTCTGGCTGTACCTCATATCTTGTAACAGACGGCCCTTGTGTGACATTAACAACTCTCGCATGAACATTAAAGTTCTTAAATGTATGATTCAAGAGCTCAGTCTGTTCTTCAATCCAGCCGTCATGCTCCACATCGAAAATCGGAGGGTTTAATAAATTCTCTTCAGGAAAGACATAGTACGGCAGCTCTTCCTGCACCGCAACAGACTCAAGTGAAGCTGCTGTTTCTTCTGTCACAGGTTCTTCTGCCACATCGTTAACAGGCTCAGGCTGAGGCACTGGTTTGCTTATTGGCTGTTGTTTTCTTTTATTTTCAAGAGATTTCCGATCAGTATTTAGCATTAACACATTAAAAGGAAGAGCTTTTTTCTTGGCAGGTGGAGCTTGGTCAGCCTCGTTAGCCTGCTTATCTCCCACTTCCTGTTCCTGCTGTCCATGTTTGGCTGTCTCTTGCTCACTTGAAGAGTTTTCATCTAACCCAACAGCTTCTGAATGATTAGAATCCTTATTTTCAGCAGCATTTAGAACAACAGGTTCCACCTCTTCTGGAACGCTTGCCACTTTTTCCATTTCAAGTAATATTGTCTGCTCTGCTGGCTGAATTGCATTTGCCTCTCGCAATTGTTCGCTTACTGGGTTGGAAATACTCAGCTCTTCTGCCTCCATGACAGGTTCTTCGGCCCTTTCGGTAACTACTGCTTCTGCCTCCATTACTTCCTCTGCCTCTAGTGCAGACTGAACTTCCGACTCAATTGTGTACGGCTCCACCTGGACAACTGATTCTTTCGCCATTTCGACAATAGCGGCTTCTTCCTCTGGTGCAGTCTGAACTTCTGTCGCTACTGTATCCGACTCCTCTGCCTGCATGAATGGTTCTTCCACCATTTCGACAACTGCTGTTATTTCTGCTTCAACCACTTCTTCCTCTAGCGCAGATTGGATTTCCGACTCAGCTGTGTACGGCTCTTCCGCCTGCATGACTGGTTTTGCCGCCATTTCGACAACTGCTGTTATTTCTGCTTCAACTTCATCTTCCTCTAGCGCAGATTGGATTTCCGACTCAGCTGTGTACGACTCTTCCGCCTGCATGACTGGTTTTGCCGCCATTTCGACAACTGCTGTTATTTCTGCTTCAACTTCATCTTCCTCTAGCGCAGATTGGATTTCCGACTCAGCTGTGTACGGCTCTTCCGCCTGCATGACTGGTTTTGCCGCCATTTCGACAACTGCTGTTATTTCTGCTTCAACCACTTCTTCCTCTGGCACAGGCTGAACTTCTGTCTCAACTGCATACGGCTCCTCTGCCTGCATGACAGGGTCTTCTCCATTTTCAATAACTGCTGTTATTTCTGCTTCAATCACTTCTTCCTCTAGCACCTGCTGGATTCGAGCGTCTAAAGTATCCGGCGCTTCTACCTGAAGGTTTGTTTCCTCTATCAGCTCCACAACGAAAGGCATTTCTGCTTCTGCCTCTATTGACTCCTGCATTGCTATGCTTACTTCCTGTTGTTCTTCATGAGGAATTGGTTGCTCCGCAAGCTCTAAGGTTGCAGCGGATTCGATTTGCTGTTTTTCTTCTGGGAGAAGTGCTGTCTCTGCAGCATATATTACTTCTTGTTCTTTTGCTTTGTTTCTTTCTGTTACCTCTGTAAGAAGATGTTCGGCTTTTTTCTCTATTGCTTCAGGGGTGAGTTCAGCTTTCGTTTCCTCACCACTGTTTGGGCGCACTAATGATTCTTTATCCAGCAATGAGCTCTCGATTGGCTCTTCTTTCTGCTGTGCTCGTAAGGCTGCTTGTTCCGCCTCTTTTCTTCGCATAATAGATGTCAGAAAATCGCTGCTGTCCATAACGGGACGGACCGATTTTGGTTCCATCTTTGGTTTAGCTTGAACTGCCGGCCGATTATATCCATAAATAGGAGACGGTATTTCTGTCGGTTTAAACGGCATTTTTGACTGATAGCTCTTCGGACTGCTTTCTGGTATTTCCCGTGGCTTTGTTCTGTTATGTAAGGCATCGGAGCTTGGTTTTGTTTCAGCAGGCTCCTGCCTATTTGAAACAGCAGACTTCCTTCTGCCTTGTTGAAATTCAGATCTTTCCTTACCTGCTGAACCATACTGTCTTCTTTCTAGCGGGCGCTCTTGTTTGCCTGCATTGGCTGCCCCTTGCAGGGTTCTTTCACCTGGCTTCTCAAACCTGCCTGCAGTAAATGCATTTTCTTCGGGCGGTGTTTGCCTGCCTGTAAAAGCTGGTGTGTTTTGCTTTTCCTCTTCCGGCGGTGATTGCCTTTTAGCATAGGCTGAACCACTCTGCCTTCGTTCAGCTGCGTTCTCCTGTCTGGCTGGTCTGCCGGAAATGCCTATTTCATCATCTGATATAACAGGAAAACGAAACTTCCCCTTTGGATATTGATAAATAATCTTTGAATCTACTTCTTTTTTCCACTCATTATTCCAATCGTTTTGTACATGCGGTGCTTCGCTTTTTTCTTCTGCAGCTTCAAATTGGTCCGTTTCTTCTTGGTCCTCTTTAATAAACTGCTTTATTACTTTCTTGAACCAACTCACTGTAAATCACTCTTTCCATCTTTCTCTCTACTATTTTAACAGTTTATTAATAAAATCGAGATAAAAATCGCTATTATCCCTGCTTTTTCTATTATATTTTACAAAATTTTAATTGCAAGAAGGCAAAACATTTATTCGCATCTATTATTTACCAAATATCCTATTGAAAAAGGGCAGTTGCTTGTTAATAAGACCCTCTTAGTCTTAATCAACACGCACACTACCCTTATTGTAGATAACGAATATTACATCCTGTTTTCATTCAGGCAATATTATCAAATCAAATTGATTAAGTTTTGCATACAAAGCACTTAATATTATTGCTCTTTTTTCTTATTTTTACCTAATATAAAAACAGGCTCAAGGCTGCCGTCTTCATACAAGAAGGACAACGCAGTGATTGGCACTCTGCCGCTGGCAAAGAAACTCATCGTCATCTGTGCCAAAATATCATAACCAGTCTCATTTTCAATATCCGCTATAATTAATACGTCTTGATGAGGTACTGCAACTGCCATCGTCCCCTTCACTGTCTCGCTCATTTCCTTCAGGAAAGAGTCATTAAGGATGCGGCTAGCATCATATCCGTCATTTGTATTTAGGAAATAAAAAGTGTTGCCTGCTACAACATCTTTTTTAAGGGCCGTGCTTAAAGAGCGAGCATTAAACAAGGCTACTTCCTTAATTCTGCTATGTTTCCAGTTTTCCTTCGCCATGATTTTCTCATCAATGAGTCGATACGTATTTCCCATATCCAAGGCATAATATATTCTTGTTTCTGCTGTATGTTCATCTACTACAAAGGGTATTTCTTCATTCGTTTGAACTGGAAACGAAGTGGAACGAATAACAGGGTAAATATTTTTTTCTTTCCCCTCAAGTGTAGGGTCATCCACTAATGCTGTTAAACCATTTTCAATATAGTATACAACCTCGTCAACAGCCTTTTCCTTTTCCAGCTCCCATTTTGCAATAATTCCTGGCAGAGAAACGGTTACACCCTTTCCTGTATCCTTGCTTTCTATTCGAAGTTGATCCTTTTTAGAATCAAACGTAAATACTCTTCCTTCGGCTTTAAGCCTGTCCTGTAAGAGATTTTTCATTTTTTTGCTATCCATCTTCATTAATGCTTTTTCCCCCTTTAAGAGTGGGTAATGATCTATGCTGTTCCTATTATAATAGCAGTTGACCGTCTTTTCAAAGAATGTAGAATTTTGTCGTGCAGAAAAAAACAGCGTTTTTACAGAGACACGCTGTTTTTCATTTTTCTCTTATATGATTATAACGACTCAATAAACTGCTCAATTTCCTCTTGCGTTTTACGATCTTTGCTGACAAAACGGCCTAGCTCTTTCCCGTTTTCAAATGCGATAAAGCTTGGAATTCCAAATACATCTAACTCAATGCAAGTATCGATGAACTTATCGCGGTCAATGTGAATAAATGTATACTCACTGTATTTTTGCTCTACTTCTGGCATGAATGGTTCAATGAAGCGACAGTCTCCGCACCAGTTAGCAGAAAATAGGAAAACATGTTTATTGCTGCTGTTTTTCAACTCATTAAATTCTTCTTGTGACTGTAGATCTCTCATCGTCTTAATCCCCCTGATTAAAGCTTTTTATTAATTGATACTAACAAAATCTCTGCTGTTTCACTACTATTATGCTTACTCTTTATTATGAACGTGACTTAGCATCATATTCGTATTGTCCAACCAATGATTCGATAACATGTGCAAACATTTTTTGTCTCGTAATTCTGCCGTTCGTAAATACGCCAATAGCACCTTCATGATGACGGACATTCTTTTTGTTTGCATAACGATCCATTACAGGACCAAGCTCTTCCCCTTCCAACAGAGCATCTGCCACTTCCGTGGGCAAAGGAATGCTCGCACCTCCGCCAATATAGGTTCTGCCGTCGCGAAGTACAAGGGCTCCCCAGTTGCAGACGAACAGGCCATGTTCTGTTTGCTTTACACCGCCTTCAAGACCAATGCCAATGTCGCCTTTTCCAGCAGCTAAAGCATTTTTTGCACGATTAATTGCCCCAGTCATTGTTTCTTCATCAGAGAATGGCTGGGCACTTACCTCTGAAGAGACATCTATTTCTATGAACTCTACGTCTGTCATTGTGCTGAATCCTTCTTTAACAGCACTTGTTTTTGCTGGGTTTCTTGTTCCGATGCAAACAATCATTTCCATCCGCCTCTCTTTAAAAACCTTTTTCTTCATGGAAAAAGAGACAGTCTAATTGTCTGCCTCTTGTTACTCTCCTCATACATTTGCTTTAATTGAATCCACCATTGCTTTATCTGTCGCTTTTACAAGCTTCACAACCAGTTCCTTTGCAGCTGCATAGTCATCAATATGAATGATGGATGCACTTGTATGGATATATCGTGAGCAGATGCCGATTACAGCACTAGGCACTCCATCATTTGCTGTATGCACTCTTCCTGCATCTGTACCGCCAGGGGAGATGAAGTATTGATACGCAATATTATTGCTTTCAGCTGTATCGAGGATAAATTCTCTCATGCCTCTATGCGTTACCATTGTCCGATCGTAGATGCGAAGCAAAGCACCTTTACCTAATTGGCCAAACTGGTTTTTATCACCAGAAGTATCATTTGCAGGACTCGCGTCTAATGCATAAAAAATATCTGGCTGAATCATATTGGCAGCTGTTTGCGCGCCGCGCAAGCCAACCTCTTCTTGAACAGTTGCACCAGAATACAAAGTATTTGGCAGCACCTCTCCTTGCAGCTCCTTCAGCAGCTCAATTGCAAGACCGCAGCCATAGCGGTTATCCCAAGCCTTGGCCATAATTTTCTTTTTATTAGCCATTGGAGTAAAAGGACAAATTGGAACAATAGGCTGCCCTGGCTTGATGCCGATTGAAACAGCATCTGCTTTGTCGTCAGCACCGATATCAATAAGCATGTTTTTAATATCCATCGGTTTATTACGCTGTGCGTCATCAAGTAAATGTGGAGGAATTGAAGCTATTACACCGATAACTGGACCGTTGTCTGTCATTACCTGAACTCTCTGGGCAAGCAAGACTTGGCTCCACCAACCTCCCAGCGGCTGAAAACGCAGCATTCCGTTTTCTGTGATAGAAGTAACCATAAAGCCAACTTCATCCATATGTCCTGCAACCATTACTTTAGGACCATCAGTACTTCCTTTTTTCACACCAAAAATGCTGCCAAGATTGTCTTGAATGATTTCATCGCTGTAAAGGGCAAGCTCCTTACGCATAAAATCACGTACTTCATGCTCATTTCCTGCAACACCGCGTAGCTCAGTCAGTGTACGGAATAATTCCAATGTTTGCTCATTCATCGTATTGCTCCTCTTTTTTTAAAAATTATGTATATATTTATTTTATCGAAATATTAATTTCCTTGCCACCATTAAACATATTGCTTGCTAAATAGATTATTATTAATATAACCAAAATAGGTTTATTACTGGTTTTTTTGGTTTTATTTCACTTATCTCTAATATTTTGGCTATAATAAGAACGAAAGAAAGGAGCTAAAATCATGAACTGGAAAACGATAGTTGCAGGAGCAGCTGTAGGATTTGCAGCAAGCTATGCAGTAAAGGAAGCTGTTTCCAGAAATTATTCCCTGTCAAGTGACCGCGTTCTAAAAATAGTTAAGGCTGTTTTTAAAGAGCAAGGACCTATTACAGGCAGCTGGATCAACATGCAAAAAGAACCCTATGAAACAGCCGGTACAACACAGCTCATTTATCGCGGTGGAATCACGAGAGATAATGATGGCAAAAATGAGTCTTTCGAATTTCTAGCAGACAGCAAAACAGGAAATTTGCTTGATATATATGAGCTTTAAAGATACATAAGTCCATTGCGATACTTGCAATGGACATTTTTACTAATCCCGCTTTATTGCTTCTGTTATTTCTCCTGCTTCATTCCATTTAACACTTCGGTATAATGCATCATGATAAAATGTAAACCAGGCATTTTTGTCTGCTCCCCATTTAAACCATTTTTGTTTTTCTGATATGGATGTCATCGGGTAATCATCATATGCTGTCACCCACAGAACATTTTGATGTGCATGTGTTGGCAATAAATCTGCCATATGGATGGCTGTCTCGCCTCCGTCTTCGATAAGAAGAATAGAATGACCATCACTATGGCCTCCCGTATGAATAAGCTTTAACGGACCCATGCTCCATTCTTTTTCAAAGGTTTTGACTTGTGCTTCAATCGGCTGCCAATTTTGTTCCCAATATGTATTTCTAGAGCGGATATTCGGGTTTTTCATTTCCTGCCACTCCGTTTCTGAAGTAATGATTTCTGCATTCGGAAAAATAGACACCAATTTGTCATTTTCTAACTTAGATAGTCCGCAAGCATGATCAAAATGCATATGTGTCATCAGCACATAATCAATTTCTGTTGGAGAAACCCCAAGTGCTTGTAAATCTCTTTCAAGAAAAGATTCTTCATCAACACCATAATTGCGCATTTGCTTTTTCGTAAGCTTCCCATTTCCAATTCCTGCATCAATCAGTATTCGTTTTCCATCCCACTCAAGAAACATCGGGTCTGAAGGAAGTGTTACTTGATTTACCTCATTGCACTCATACTTTTTGGACCATAATGGCTTTGGTACAACACCAAAAATGGCACCACCATCCATTTTTGTAACACCACCATTTAGCCATGTCACCGTAATTTCACCAATCTTTAAACTGTTCATTCAAGCTAGCCTCCTAATCATTATTCTTACCAAAATTATAGTTGATTTTTCTTTAGACAACAAAAAAAGAGACTAGCTTTAGCATTAGTCTCTTTGTCTTATCATCTGAATTGGGTTTCACTGCGGTAAATTCTGCTGCCACGCTCAGAGAATTTCTCTTCATATTCAGTCATTATATTACCTTCATAATCGCTGTTATGAAGATCAAGGCTGACATACTTCAGCAGCATGCCATACTCAGAGAAGCTGCGAAGAGAATATTCAAATAACCCTTGGTTATCTGTCTTAAAGTGAATTTCACCGTTCGGGATAAGGACTTCCTCATATGACTTTAGGAAATTCTTATAAGTTAGCCTTCTCTTCTCATGTCTAGTTTTTGGCCATGGATCAGAGAAATTCAAATAAACGCGCTCTACTTCCCCTTTAAGGAAATAGTCAGTCAGCTTAGATGCATCGAGATTCATCAGCTTTAGATTCGGAATTTCCGCCTCAATCACTCTGTCTAAAGCGGAAACGATGACACTTTCTTGCAGTTCAATCCCGATATAGTTAATATCTGGATTAGCTTTTGCCATCTCTGTAATAAATCTGCCTTTTCCTGTACCTACCTCTATATGAATGGGTCCTTTAACGCTGAAAGCTTGATCCCATTTTCCTTTCCATTCCTCCGGATGCTGCACTGCATATTGGGGATATGCCAGCAGCTTGTCCTTTGCCCACGGTTTATGTCTTAATCGCATTGTGACACTCCTTCTTTACGTATATATCCATCAACAAACAATACCATTCTTGCGGCTATCATGCAATACTCTTTTCTTTTCCATAACACGCTACAATTATGTCAAAAAATACAGGGTAATTTTACAAATGCAAATATCGTATAAAGAAAAAAAAGAATTCACAACCTATTAGTGAATTCCTTTACTGGTATTTGACCATTTTTTATAAAAGAGACCTGAAGAAAGGGTGCAACTAGATGCCAATTACACATGAACATCAATTAGGTATACTAAAGGATATTTTAAACAACCATCAAGAGGACTGCTGTGGTTCTGTTTCTGAATGTGAACAACTTGAACGTCTTGTTACTTCCTTAAAGGTCAATGGCAATATCGACCAAAACATTCTTCCGATTTTAGAAGAAATATGCCAGTACAGCCAAAGAGGAATTCAGGCAAACAATTTAAACAATCATATCCAATCCTCTCAAGAGCAGCTGTCCCAATGGGTCGATGGAATAAATGACTTTTCAGGCTAAATCCTGGTCATTTAGGAATTGTATCCACTTTTCCATCTCATAATAGCGGGATTTCTTTTTATACCATTGGATAGAATTTAGGGTTTGGGCTACCACATACCACTTCATGCGCAGCATCAGGTTGTCAGTCAGCTCAAATCCATATTTTTCAAGCCATTCTTTCCAATCTGATTTTGGGATATACCAGTGAAGAAGCATTCCTAAATCGATTGCCGGATCTGCAATCATTGCGCCATCCCAATCGATTAAATACAACTGGTTGTCTTCTGATAGCAGCCAGTTGTTATGATTTACATCACAATGGCAGACAACTTCTTCCTCCGTTTTTATCGATGGAAGATTCTGTTCTAAAAAGGCAATTGAATTCGTGATGGTTGTATTCCCCGTCAGTTCTTCATCCAGTTCTGCTTTAATAACAGCAAGGATCATATTTGGCATCAAGGTTGTTTTTCCAAGCCTTTTCAGCATTTCCAATAACGGTTTAGATGTATGGATTTTTTTCAGCAGCATCACAACCCTGTCATCTGTCATATCAGATTGGCTGAATTCCCTGCCGATAAGCCACTGCTGCGCAGTAAATACATCTCCGTTTTCAAATCTTTTTGTCCAAACAAGTTTTGGGACAATTCCTTCTGCAGACAAAACAGCTAAAAAAGGCGAAGAGTTTCTTTTCAGAAACAGCTTCTGGCCATTATTCTGGGCGAAAAAGGCCTCGCCTGTTTCCCCGCCTGCAGGGGTTATTTCCCAATCTTGTCCTAATAAATGTTCCAACATTGTTCACCTACTATATATATTGCTCCATGATTTTAGGATGAGTCATTCTTGTTTGAACCTTTTTTATCCCTTGTAGGAAGAACAAACAGATTGATTCGTTCTAACTAATAAAAAACTCTTTATTCTTAGCGTTCTACGCATTTAAGTGCAATATTAATCATCATAAATAGAAAAGGACATAGTACCCCAAAAAACATACTATGCTAATGAAAAAAATCAATGTATCAAGAATAATTTATTGTTATAAAAAAAGAGAGCTATTACAATCAGTAACTGACAACAATAGCTATCACATTAAATATTATCTCTTATTTGGTTTTTTAGTCAAGTCTATCTGCAATATAATATTATTTTTCAAAAATTAAATTTCTGCCTATTCAGTTTGTCTCTTTTCGCTTTCCAATAATTGTTATGCCAATCGGGTTTATATCGATGGTTTTTTCCACATCAGGAAGTTCATGGAGATACACTTCTTCTCCCTTTAACAGGAGCTTCCAATTTCCTTCTTCGACAGCTGCCCTTTGTGAATCGTCATCCGCGTTGATATAGATAATAAGTGTTTCCCAATCACCATAGTCTTCAATATTGTTCAGTTTGTATTCTACGAATAAAGGGGAATGTGATTGAATAGTGACATGCTTTCTAATAGCTTCAGCGCTTGTCAGCCGCAGTGCAGCGGTTGATTTGCGCAAAGATATAAGGTCTTTTATAAATTGGACATTATCAAGAAATGTATCTCTTCTATCCCAGTCAAGTCTGTTAATTTCATCAGGCGATTTATAGCTGTTTTCTACACCGTATTTCGTTCGGAAAAACTCCTGACCGCTGTGAAGAAATGGTATGCCTTGGCTGAGTAAGACGATGGATGTGGCAAGTCGATGTTTTTTACGTTTCAAGCTCATCTCCAAGTCAGGAAAGCACGCCTCAATTTTATCCCAAAGCGTATGGTTATCATGCGATTCTACATAATTGATTGTCTGATTCGGCTCTGTAAATATTCCTGCGTTTTGTTCTGCTAATCCAATGCTGCCAGAGAGAAGCTCATGCACTGCTGGCTGACTCCCATTCCCTAATGCAAAGCCTGTATGTTCCAAATCAAATGTACTTCCCTTTATTTGATCGCGGAATTGATCATTGAACTGGCCGATTCGAGGCATTTTATGTTGATTGCTAATTATCGCCTTGAGATCATCTGGTAGAGGTGTCTGCAGATTCCACCCCTCTCCAAAGGTTAAAATAGACGGATCTTTACTGTCACAAATCTCCCGAACCCCCTGCATTGTCTCTACATCCAATATGCCCATCAAATCAAAACGGAAGCCGTCAATCTGGTATTCCTCCAGCCAGAATCGAACGGAGTCCAGAATATATCTTCTTACCATCAGACGCTCAGAGGCAATATCATTGCCTACACCTGTACCGTTAGAAGGCATTCCGTGAATGTCATAGCGGAAGAAGTAGCCTGGGAGAATCTTCTCAAACGGCGAGTCTTCTTTTTTGTACACATGGTTATAAACAACATCCATAATGACCCTTATTCCTTGCTCATGAATTGCTTGGATAAGCTGTTTTAATTCTTTAATCCTTGCGTATGGGTCAGTCGGATTTGTTGAATAACTGCCTTCAGGGACATTGAAATGTGATGGATTATAACCCCAGTTATATCGTTTAAAAACATTTAATTCATCCACTTCTTCGAAATCATGGACAGGCAGAAGTTCAAGATGAGTCACGCCGAGTTCTTTCACATACGAAAGTCCGGTCCATTCTCCAGTTGAGGTTTTCGTGTTCAGCTGGGCAGCACCTAAGTACGTCCCTTTCTTATCTGCTCCACTGTTCGGATGGATAGTAAAGTCACGGATATGGGTTTCATAAATAATGCTGTCAACAGGGGAGGCAAGTGCTGGCAGTTTAGGTTTCACCGTTTTTGTTTTTCCTAAATCAACGATGACACCCTTTTCACCATTGACGCTAACAGCAACTGCATACGGATCAACCGCTTCTCTCCACTCAAGATTAATAAGAACTAAATAAGTATAGTGAAAGCCGTCTACATCCTGCTCTACCTCAGCTGTCCACACACCCTTTTCTTGTCTTGCCATCGGGATTTCCATACGCCGCTCAGAATGTATAGGATCTTGAAGAACGAGCTTTACTTGTTGAGCTGTTGGAGCCCATAAGAAAAAATGGCTTTTCTCAGCGCTGTATTGCACACCTAACGGACCTTCATAAAAATAACGCATATCAAACTCTTTCGTTCTTATGACTGCACCAATCTGCAAATCAGTGCTGCCATTGTGGTTATCAATAATGGTATAGCTTTTGCCTGCATCCAGCAATTCAGAAGAGATGCAAGTATATTTAACATATTGCTGCATCGTTTCCTTTTTCTTAATGGTTAATGGTACAGAGTATTCTCCCTGTACTGTAAAGGCATCCGCTTCACCGCCATGATACATATAAGGCAGCAGTATAGTAATAACAGACAGCTCATCTAAATAAGCATAATAGTCCCTTTTAATAGATAGCATCATTCCCCACTCCTTCTCTTGTTACCTAAACACTATTCGTTTATGATTCCTCCTCCTCTGGAGCATCCCAATCATATCTTCGAACAGAAGTTGTTAAACAATGTTGCAGCAGACTTTCTGCCGCTTTCAGCTGGATAGCCTTGATAGGTGATTGCTGGGTTCTCATCATACGGAACCACTCATCATAATTTCTTTTTTCAATAATCTTTAAATCATATGGTATCGTTGGATAATCAATATAGCCATTCCTTGTCAGGATAGCCTTTTGAATAGGCAGTGCAACATCATGCCTGTCGAGAATTCCGCGGACAATTTTTTCTGTCCTGTTTAAAGCAATCAACGGGCTTAACGTCTTTTTTTCTTTGTCATTATATTTCTTTACCCAAAATTTTTCATTTGAACCTAGGTAAACAGCGGAATCTTCCTCTTCTAGGATAGTGATGCACCACACAGCAGTTGGTGTCACCATCATGACTTCCAGATCAATAGGAGCATTTTTTAATAAGAAAACTGGTTTGTATAGCACTAAATATGTATCAGGAAATCGTTGCAAAAAATATTTCAAGTGCTCATCATAATAAAACGCCTTCTTAACAGTTGATTTTTCTGTAAGAGTAGAACTAGCCCATTTCAGCTGAAAACGAAAAAGCTGATTTAAAAATTGCAGCTTCAATTGTTCTTCTGATTGAGGCTCATTAAGAGCATTGGCTTTATAATCAAAGGAAAATATTTGCTCTTCTTTGTCTTCTTCTTTAACAGCTGCCGGAAATAAAAGGAGCTCTTCTTCCTTCGGCTTTTTATTCATCATTCCTCTGATTTTTAGAAAAAGAGATTCCTTTTCCTCTGTTATATCGTCTAAACTTTCATTATCCTCGTAGAATATTTTCATGTCTTGTGTATCAAATGCCTTTTTAACACCTTCCCATTTCTGCTTTTTTAAGCGGACATAACGGGACGGATACAGCAGTATATTTTGTTGGTAACGTGATATATAGTCTTTTAGCTTAATTAATTGTGCCAAAGCTTTTCCCCCTAAAAAAACCTGTACTTTTCTATTAAATAAATTTTTTTGTATATATTGCTTCATATTTTGGTTCTTTATTTAAATGTGTCTGAAATAAAGAAAATTGCTCTACTTGAAAGGAAGGTTTCGCATCACTGAATGGGTTTTGGGAATTCAGCATGTTCTGGCGAAATCTCTCTGTTCCTGCCCATTTCCTTGCAATCGTAATATGCGGATGATAGGGCCTAGTCTCTAAAGTAAAGCCTGCCTTTTTGCACTTAATATATATATTCTCTCTTAACTGGTGCAGCGATGGATGATCCTCCAATCCTAACCAGAAAATCCGTGGACTGTCCTGACTGCCGAATACTCCTAATTTGTCGATATTCAATGTAAAATGGTCTATATCGTAACTATCTTCATTTAGAATAGTGATAAGTTCGCTCTTTTGTTCTTCCGTTGCTGCTCCCAAAAAAGCTAAAGTAATATGGTAGTCTTGCGGATGCACCCATTTTTTAAAAGGAAATGCTTCTTTAAGCTTACCCCTTACAGCCTCTACTTCTAGCCGGACAGCTTCCGGCAAACCTATCGCAATAAAATAATGTGTATTCGTGTTCATAAAAGCATCCTTTTCTTGTTTATCCTATTAAAGGTAAATTATTTTTCTTTTATGGGCAATTATAGCTATAATACTATTAAACATTCGCAAAAAGTCCTTTTATGTAAAGAATATATTGTTATTATATATCCTTTTCCCTTGTTTTTAATCTTAATCTTCATGAATCTCACTTTAATTGAAAGAAATAGAAGACAAGGACATTCTTGTACCTTATCAGCAATCACCATCTATGTGAGATTTTATTCATATTTAGTAAAAAGAAAGTAGGAAATAACAATGAAATTGTATGGATCCGTATCTGAGCTTATTGGTGACACTCCATTAGTTCGTTTGAACTCTATTGGTGATAAAAATGGTGCTGTCATTTACGCAAAACTGGAATATTTTAATCCTAGCAGAAGTGTAAAAGACAGGGCGGCATTCAATATGATTGAAGCCGCAGAAAAGGCAGGAAAGCTTGTTCCTGGTTCCACTATAATTGAACCAACAAGCGGCAATACAGGCATCGGCTTGGCAATGAATGCAGCTGCTAAAGGCTATCGCGCCATTCTTGTTATGCCAGACACGATGACAAAGGAAAGAATCAATATTTTAAAAGCATATGGAGCTGAGGTTGTGCTGACACCAGGTGACGAAAAAATGCCTGGAAGTATAAAAAAAGCATTGGAGCTGAAGGACGAAATTCCAAACTCTTTTGTACCCATGCAATTCAGCAACAGCCATAATCCTGAAGCGCACCGGAAAACAACTGCTCCAGAAATTATTAAAGCAATGGCTGAACTGAATAAGTCTTTGGCTGCATTCGTAGCAACAGCAGGGACTGGTGGAACAATAACTGGAACTGGCGAGGTACTAAAAGAGGTATTTCCAAATATACGCGTCCATGTCGCAGAACCAGCTGGATCTCCAGTTCTGTCTGGCGGTGCTCCTGGAAAGCATAAACTTGTTGGCACAAGCCCTGGCTTTATTCCAGATATATTAAACCAGAATGTTTATGATCAAATCCACTTAGTAACAGATGAAGCTGCATATGAGTATACAAGAAGACTTGCACTTGAAGAAGGAATACTGGCAGGACCATCCTCTGGTGCAGCCTGCTATGCTGCCGTCCAAGCAGCAAAACAATTGTCCGCTGATGATGTCGTCGTCTTTATTGTATGCGATACTGGTGAGAGATACTTATCAACAGATGTATTTGCACTAGATTAAGAAGAGTCCCTCTTATAGATAGAGGGACTCTTCTCATTTTCACAGAACATATTAAACTAATTGTCCACATTCACTTTCAATTGCATCCTTAAACAGTTTCTGCAAGTTTCTCGTAACAGGACCTATTTCACCGTTGCCAACAGGCACATTGTTTATGGATATAATCGGCATCACTTCAGCTGTTGTACTCGATAGAAATACCTCATCAGCATCTATCAGGTCCTCGATTGTAAAGGCTTCTTCTACTACCTCTATTTCGTTTTCCTTACATAACTGAATGATCTTCTGTCTTGTAATTCCATTTAAAATAAATTGGTTGGCTTCATGTGTTTTCACACTGTTATCCTTCATAATCCATATATTAGAGGAGCTTCCTTCTGTAACTGTCAGTTCCCGATATTGAATGCTTTCATAGCAGCCAGCTTCCGTCGCTTTCTGCTTGGCAATCACATTGCCAAGCAAATTCAAACTCTTAATATCACATCTCGACCAGCGGATATCTTCTACCGTAATGGCTTCCACACCGTTATCAAGCTGCTCATAAGGAATACTAACCTCTTTCGTATAAGCTATATAAGTCGGAGGAGTATCTTCTGCAGGGAATGCATGGTTCCTCGAACTGGTGCCTCTTGTGACCTGCATATAGATGATTCCTGTTTCCAGTTTGTTCTTTTCTACAAGCTGTTCCATTAACAGCTTGAGTTCTTCGACAGTATACTCTATCTTGATACTCAGCTTATCACCGCTGCCAAGCAAGCGTTCGAGATGCTCATTTGCAGTAAACAGCTTTCCATTATAAACTCTTATCACTTCATATATACCGTCACCAAACTGATAACCTCTGTCCTCAATATCAACCTTTGCTTCAGATCTATCAATAAAAGCTCCATTCATCCATACAATACTCATTTTCTCTCCCCCTTAACCATGTTAGTAATATTTATTTTGCTAGCTCATATATAGCTTGGGCATAAATTGCTGTTGCTTTAAGCAAATCCTCGATAAACATGTATTCATCCTTCTGATGAGCAATATCATCTCTGCCTGGAAACAGAGGGCCAAAGGCAACGCCATTTTCCAGAGATCTTGCGTATGTTCCGCCGCCGATTGAAATCAGTTTCGGCTCTTCACCTGTCTGTTCTAAATAAACCTTGCTTAATGTTTGAATCAGCTCAGAATCCTTGTTGACATGATGAGGCTTGGAGTCTGTAAAATTCTCAATCACAAATCCATGGCCAGCAAGCAATTTATCTAACACAGCCTTTGTCTTTTCCATTTCATTTGTGACCGGATAACGGCATGTTAATCCTATTTTGCCGCCGACTTGTTGATTATATTGCAGGATGCCTACATTCAATGTTAAGTCTCCCGTGATATCATCGTTATAAGCTACTCCTAATTTTTGACCTCTTGAGTCATCTTTGAAGTAACCGTTAACAAACTGAAAGTAATTCGCTGCCTTTTCATCAAGTGGCAAATCAGCTAGAAAGGACGCAAGCTTAAGACCGGCATTTACCCCATTATTCGGCTCCATTCCATGTGCGGAAACACCTTCAAGCTCTAATACTAGTTCACCTGCATCTACTGTATATTGACCTGTTAAATTGTCCCTGCTTAAATATTCCTGGAAGCGCTGAATGATTTCCGTCTGATCTGATAGAACATGCAGCCTCGCTTCCGCAAAATCTGGGACCATATTGTATCTTCTTCCAGAAGAAAAAGAAACTATGCCCACTTTTCCAGACTCATACTGGGCCATCTCGTCCAAAGACTGAACCATATCAAAATCAGATATTCCTTTTTCCGCATAAATGATCGGAAAATCCGCATCAGGTGCAAATCCCATCGTTGGCATTGGTTCTTCTTGGAAGTACGTTGTGACGCATCTCCAATCACTCTCTTCATCTGTTCCAATAATCATTTTAACTTCCTTTGTTAAAGGCAAATCCAATTCTTTAATTATTTTCATGGCATAATAAGCTGCCATCGTAGGACCTTTATCATCCAAGGCACCTCTTGCGAATATTTTCCCATCGCGAATTTCTGCGCTGTAAGGATCACTTGACCAGCCGTCTCCTTCTGGAACAACATCAACATGACAAAGGATTCCAATGCTTTCATCACCAGCTCCAAACTTCACATGTCCTGCTACGTTCTTAACATTCTTTTCTTCAAACCCGTCTCTTTTGCCAAGCTCCAGCATAAAGGTCAAGGCTTCTTTAACACCTTGTCCAAACGGAGCATCTTCTGTTGCATTTTCTTCATCCAGCACACTTTTTATTTGAAGTAAGCCTTGTAAATCTTGGATGAAATCATCTTTACGAATATGTACTTCTTTTAACCAATCCAGTGCTTTCACTAAACCAGCCTCCTTAACCTAATATTCCAATATGTTTTTCCTTTGCAGAATATCTTGCTTTAGCTTTATTCTTATGTTTTTTAGAATATATAAAAGTATTTTACCATAATCCCACCAATTCTTATCAATAAAAGACAAGCCCTGTATTGATTTTGTCTGTTTTTGGTTGCTTTTCTTATCATTCCCACACATAAAGGAATCATAAGACATTCAAAAATTTTCGGTTTTACGCTTCTTCCTGTAAAATATTAAAAAAAGGTTCTGAAAGGGTTGGCGTTATGGAATATATTAAGGAGCTGCGGCAAAAGGTTGGCAAGATGCCGTTAATACTCGTTGGTGCTGTTGTTATTATGGAGGATGCGGACAAAAGAGTGCTCTTGCAGGAAAGAACACATCCTCATAAAGTATGGGGGCTGCCTGGCGGTTTAATGGAATTGGCAGAGAGTACAGAAGAAACAGCTAAACGAGAGGTTTGGGAAGAAACTGGCTTGCAGGTAGAGGAGCTAAAGCTATTAAACATCTATTCTGGAAAAGAGTATTATACAGTTGCAGCAAACGGAGATCCCTTCTACTCCGTTACAGCAGCTTATTATACGAGGAAGTACAGCGGCCAAATGAAAGTTAACAAGGAAGAGGCCTTTCAACTGCAATTTTTTGATTTAGAGAAGTTGCCTGCAAATATGGTTGGCAGTCATCGGCGATTTTTGCAGGACTATTGCACCTTATAAAAAATAACAACAAGCGGCTGATGTATCAGCCGCTTGTCTCTTATTGATATATATAACTATCAAACAAATCTAAAATGTCTTGATAATTACTTTCTGTCGCATAATCATAGGCTGTATAGCCGTACGCATCTACTATGTTTATATCTGATCCATTATCAATTAAAAGCTGAATAAGCTCCATATCTGCACCTTGATAAACTGCATACATAAGCGGTGTCATTCCGTCTTCATCTTGAGAATTTGGATCTGCCCCACTATCAAGCAGCGTTTTCACTGTATCTATATCATTTTGATATGCTGCTTCATGAAGCTCCGTATAATAACCGTCATAATATAAATCTTCATCTTCTGGGTATGAAAACTCTGTTCCACCAGATTTTATGAATTCAGCAAAATCAGAATGTTGAATGAAGGATGTTATTCCAGCAACTGCAGCGCTAACTAACCCGATGAAAATAATAATACCAGCTACAAATACGGAAATACCTACCCACATGCCTCTCTTCGATTCCTTTAATGGCTTTAGGTCAATTTCATTATAAAAGGACTCAATTGCATAAACTCTTTTAGGCAAATGAGGATGTGTAGACAGCTTTTCATTGAACCATACGAAAAAGCCGCTCTCTTTTTCCAATTGCTCCATATATGCCTGTTTATTCACTTTATTGTATAAGGTTGTACCAATCCCAAGCATGGTCAAGGCATTCTTTGCTGCAGTAAATGATTGAACATAATAGGCTGCTGTTCTGTCACAGGTATATTCGCATGCACGTAAATAAGCATTTCCCAGGAAAGGAATATACAATGCCGGCAACAGGAAAAAACCGTAATGAACATGTTTACGTTTCAAATGGGTAAATTCATGAGCCATGATGAACATGACTTCTTTTTCCGCACCTCTGTCAACCATTTCAAAAATACTTGAATACAACACTACCATATTCCTGCGCACAAACTTGGTCGCAAATGCGTTAAGGATACCCTCTGATTCCAGTATATATATATCTGGGAGCTTGCTCAGCTCAAGATCTTTGGCGATACCAACCGCCTTTGCATAAAGCTCAGGAAATTGATCTTCTCCCAGTTTAACTCCATTTCTCCTAATGCCAGCCATCGAAAGTGCATGTAAAAACAGCATGACAGCAATTATTGCTGCATAGATAATAATACCAATAACCGAAAAAAGCAATAAAATAAGTGTGCCGATACTTACAAGCAGCACGAGTACAAAATAAATGTTCTCTCTAGGATGAACTAGCTGATCTTTTCTTATGTTTTCCAATCACATATCCTCCAAAAATGTTTATCGTTTTGATTATAATGGAAAAAAAGGTGTTAATAAACATTTTTATTGTACTTCATGCAATTTGTTATCATAAAGTTAATAGTTTGTACCATATGATATGGTAAGGAAAAAACCAGGGGGTGGTATATTTATACATTAATAATCAAATATTTTGTAAATTTGAGCAAATAATGTAGAATTAAAAAGTAAATAGGGATACAATATTTATAGAAGTTCATTTTTGTTCACTATAGCCATTTGAAAAGGAGTTGTCTGTAAAGAAGAAAATTACATACGCTTGAAGAATAAATCTTCAAATAAGCTGTCGGTCGCAGGAATTTGCCAAAGGTTTGAAAAAAGGATAGGGAGTGGTTTATTGAAACCTTCAACTAACCGGATGTTAAACCGTATCAAATCCGTCTACATGTTTATTAGTAAGCGTGGAACAGTAACAACACAAGAGCTAGTGGAGGAATTTGGTATTACTCCTCGAACGATTCAAAGAGATTTGAATGTTTTAGCTTATAACGATTTGGTGAAAAGTCCAAGTCGTGGAAAATGGACAACAACTAGAAAAAAAGTGAAAATGACGTCTTAAACCGTAGATTGATTATTGATAATATACTGCATATTTACATGCAATATAAAAAAACGCCAAAATTGGTTTGGCGTTTTTTTATGCTGCATGTTTTAATTTACTTCATAATCTTGAAGAAGTTGTATCTCCTCATCAGTGAGCTCTCTGTATTCCCCAAGCTCCAATGTTTCGTCAAGCGCAAGCGGTCCCATCGAAATTCGCTTCAGATAGATGACCTTCTTTCCTACACTCTCAAACATTCTTTTAACTTGATGAAATTTGCCTTCTGAAATCGTAAGCTCAATATCAGAGGTTTCGCCAGCCTTCAAGATAACAAGGTGCCCAGGTTTGGTTACATAACCGTCATCAAGGGTAACACCTTTTTTAAAGGATTCTATATCTTCGTCTGTAACGATTCCTTTTATGACCGCAAAATATGTTTTAGGAACATGCTTTTTCGGTGAAAGCAACCGGTGCGAAAGTTTGCCGTCATTTGTAAGCAGCAATAATCCCTCTGTATCCTTATCAAGGCGGCCGACAGGAAACGGATTGTAGACAGCATCCTCAATTTCCAGCAAATCAACAACTGTCTCCTCTCGGGCATCCTCAGTCGCTGAAATAACTCCTGGCGGCTTGTTCATCATCAGATAAATAAATTCCTTATATTCCACTATCTCCCCGTTTAATGTTATGACATCTTGCTCGGGGTCGACCTGCTGTTTAGCATCTTTAATTACTTCATCATTGACCTTAACTGCCTTGCTTTTCAGCAGCGACTTTACATCTTTTCTGCTGCCATATCCTAAATTGGCAAGCAGTTTATCAATTCTCATTTTTTTCATTTATCTTGCCATCCGTTTCATCTTTATTTATGTGTCTTCTATTTAAAATGGAAGTCTTAGCTTTCTTTTAATTGATTCAGCTCTCTCTCCCAGCAACATGTAAACAAGCTTAGAGCGGTATGCAAGGTAAGCGTATATCAGCCCTCCAGCCAGCGCGACAATCCCAACCATAAGAAGAGAGGAAATTAATGATTTCGGCTCCAAGAATAACCTGAGTAGTGTGTAGATAATTTCCGTACCAACAAACATTAGGAAAGTAAAACCAACGATTAACACACTTCTACGCAGGACTAGCCTGAATGGATACTTCGCAAAAACTTTTATCACAAAGATATTAATTACTATTGCAGCAGTATATCCTAATGCTGTTGCCAAAATGGCACCTTTCGCTTCCCATCTTTCAATAAGCGGCATGTTTAAGCTCAGTTTAACCAATAAACCTACTAAAAGACTTAAGACTGTAAAGCGCTGTTCGTTTATACCTTGCAAGATTGCGGCAGTAACAGCATACAGAGAAAATAGAATGGCAACTGGTGCATATAAACGCAGCACCTCTGTTCCTAAAGCTAAATCCACTGTCCCGTAAAACAGACGATATACCGGCTCAGCCAGCACGGATAATCCTATTGTTGCCGGTAATGTAATAAATAATAATATTTGAAATGCTTGATTTAAATTATGGTTTACAGACTTTTGATCTCCACTAACAAACGCTCTTGTTATCATCGGCACGAGTGTCATGGAAAAGGCAGTTGCCAAGGAAACTGGAATAATGACAATCTTATGTGTCTGATAGTTGAATGCATTCAGCTGCGTCTCTGAAATGGCACTTAAACCTGCAACAGCCATCGCACGGTTAAAGGTAATCGTATCGATAAACTGAAAGAGCGGGTTTGCTATTCCAACGAAAACAAATGGTGCTGCTGAGATAAGTATTTCCTTATACATGGAGCCTAAGGAAATGTCCGAAATTTGCTGCCTGTCTTCTAGGAGCATGGAGTTAAAATGATGTTTTCTTTTAAGCCAATAATAGATAAGTACTGCAAGTCCGCCAATCGCACCGACAAATGCTGCAAATGTCGAAATGCTGACTGCAGTTACAATATCGCCTTTGAGTACATACAACACAGCGGCAGCTCCGCCAAGCATGAAAACGATTCGTACAATCTGCTCTACTACTTGAGAAACAGCAGAAGGTCCCATTGACTCATGTCCCTGGAAGAAACCGCGAATCAAGCTCATGACAGGGACGACGATAACAGCAAAGCTTACTGCCCTAATTACAGTCGTAACATCCTTTACGCTGGAGTTAAGATCATCCTCAGGAATATTAATCTCTGCAAGAAATGGTGCGAGGAAATACATGGCAAGGAAACAGACGAATCCGGTACAGGTCATCACAACAAGCCCTGACTTAAAAAGCCGCCTGCTGACACCGTACTCTCCCATCGCATTATATTTAGAAATGAATTTGCTGACAGCAAGAGGAATACCTGCTGTTGCAATACTGATGACAATCGTATAAGCTACATATGAATATTGATAAAGGATAGTTCCTTCTTTTCCGACAATCATATTAAACGGGATTACATAGAACAATCCCAGTGCTTTTGATATCATAGTTCCGAGTGTTAGAATAAACGTACCTCTCAACAATTTTGACGACATATAATCCCTTCCTTAAATGAAGCTTAGCTGCAAACTAACATAACAAATTATTTTAACATGAAATGAATATGATACTAAGTGTAATAATGAGCATTTTTTATACACACTATTAGTAGTTTACCTTTTCTTGACTAGAAACGCTACTTTAGCTTTCAAATGAAGAAAATAGTCTATAATAATAGATCTCAATATAGGAAAAAGAAAGTAGGTTCATCTATGCAATATGAAGTAATTGTAATTGGCGGCGGTCCTTCTGGATTAATGGCAGCGATTGGTGCTGCTGAATCTGGTTCAAAGGTCCTGTTAATTGATAAAGGGGAAAAGCTTGGCCGCAAGCTTGCTATTTCAGGAGGCGGCAGATGCAATGTCACAAACAGGCTTCCTGTTGATGAAATTATTAAGCATATTCCAGGTAACGGACGTTTTCTTTACAGCGGGTTTTCGATTTTTAATAATGAAGATATTATTAATTTTTTCGAGAATTTAGGAATTGCTCTAAAGGAAGAGGATCATGGCAGAATGTTTCCTGTCTCTAACAAAGCTCAATCTGTTGTTGATGCCTTATTGCAGGAGCTCGACAGACTGAAGGTTGAAATCCGGACAAATACTCCTGTTAAAAAGGTATCCTATAATGAAGACGGCACTAAGACAATCTTTATGCAAAACGGAAAAGAGGCAGTCACGAAGTCTCTCATCATTGCTGTCGGCGGCAAATCTGTGCCCCATACAGGCTCAACTGGCGATGGATATGCTTGGGCAGAGAGTGCTGGACATACTATTACCGAGCTGTTTCCAACAGAAGTACCTGTCACTTCAAGCGAATCATTTATCAAGGAAAAAACATTACAAGGTTTGTCTTTAAGAGATGTTGCGCTGAGTGTATTAAACCAAAAAGGAAAACCTATTATCACACATAAGATGGATATGATTTTCACCCATTTTGGGATCAGCGGTCCAGCTGTATTGCGCTGCAGCCAGTTCGTCGTCAAAGAGCTGAAGAAAACCGGTTTAGCAGAAATTCCTGTTTCGATTGATTCATTTCCTGATAAAAAGGAAGAACCACTGTTCCAAGAAATAAGTAAACTCGTTAAGGACGAGCCTAAAAAAGCGGTGAAAAACATTTTAAAAGGTTTCTTAACAGAACGCTATTTACTGTTTTTACTTGAGCTTGCAGAAATTGATCCTGCAGCACAAGGAGCTACTGTCTCCCAAGATAAGCTAAAAAAATTCACCTCTCTTTGCAAAGGATTCTCTTTTAAAGTCAACGGTACAATGCCGCTTGAGAAAGCATTTGTTACAGGCGGAGGTGTCTCTATTAAAGAGATTTCTCCAAAAACAATGGAATCAAAGCTAATGCCAGGACTCTTCTTTTGTGGAGAGATATTGGACATCCATGGATATACAGGGGGATATAACATCACAAGTGCGTTTGTGACAGGAAGACTTGCTGGTGTAAATGCCGCTCTTGAAGCAAAAAATATGTTTATGTAAAAAGTTAGCTGAACGGTTTAATAGACTGTTCAGCTTTTATATATAATCATCGAGGAGAAACAATAAATCTGTTCTTCTTCCCCCTCTTGTAATGCTGCAACATTATACTTTATATCTAAAAGCTTCTTTTCATCAAGCTTCTCCAGGAACTTATTCATTTCCATTTCCAGATCTTTTTCATGCTCCTGGTCAAATAATTTAACCTTTATCATCATCCACACTCCTAAGTGATCAGAATATTCTATTAAAATAATAGCCAATTTATCGTCATTTTAGACAATATGAAAATAAAAAACCCTTCACAGCAAGCTGCGAAGGGTTCTTTAGATTAAACAGTTTCACCGTTCCAGTTAAGCATTCCACCAACCATGTTAACAACCTTGTAGCCTCGGTCTTCAAGGAAATAGCAGACGTTTTCGCTTCTTTTACCAGAGCGGCATATAAAAATATATTCTTTCTCTTTTGAGAAGTAGTCTAGCTTTTCAGGAATATCATTCATGCGAATATGCTTAGCCCCTGGAATCATGCCTTCTGCTACTTCATCATCTTCCCTAACATCAACAAGCTCCAGCTTTTCCCCTTTTTTCAGCTTGTCTTCTAATTCTTCTGTTGTAATTATCTTAATATCTTCCATTTATTGTTTCCTCCATTCTACCAGTACGAATCATGTTAACCTTCCACTCATTGTAATATAGAACAATTAAAAAAAAGATGCAAATCACATGCCCACTGTTTTTATATAAAAAAAGTCCAGCCACACAGTATGGCTGGACTTCTGTATTAATTAGCTACAATATTAACCAATTTTCCTGGAACAGCAATAATCTTTCTAACTGTTTTCCCGTCAATTTGCTCTTTCACTTGACTGTCTTCCATAGCGATTTGCTCTAGAGCATCTTTATTCGCATCAGCTGGAACCATCAATTTTGTTTTTACTTTACCGTTGATTTGGATAACGATTTCGATTTCATCGTCTACCAATTTTGCTTCATCATATGCTGGCCACGCTTCATATGCAATCGTACCTGATGAGCTTCCAAGTTTTTCCCACAGCTCTTCTGTAATATGAGGGCAAATTGGGGAAAGAAGCTTCACAAAGCCTTCAATATAAGCTTTTGGAATCGCATCTGCCTTATAGCACTCATTAATGAAGACCATCATTTGGGAAATAGCTGTGTTAAAGCGTAATCCTTCAAAGTCCTCTGTAACCTTCTTCACCGTTTGGTGGTAGATTTTGTCTAGACCCTTCGCTTCATCGATTTCTTGAACTTTGCTTGAAATCTCGCCATTATCATCCACAAGCAATCTCCAAATACGGTCAAGGAATCTTCTTGAACCATCAAGTCCGTTCGTTGACCAAGCTATTGCTGCATCAAGTGGTCCCATGAACATTTCATACAAGCGAAGTGTATCAGCACCATGGCTTGAGACTATTTCATCCGGATTAACTACATTACCTTTAGACTTACTCATTTTTTCATTGTTTTCACCAAGAATCATCCCTTGGTTATACAGCTTTTGGAATGGCTCTTTCGTAGGTACAACGCCTAAATCATACAATACCTTGTGCCAGAAGCGTGCGTACAATAAATGCAGAACCGCATGCTCTACACCACCGATATAAATATCAACTGGAAGCCATTCTTTCAGCTTTTCAGGGTCTGCAATAGCTTCACTGTTTTTCGGATCGATATAGCGGATATAATACCAGCTGCTGCCCGCCCATTGCGGCATTGTGTTTGTTTCACGTCTGCCTTTTTTACCTGTAACCGGATCTACTACATTAACCCACTCAGAGATGTTTGCCAAAGGCGATTCACCAGTTCCAGATGGTTTAATCTCTGCTGTATCAGGCAATGTTAGCGGCAATTCTTCCACAGGGACACCTGTCATTGTGCCATCTTCCCAGTGAATAATTGGAATTGGTTCACCCCAGTATCTTTGACGGCTGAATAACCAGTCACGAAGTCTGTAGGTTACTTTCTTCGTACCGATGCCTTTCTCTTCAAGCCATGCAATCATCTTAGTGATTGCTTCTTCTTTTTGCAGCCCATCAAGGAAGTCAGAGTTAACATGCGCTCCATCACCAGTATAGGCTTCTTCCTGTACATTTCCGCCAGCTACCACTTCTTTAATTGGCAAATCAAAAGTTTTTGCAAACTCGAAGTCTCTTTCATCATGTGCAGGAACTGCCATAATGCTTCCAGTTCCATAGCTGACAAGCACGTAGTCTGCAATCCAAATCGGCATTTTTTCGCCATTCACTGGATTAACAGCATAAGCTCCTGTGAACACACCTGTTTTTTCTTTAGCAAGGTCCGTTCTTTCCAAATCACTCTTGCTCTTAATTTTCTCTAAATATGCTTCAACTGCTTCCTTTTGCTCTGCTGTTGTGATTTTATCAACTAACGCATGCTCAGGAGCAAGTACAGCATAAGTAGCACCAAACAGTGTGTCTGGTCTTGTCGTGAACACAGTGAATGTTTCATCATGGTTATCAATTTGGAAAGTCACTTCCGCTCCTTCAGAACGTCCGATCCAGTTTCTTTGCATTTCTTTAATGCTTTCCGGCCAATCCACTTCATCCAAATCTTCAAGCAAACGGTCAGCATAAGCTGTAATCTTTAAAATCCATTGTCTCATCGGGCGTCTTTCAACAGGATGTCCGCCCCTTTCGCTCTTTCCGTCAATGACCTCTTCATTGGCAAGCACTGTTCCTAAAGCAGGGCACCAGTTAACTGCCACTTCATCAACATATGCTAAGCCTTTTTCAAATAGCTGTAAGAAAATCCATTGTGTCCATTTATAATAATCTGGATCTGTAGTGTTAATCTCTCTGTCCCAGTCATAGGAGAAGCCTAAAGAGTTGATTTGACGTCTGAATGTTTCAATATTTTTTTCTGTGAATAGTGCTGGATGGTTGCCTGTATCAAGTGCATATTGTTCTGCAGGTAATCCAAATGCATCCCAACCCATTGGATGAAGAACATTAAAATCCTGCATTCTTTTCATTCTTGAAAGAATATCAGTAGCTGTATATCCTTCTGGATGTCCTACGTGAAGGCCCGCTCCGGATGGATATGGGAACATGTCAAGTGCATAGAATTTCTTTTTCCCTTTATCTTCACTTGTTTTAAACGTTTTATTTTGTTGCCAATAGCTTTGCCATTTCTTTTCTATGTTCTGATGATTAAAGCTCATCTTATTTCCTCCTATTAGTTTTCTATTCGCAGGGTTTGTTTTCCTTAGAAAACAAAAAATCCCCTCATCCCAAATAGGGACGAGAGGAATATATGTATATCTCCCGCGGTACCACCCACAATTAGTGAATAAATCACTCGCTTCATTTATCCCTTAACGCGGTGTACGGCAAGCATTACTGTTAGTTCACACTTGCAACTCAAAGGCGAGTTCAAGATTTTTTTTGACTGGCTTGCACCATCCGCCAGCTCTCTTCAACAAAAAAGCATCTTTACTATTCCTTTTCCTAGCTGTTGCCCTATATGATGTTTATTGTATGTTATTTTCTTCACGGATGCAAGAAGTTATTAAGCAAGAACTATCTCCGCCAGCTCCTTGTTAAGCATATGCACCGTTAAGGATTTCGGTCACCGTTTGTTTGCTTCAAGTGACGCAATAAATTGCAGGAGCTTTTTATCCTGACCTTTGCCAGCAATCACAGATACACCAACAGGAACGCCGTCTACTTCTGCAAGCGGGATATTCACCTGCGGGAAGCCGGTTAACCCAGCAATGCAGCAGAGCTGGAATGTCCTGCTTCTGCGCAGTTCCAGTTCTTCCACCGACAGATTGAGCAGAGGTGCTTTTCCAGGTGATGTTGGAATGATTAAAAGGCCATCATCCTTTAGCAGTTTTTCCATATTTTCTTGAATCATACGTCTTTTCTTTATAAATGGGGACATATCAGCTTCAGCTAGTGTGCTTGCCCATTGAAATCGTTCTGCAATGCCAGGACCGAAGGATGGTTTATACTTTTCAATCCATTTTCCATGCTCCTCCCAAATCTCTCTGCCTTGCAGCATCCTGAACGTCTCTGCCCAGTCAGCAAGCCCCTCATTTGCCAATACCGTTTGCGAATGTGTTAAAGAAGCTGTCTGCCATTTTTTCAACTCCGTTAATAATGCCTCTTTTGCATTAGGTTCAATCAATTCCCATGCATCATCTGCCATCAAAATACGAGTGAAAGGCTCTCTGGAACCTTCCTCTTTAATCAATACGTTGCCAACCTTTCGTAATGTCTCTGCGTCTCTTGCCATCCAACCGACAGTATCAAAGCTTTTAGCTAACGGAATGACTCCTTCCATATCAACAATATTATGAGTTGGACGGATGCCATAGATTCCACAATAAGAAGAAGGAATTCGGACAGACCCGCCCGTATCTGTTCCGATTGCAAAATCAGTTAATTCCGCTGCTACTGCGACTGCTGATCCGCATGATGAGCCGCCAGGAATGCGCTTTGGATCTTTCGGGTTGATTGGAGTTCCATAATAAAAGTTTTCTCCATTAAGACTATACATCAGTTCATCTGTTATCGTCGTTCCTTCAAGCCTTGCGCCATTATTAAGTAACAGGCTGAGAGAGAAAGCTGTACTTGCTGCAGCAGGGTGAGTCTTGAGCCAATCTGGATTTCCTGCCGTTGACTGATGTCCTTTTATAGCAAACACATCCTTAACTGCAAAGCTTAAGCCTGATAATTCCCCTGTATTTAATGGTTCTAATACAACCTCTTTTTTTGCAAATGCCCCAAAATCCTTAACCATCTTCTCCTCATCCTTCCCGTAATTAAACTTGCAAATGTGTGACGATGTTGTAGTCCTTTATCGCCCATTTACTGTCTTTATAATGAATATTGCTTATACAAGCATTTGTTAAGTATGTATTGTCTAATGTAATTTCCTCGTTTGACAGAATTCTTAAAATGGTATGAATGACAGCACCATGAGCAACAAGGAGAACTTTTTGCTGTGGGTAGCTTTGCAGAATATCTGCCAAGCCCTGTTTCAGTCTTTCTGCCAATTCCCAGTAAGGCTCTGCATTAGGATAAAGCATATCAGGATAAAGGACCTGTCTTTCCTCCTTTGTTTTTCCTTCTGCATCCCCAAAGCTTCTTTCAATGAATTCGGCCATTTCTACTATAGGCAGGTTTAGAGACTCGTTTATAATAGCCGCAGTTTCCTTTGCCCGCATAAGAGGGCTTGTGATGATAAAATCCCAGCTAGTTTCCTTCAAATAGTCCCGGCATTGTTCTGCTTGTCTAATTCCGTTCGAGTTTAATGGAATATCGGTTCTGCCTTGAATCTTCCCTAAGGAATTCCAATCTGTCTCTCCGTGCCTTATTAAACAAATATTTGTCATGAATCTTAATTCCTTTCTATACAAGAGCATGATATTTCTACTGTAGATTAAATAGTCTAACTTTTCAATAAATTATCTGTTTTATTCGCACGGTTGTTAAAAGTAACCGTTTTAATTAACAGAAAATAACTAATTTTCCGCCTTCATGCAGATGGAGTTATTTCTATTGCAGGAGTTCTAAAATCGCATTACACTTATTGCTGGTAGCAAATTAAATGGTAAAGGAGCACCACATATGCCTAGAGCACTATGGCTTTTAGTAATTGGAATGGCTGTCAATGTCACCGGCTCTTCTTTGCTTTGGCCATTAAACAGTATATATATCCACGACCACCTCGGAAAATCTCTTACAGTTGCCGGTTTTATCTTAATGCTTAATTCTGGTGCAAGTGTAATCGGGAATTTGGTTGGCGGCGCGCTTTATGATAAATTAGGAGGCTATCTCTCCATTCTTCTGGGAATTTCGTTAACAGCTTTGTCCTTGTTAGGGCTGTCCGTCTGGAATGCTTGGGAAGCTTATTGCTTCTTCTTCACATTGTCAGGCTTTGGATCTGGGATTATTTATCCAAGCATGTATGCAATGGCGGGAAATGTCTGGCCAGAGGGAGGCAGAAAAGCGTTTAACAGCATTTATGTTGCCCAAAATGCTGGAGTTGCATTAGGTTCAGCAATTGGCGGGCTAATTGCTTCCTATTCGTTCACTTGGATTTTTATCTCTAATACATTTATGTATGTTGTATTTTTCTTTATTGCTTTATTGAGCTATAAAAACATCCAAGTTCAACCAATTGTGCAAACGGCAGGAGACAATGGTATAAAAAGAAAGAAAGCACATCGAAATCCAGCTCTTTATGCCCTTACTATTCTCGGCTTCGGTTATTTGCTGTGCTGGATTTGTTATGTACAATGGCAAGCGACCATTTCTACACATACACAAGAGTTAAATATTCCGCTTGCACAATACAGTTTACTATGGGCCGTTAACGGCGGCTTAATCGTTTTTGGTCAGCCTCTCATCAGTCTGTTTACGAAGAAAATATGTTCTTCTGTAAAAATGCAGATGTTAATTGGTATTGTTATTTTTATTATTTCTTTCCTTATCGTCGGTCAAGCAGACATGTTTGCAGGGTTCTTAGCTGCCATGATCATTCTCACCGTAGGGGAAATGTTAATATGGCCAGCTGTTCCAACCATTGCAGATAAACTGGCACCAAAGGGGCGGGAAGGCTTCTTCCAAGGTATTATCAACAGTACAGCAACCGGCGGCAGAATGATAGGTCCTTTATTAGGAGGCTATCTAGTCGATGTTAATGGAATTGGCCTGCTTGTACCTGTATTAATTTTCTTACTTGTTATTGGTATGGCAGCTGCTTACTTCTATGATGCACCATTAAAAACCAGCAAGCTTAGAGTACCTAAAACAGAATAATATTAAAAGGGCGATTCATCATTAGAATCGCCCTTTTTGATGCATTACTAAGACTCTTTATGGTAAATGTAGGGCCATTTGATTTTGCTTATCCTGTATAAGCAGCCTCATTCTGTATAATTGATCCCTTTGCTGCGCGTTGGCACTATGATCCATCGTTTGCAAGTCATTAAATACATTTTCCAGCTGAAATTGTGCATCTGTATATTCTTCTATATTATAATGCTCCTGCATTTGAGCAATTTTATACTGTTCTTCTGCATAGCCTATCGCTGTATTACATCTTTCCAAAAGCTCATCCATAGAATCACGAGTTGCCAATATATAGCCCTCCCAACAAGTGTTGCTGTCTTTGAAGCAATAGTGCTTCGCTACATATTATCTGTAGTCTGCAACCTTCTTATGACTTCCTTTTCTTTACTGAATTAGCGGTTTATATAAAACTGTTTGGAGAAGCAGCAGTTACATGTTAAAATTTTTGTTATGCATTTAGATTGCATTATAAGGAGGTCATTCTTTTGAGTCAGCAAAATCCATTTGCTTATGCAGCTGATAATAAAAGATATCATACATGGAATTATCATTTGCGAGGCGAGTTTGGACATAAAGTATTTAAAATCGCACTAGACGGAGGCTTCGATTGCCCTAACCGGGACGGCACGGTGGCACACGGCGGCTGTACTTTCTGCAGTGCTGCTGGTAGCGGTGACTTTGCAGGGAATCGTGTCGATTCATTGGAAAAGCAATTTCACGATATAAAAAACAAAATGCATGAAAAGTGGAAAGACGGCAAATATATGGCTTATTTCCAAGCATACACAAATACACATGCTCCTGTTGAAGTGCTGAGAGAAAAGTATGAAACTGTTTTGAAGCAGGAAAATGTTGTCGGCATTTCCATTGCGACAAGACCAGATTGTCTTCCTGATGATGTTGTTGAATATTTGGCAGAACTGAATGAGCGCACCTATTTATGGGTGGAGCTTGGCTTGCAGACTGTCCATGAAAAAACAGCACAGCTTATTAATAGAGCCCATGATTATCAAACATATGTGGATGGTGTTAATAAACTGAGAAAACATAATATCCGCATTTGCTCACATATCATTAACGGGCTTCCACTTGAGACGAATGAAATGATGATGGAAACAGCGAAAGAAGTGAGCAAGCTTGATGTGCAAGGAATTAAAATTCACTTGCTTCATTTGCTGAAGGGCACACCTATGGTTAAACAATATGAAAAAGGATTGCTTAAGTTTCTAACCTTTGACGAATATATTCAGCTTGTTTGCGACCAGCTGGAAATATTGCCGCCAAGTATGATCATTCATCGAATTACAGGCGATGGACCGATTGATTTAATGGTTGGACCAATGTGGAGTGTCAACAAATGGGATGTACTGAACAGCATTGATGCAGAATTGAAAAGACGTGACAGCTGGCAAGGAAAATTTTATAATGCGGAAAAGGTGACGATATGAAGCTGGAACGCATACTTCCCTTTGCAAGAACATTGTTAGAAAATGCAATCGATGAAGACGATATTGCCATTGATGCGACAATGGGAAATGGTCATGACACCTGTTTTCTGGCAAACCTTGTAGGAGAAGGCGGCAAGGTATACAGCTTCGATATTCAGGATCAGGCCCTTGAAGCAACGAAAAGCAGACTTGCAGCCCAGTCCCTTACTAATCGGGTAATTCTTACTAAAACAGGGCATGAAAATGTGGAAAAAATTATTCCTGAAAAACTGCATGGACTTGTGAAGGGTGCTATTTTCAATTTAGGCTATTTGCCTGGTGGAGATAAATCAATCGTTACAAATTCGAACACGACTATAATGGCAGTCGAACAAATATTTAACATGCTTGCACCAGAAGGAATCATTATTCTTGTCATTTATCATGGACATACTGAAGGTGCACAAGAAAGAGACGAGCTGCTTACATTCGCTGAAAACTTCAGTCAGGAAAAAGCGCATGTTCTAAAATATCAGTTCATTAACCAAAAAAACAACCCGCCTTTTATTATTGCCATTGAGAAAAGATAAATAAGAAAAAATGCCGGATAATCAGTAAGACTGATTCCCGGCATTTTTTTATTTCTTTTCGTTTAAGGAAGGGTGAAGCAGACAATACATGAGGCAATCATAAATATGTTCATTTTGAACCATATATTTTGCCAAAGTACCTTCTTTATGAAAACCTGCTCTTTCCAGCATTTTTTGAGATGAATTATTTTCAGGATACACAATCGCTGAGATTCGGTTCAATTGCAAAGCAGAAAATCCGTATGATATAACTTCAGAAATAGCCTCCATCCCATAGCCCTTTTTCCAAAAATCCGGGTGAAGCTCATAACCGATTTCAGCCCGCTTATGCTTTTGATGCCATGCATGATAGCCAATTGTCCCAATAAAAGCGCCGCTGTCCTTTTCTACCATTCCCCAGCGAATTCCTTTTTGCATGCTGTAATTCATATTGAAAATTGCCAGCAAGGAACGTGCTTCCTCAATTGTGGTAAAAGGCTCTTGCCCGTAGTGCACCGTAACGTCAGGACGACTTAATATACTATAAATCGCTTTAACATCTTTTTCTTCTATCTCTCTTAAAAGCAACCGATCTGTTTCTAGTTCAGGAAACATCTGCAACTCCCCTTGTCGGCCTACATTTATTTAGATATCGTCTTCATCATTCCTGCTGGAATCATCTTTTGAAACTTGCGGTATGCTCGTCCATTAATATAAAAGAAGTAGCCAACCGGACCGGAAGTTTTAATAATTTCCCTTGCCAGCTTTCTAATATTTTGCTGCTTATATACTTTTTCGTCAGATAAGTAGACACCGAGCAGTCCTCTGTTAATAAGTTTGTGGAACCGTTGATGAGGGAGATTTTTTGTATGTCTGTCTGCTTCTTCTACAAAATGCTTTAACCGGCTGAAAAGCTCTTCTTCATCTTTATAATAGAAGCAGAAATTTAAATCGCCGCCCTGTCTGTCTTCTTCCTGATCGATAAAGTAATCTAATAATATGTGAAGACCTTGTATATATGGAAAATAGCCGTCTCGAATATTGGAGGAATAAGCTGGCTGAAAATCCTTTCTTAATGCATAAGAAACTAAACAAAATATCCCTAATGTTGAACCGGAGCATGCAGAGAATTCATACCAATCCATTTCAGGTATTGCGTGCTTGTTCTCATCAAACCATGATTTCAATCTTGGAATTCTTTCCTCTACCATAACATGCTTATGTATTTGCAAATCGCAATAATATCGGCAAAGTTCAAGTAACTGGTCTTTAATATATTCATAATTCTCTAGCTCTGCGAGTGTGTCCCGGCATGTTTTGGCTAAATCATACAAGTAGCCGCCGTCATCTTGATCCTCTCGGAACCGGTAATAGTTAGTGGGTTGTGCCCCGACTGTGAGCGCATGCTCCATTGATTCATGCAGTGCAGAGAAATCCCGCGGATCTAATGAAGTGCTCCGGTCACATAGATTATCAAGATAATCGCTGATTGTTTGGTATGCCACAATAAATTTAATGGCAGTCTTATATTCATGCCTTGAAATAAGGGCCATGATTGATCCGCCTTCACAGTGGAATGTTTTGTCCTTTATGCTCGCCAAAGCCTGTCTTTGCAGCTCAGGATTTGGGATTTGCTTTGCTCTGTTCGTCCAATAGTTCAGTTCCTTGTGAACAACAGGAAAAACCTTTAAATACACTTTAGACATTAATGTTAGTGGCATGTTTGGTACAGACATTTTTAAAACCTCACTTATACAATATAACCTATCGATTTTAGCTGACTATTGATAAAATCAAGCGCATAGTCAAACACATCATCTCGTTCCGGCTCGTTAAAGATTTCATGGTAGCATTGTGGCCATTCTTTAAATCTCTTTTCTGATAATGGTACCATATTGAACCAGTTTTTTACCATTTTTTTATCTACTACTGAATCGTCTCCCCCTTGCATAAGAAGAAGAGGCAAATCCTGCATTTTGTTTACATTCGCAAAGGCTGCAGCCATTGCACTAATCAGTTCTCTATACCATCTTACAGACACTTTTGTAATATATAAGGTATCGTTGCTATCTATTTCCCTAATTTCTGCATTTCTAGTCGCCATTTCGATTGTTAATCCTGTATTCATGCGCAGTCTAGGCGCAGCTTTGTTTAAAAGGATTGAAATGGCGCTCAACAGCTTCGGCGGATATTTTTTTAACCCAAGACATGGCGATGAGAGAATAAGACCAGCAAGCTTAAGATTCTCCTGTTGCAGCAGACGAATAGATGCCAAGCCTCCTAAGCTGTGTGCAATCAAAAAAACCGGCAATTCAAATTGGTAGGCTGCTTGAATCCAGTCTTTAACTTCAATTGTATACTCACTGAAAGAGTCGATATGCCCCCTGCTTGACCGTGTTGTCATGCCTTGGCCTGGAAGATCCCCCATCACGACATGAAAACCAGATAAGCGAAACATTTCAATTAGCCAACCGTAACGGCGATGATGCTCCATAGCACCATGAACAATCACGACGACTGCTTTAGCCTCTCCTTCCGCTTCCCATTTCCACATAAAAAATCTCCCCCATTCGACTTATCACAGTATTGCTTCTTCTATTATGTAACACGTAAATGCACTTTGACAAATTTTTAAATTAAATTACGGCGATTGTTCCTGATTATTTAAGGAAAATTAAAGGTTGCCGCAGTACTCTATATTTGATAAAACACATATTTAATACAAAAAATCGGTTTTTATATTATGCACTAACGGGAAAAAAATATTAAAAAATAACCAAATGCAGCCTCTTTAGGCGTGAAAGGTATCTTCAAGTCAAGAAAGTTCATTTCTTACTATTTATTTTCTCAAAATTTATCCGATAAATACTTATATAAGAAATAGGTGATGAAAATGAATACAAACGAAATAATACTATACTCTGTCCTTGCTCTATTCTTCGTATTATTCCTTGTAGTTCAAAAAAGGCTTACTAAAATTGTAAAAGGACTGCTCTTTTCCTTAATAGCCATATTAGTTGGCATCAGCTTTTATGTATTAAATTTAGACGGTTCTAAGAATTTTGCGCTTGCAAAAGAGCGGGTAGAGGAAATAGCTGTTACAGCTAAAGAAAATGTAGAAAAATTAAGTTCAAAAGTAACTATAAAAGAATCTGTGTTATTGGAAGCAACTGCAATGAATCAACTGCCAGAGCTTCCGAGAGGCTGTGAAGTGACGGCTCTTGCGATGCTTTTGCAATATGCAGGTGTAGATGTAGATAAGATGACACTTGCAGAAGAAATTACTAAAAATACTACAGCATATGAAGTCGTTAACGGTACTATTTATTATGGCAATCCTAATGATGGGTTTGTCGGAGATATGTATTCCCTTGAAGGTCCGGGGCTTGGTGTTTATCATAAGCCGATTGCTGAGCTAGCGGAAAAATATCTTCCAGGAGCAATCGTTGATTTTACTGGCTCTGATTTCGATTCGGTAAAAGAACAGCTTTCAGATGGCCGTCCAGTTTGGGTTATTACTAATTCAAAATTCCAAGAGCTTTCTGATGATAATTTCCGCACATGGGTAACTCCAAGCGGCACAATCGATATCACATATTCCGAGCATTCCGTCCTGATAACTGGCTATGACGAAGATTATGTTTACTTTAATGATCCATTGACAGGTGAACAAAATAAAAAAGCACCCATCGATGATTTTATTGCATCGTGGGTGCAGATGGGAAGCCAAGCAATAACTTACAGCAACTAACTTCCCTACTCCATTAATTAAACAAGTGTTTTTTCTTTTAAATATTCCTTTTCGAAGGAATATTTTTTTTCGATATAAACACTATGCCAAACCATAAACATCAATACAGTCCAAATTTTGCGGCTGTTGTCAGCTTTACCTTGGCAATGGTCTTCCAATAGCTGCAATACAACAGATTTGTTCAGCAAATGGTCTGTATCGCTTTCTTTAATGATTGTTTTTGCCCATTCGTTCATCTCATCTTTTAACCAGTGACGAATTGGCACAGGGAAGCCTAGTTTTTTGCGTGTTAATACATGCTCAGGCACAAAGCTTTCCGCTGCTTTTCTTAAAATATACTTTGTAGTTCCATTTGCAGTCTTTAAGCTAGACGGTATTTTAGAAGCTACTTCAAACACAGCTTTATCTAAGAAAGGTACACGCAATTCTAGAGAGTGAGCCATTGTCATTTTGTCTGCTTTCAGTAAAATATCTCCTCTCATCCATGTGTGGATGTCAATAAACTGCATGCGGTCAACTGGATCATAACCTTTGCTTTCTTCATAAAGAGGTTTTGTAATATCTGTATGATCAATATTTTTGTTGTAGATGGACAGCAACTGTGCTTTTTCACTTTCACTGAACATCTTAGCATTTCCGATATATCTTTGTTCCATCGGTGTCACACCGCGTTCAATAAAGCTCTTTCCTTTAACACCTTCAGGAAGAATCGCTGCAATAGCACGCAACAGGGACTTACCAATTTTAGGAATTTTATTAAATACTTCCAATGACTGCGGCTCACGGTAAATATTGTATCCGCCAAACAGTTCATCTGCACCTTCGCCTGAAAGAACAACTGTAACATGTTTTCTAGCTTCTTGTGCAACAAAGTATAAAGGCACACATGCTGGATCAGCAAGCGGATCATCCATATGCCACATAATTTTCGGAATTTCATTCATATATTCCTGTGGTGTAATGATGCGGCTGATGTTTTCTAAACCAAGCTTATCCGCTGTTTCCTTCGCTACGTCAATTTCACTGAAACCATTATGCTCAAACCCGACAGAGAATGTTTTAATTCCAGGATGGAATTCTTTCGCAATACTAGCAATAATCGATGAATCAATTCCGCCGGAAAGGAAAGAACCAACAGGAACATCGCTTCGCATATGCATTTTTACACTGTCAAACAGCACATCTTTAATTTCTTTAACGAACTCTGATTCCGTTTTGTTCACAGGCTGGAAAGATGCTCTCCAATAGCGTTTAATATCCATTGGCTCACCAAGTTTTTTCGTGAAGTAATGACCTGGCTCAAGCTTGTTGATGCCTTCTGACATTGTATTAGTCTCAGGAACAAACTGGTAAGTCATATAATGCTGAAGAGACTCATAGTTTAATACATCGCTTTCTAATGCCATTGCAATACTCTTTTTCTCTGATGCAAAGTAAGTCTTTTCACCATCATCAAAATAGAAGAAAGGCTTGATTCCAAATGGATCACGAGCACCATACAATGTTTTTTCCTGCTTGTCCCAAATAACAAATGCAAACATGCCGCGAAGTTTTTCAACAGCCTTTTCTTTTTCATGGCTGTAAAGGGCAATGATTACTTCTGTATCTGAGTTAGTTTGGAACGTTAAGCCTGCCTTCACTAGCTCTTCTCTGATTTCCAAATAGTTATAAACTTCTCCGTTGAAGATGATCCAATAACGTTCATTTTCATATGTTAACGGCTGATGCCCAGACTCGATATCAATAATACTCAATCTTCTGAAGCCGAATTGGATATGTTCATCATAGAAGTATCCTTCATCATCCGGTCCACGGTGTGTAATAATTCTATTCATATTCGCAAATTGTTCTTTTTGCGCCTCTTGGAAGTTTTGCTCTTTTTCATGTATACAGCCTACAAAACCACACATACTGCTCACCTACTCCATTCTTCTCCTGTTACTAAGGAGACCTAAATTACTGTTAGTATAAACTTTTACTGTTAATCTTTAAATGTAATCCGAGCTATTTTAAAACATTATTATGTCCTATTAGCAAATATTGACTACCATTTATATTTTACATTAATCCATTATAGACGAAAGTCTTGATAATTTTAAGAGCTAAAAACAAGTAAAATTTTCTACTGACTTATTAGACGGAAAAAGAAAGAAGGAGTTACACTTTATTACCGTGCAACTCCTTCTTTTATTTTCCAGCGACAGCTGTTTTTAATACATCTGATTTATCTGTACGTTCCCAAGGCAAATCTAGGTCATTACGTCCAAAATGTCCGTATGCTGCTGTTTGCTTATAAATTGGGCGACGCAAGTCCAGCATTTTAATAATTCCTGCTGGGCGAAGGTCGAAGTTTTCGCGGACAGCGTCTACCAGAACTTCTTCTGATACAGTGCCTGTATTAAATGTGTCAATAGAAATGGAAACTGGCTGAGCAACACCGATTGCATATGCAAGCTGCACTTCAACCTTGTCTGCTAATCCTGCTGCCACGATGTTTTTCGCTACATAGCGTGCTGCATATGCTGCAGAGCGGTCTACTTTAGTTGGATCCTTCCCAGAGAAAGCTCCGCCGCCATGTCTTGCATAACCGCCATATGTATCTACGATAATCTTTCTTCCTGTCAATCCTGCATCACCTTGTGGTCCGCCAATAACGAAACGGCCAGTTGGATTAATGAAATACTTCGTATTTTCATCAATTAATTCTGCTGGAACAACTGGATTAATTACATATTCCTTAATATTGCGTTGAATTTGCTCTAATGTCACTTCAGGGTGATGCTGTGTGCTGATAACAATTGTATCAATTCTTACAGGTTTATCATTTTCATCATATTCAACAGTAACTTGCGTTTTGCCGTCCGGACGCAAATATGGCAAGATTTCCTCTTTACGCACTTCAGCCAGTCTTCTAGAAAGCTTATGAGCTAAAGAGATTGGCAAAGGCATAAGCTCTTTTGTCTCATTGCATGCAAAGCCGAACATTAATCCTTGGTCCCCTGCACCGATCGCTTCTATTTCTTCATCTGACATTGTTCCTTCACGTGCTTCAAGGGCTTGGTCCACACCAAGAGCGATATCAGCAGACTGCTCATCAATAGAAGTAAGCACTGCGCTCGTTTCTGCATCGAAACCATATTTTGCACGAGTGTAGCCAATTTCCTTAACTGTTTCTCTTACAATTTTCGGTATATCCACATATGTAGATGTAGTTATTTCCCCTGCAACTAAAACTAATCCTGTTGTTACAGATGTTTCTGCTGCAACACGGGCATTTGCATCTTTTGCTAGAATAGCGTCTAAAATCGCATCTGAAATTTGGTCACAGATTTTATCCGGATGACCTTCCGTTACCGATTCAGAAGTAAACAAGCGACGTTTTGATGACATCTGATTTCCTCCTTATTATAAGGCAAGCACTCTTGCCCTCTAAATTGATACGGTACTCATTCCCTAGATAGTATGAAGTAAACAAGGCGTTTTTATCCGAGAAGTGTTATCCTTTGGCAAAAAACACTTGCTCAAAAACACACATGAAAAATATACATTTTTTTAAAAGATAATGGACCAGATTGCATACAAAAAACCTTTTCAATAGTGAAAAGGCTCCAAGCAAAATTGATTCGCACCTTTCACTCTTATCGTTCAAGGATATTTCCTTGCTACAGGTTAGCACCTTTCCTAAGAGAATGTCTGCTCCATCCATCAATTAAATGGATGTTTCAGCCTATTTTCTTCACATAGTAGGTTGCTGGGTTTCATCGGGCCAGTCCCTCCACCAGCTCAGGATAAGAGAGTATCCGTTCAAGATTTCATAATAGCTCAAACTTTTAATTACTGTCAATATATTTATCTTTAATTAGTCGAATTTAATGCAATCAATTTGTATGTTATTTTCGTTTTTCCATCAGACCACTCCAGTTTTTCAATGGAAGCAGTTCCGATAAGTTCTCCTTTAATGGTCTTTCTGACTTCTAAAGGAATATGCAGGGGATATAAACGATATGCTTCTTTTTCGAGTTGAAACCAATTCTCCTCAAGGCGCAATTCATTTCCTTTGGTGACAATCATTGTATTTAATTCTAAGGGCATTCCCATTTTTCGTTCTCCCTCCTTCTTATCCTTACTTATATTCTACCAGCTTTTCACTGTGTTTTTTCATCCAACTGCATAAATTTTCTACAACCTTCCGATTGACTTTAGGAGGGAAATAGTGAGTGAATTCTGGAAAGTACCATGTTTCAACGGTTTTCCCTTGCTTTAGAAGCCCCTCTTCCAGCTTTTTGCTGTGTTCAATGGACACATTTGTATCCTGCATTCCATGAATAATTAAAGTAGGTGCGCAAATCTTGTCCAAATAATGAAGAGGCGTTCTCTCTTGAAACCGTTCCGGATATTTTGCCGGTGTGCCGCCAATGACTCTTTTCATCATTCTCCGCAAATCCTTCCTTTCTTCATATGTCAGCACCATATCAGAAACACCGCCCCATGTGACAATAGAAGCAACAGGACAATAAATGCCAACAAACAAAGCCATAACACCGCCTCTTGAAAAACCAAAAACATGGACTCGTTTAACGCTCGGATAATTTTTCAGCAGATGAAAAGCAGCAATTCCATCTTCCCGATCTTCTCCAGCGAAATCTTCATTTCCTTCTCCACCTTGATTGCCCCGGTAAAATGGTGCAAACACAATAAAGCCCTCTGCAGCGAATTGAACAATTCTGCCTGGTCTAACCTTGCCAACATTTTTTATTCCGCCTCGTAAATACAAAAATCCGTCTGAAATGTCTTCCTGTTTAGGTACAGCAAGTAATCCTTTTACTTTCAAACCATTTACGGCATATGTAACGATATACAAGTCAATTGAAGGATTTGGGGAGGGGAATCTGATTTGCTCCAATATCTCTCCATTCATGCGAATCCCACCTTTTTATTTTTTTGTATAATACCCCAAATTTTCTCCTGATAATTGTTCCATCATTCTTTTTATACAATAATCAATCGTCCTATCTTTCATAATATAGCTGAAAGATTTATGAAAACGGACATCTAATATATCTCCGTTATAGATTCTTGGCCCTTCTGTTTCTAAATAATTATCTCTATGCTGCAGGGAAGAGATATGTGCAAAATAGACTGCTTTAACAAACTTAGAATCTTTTTCATGGACCTCATACTCTGCAATCCAAGTAAGCTTGCCGACAATTCCGCCTGTTTCTTCCATCACTTCCCGTCTGCATGCTTCCATTAGTGTTTCCTTGTCTTCGACTTTGCCTCCTGGAAATTCAATGCCTCTCGTTTTATGCTTTGTCATCAGCCATTTTCCATCCCATAAACAAATGACTAAAACATGTTTTGCAGGAAGAGAAAATGCATTTTTCTCAAATGATAAATTCACTTTAAGTCCATTATTGTCATAGAATGTTTTCATCATTGCCTCACATTCATTAGTAATCATTTTTCTAGTCCTACTGGAATATCTTTCAATTGATAGGGTATGTAACCATTATAAAGAATAGGGGTATAATAATGAAACTGAAAGCTTTAATTAAGTTGTGGCGAAAATAGACATTCTCCGATATTATAGTAAGTATAATTAATAAAGCGGTTACATTAATACACACCGATATACCATTTGGAGGGAATGGATCATGAAATTAGTCGATGAATTATATAATTTATATAAGAATAAACTAACTGGTGATGAGGAAGATATTGATATGCTAGCATTCGCCTTTTTAGAGGAAATGTCTAGAGAAGATCTTCTTCATATCATCCAAGAGCTAAATGAGCAAGAGCTGTATGACTTGATGGGCTTATATTTAATTGAAAGCCTTAAAGGCAAATTTGCCAAAGATGATTATCGTCAGCAAGGTCATACATTGTTTTCGCCAAGAAACCTGCACTAATTCACTTTGCAAAAAAAGACAAGTTCCAAGCGGACTTGTCTTTTCCTTTTTAACCTTCATTCTCTACCTGCAGGAAATCTATTTAGAGCTTTAGCTCATTGGTCATGGATTTGTCCTTTATCAAGTTTTAAATAACCTCTATTAAGTACTTTTACCATCTGGATGTTTCGTTTAATATTGTTTGTTGGAGGGAAGATTATATGGGAACAAAATAGTTTTCAACATCAATCATTTTCACCTATAATGATACAGAAATCTTCAGTACTACCATTTTTTGAACCTTTTGTTGCTCTCGACCTTTGGCGTGAAGTGGTTGCAGATGATACACAAAAGAAATATTTAAAAGACAAAGGTTGAAAGGGATTGTTCTATGCACGTATACACTATTTTATTAAGTACAATCATTTTACTTAACATTATCTTCGCTTTCCTAGTCATTTTCTTTGAAAGAAAAGATCCCATCGCCACTTGGGCATGGCTCATGGTTTTGACCTTTATCCCAATACTAGGATTTATTTTATACCTTCTTATTGGTCAAAATTTGCGAAATAGGAAAATGTTCCAATGGGATGAGCGAAAAAAGCTTGGAATCGAACAAGTCTTGGCGTCTCAATTATTGCAAATCAGTTCAAATCAGCTGCGCACTACAAATGAAGTTATTAGAAATAATCAAGATCTTATTTATATGAATTTATTCAATAATGATGCTGTTTTGACAGAAAATAACGCAGTCGATATTTATACAGACGGCAAGGAAAAGTTCGACCAATTATTAAAAGATATTATGGCAGCTAAAAAATCAATCCATCTGCAATATTATATCTTTAAAAATGATGGGATAGGTTCCAAACTGATTGCAGCCTTAACTGAGAAGGCAAAGGAAGGGCTGGAAGTAAGGCTCTTGTATGATGAGCTTGGCTCGAGAACTTTACAAAAGCGCGCTTTTAAGGAATTAAAAGCTGCCGGTGGGCAAGTTGCCGTCTTTTTCCCAAGCAAGTTTCATTTAATTAATTTACGGATGAATTACCGTAATCATCGAAAGCTTGCCATTATCGACGGGCATATCGGCTATATTGGAGGCTTTAATGTTGGGGATGAATATTTAGGATTGAATCCTAAATTCGGCTACTGGCGCGACACGCATCTTCGTATTGTCGGCACAGCCATTTATGCTATTCAGACAAGGTTTATTCTTGACTGGAACCAAGCGGCCGCACACCATGAAATTCATTACTCTCCAGATTATTTTCCTGGTAAGCTTGACGAAATTATCGGGAATATCGGGATGCAGATTGTCTCAAGCGGTCCAAACTCTGAGTGGGAGCAAATCAAAAATGGCTATATTAAAATGATTACAGCTGCTAAGGATTCGGTTTTTATTCAAACACCTTACTTTATTCCTGACGCGAGCTTGCTTGATACTTTAAGAATTGCAGCCCTATCAGGGATAGATGTTAAAATTATGATACCAAACAAGCCTGACCATATGTTTGTTTATTGGGCGACATATTCCTATATTGGTGAAATGCTAAAAGCAGGAGCAAAGGTATATATATATGAAAATGGTTTTATTCACGCCAAGACATTGCTTGTTGACCGGAAAATCAGCTCTGTAGGTACTGCTAATATTGATATGAGAAGCTTCCGTCTGAATTTTGAGGTAAATGCATTTATATATAGTGAGGAAATAGCGAATTCACTGACTGACGGCTTTATGGAGGATATGAAGCTATGCACTCCCCTTTCATTGGACAGCTATTCAAAAAGATCATTATGGATTAAATTTAAGGAATCATTCTCTCGATTATTAAGTCCACTGTTATAAAAAAGAGGTGCTAGATAGCACCTCTTTTGCTTTGCTTATGCGAAAACTTGCTTTAAGTCTTCTTTGCTTTGCTTTAACCAGAACTGCATAAGCTTTTTTGCTCCCTCAAGATCATGAAGCTTCGCTTGGCCGCATTGTGTTTCATTTGCAGCAGGAATTTCTGTGATTTCAACTGCTGTTTTCATTGTATCTTCAAGCAAATCGATAACTTCTTCCACAGTCGGCTCACCGCTGACAACTAAGTAATAGCCAGTTTGGCAGCCCATTGGGGAAATATCAATAATATCAAAATGATTATATTTTTCTACATGTGCACGAAGATTAAATGCTAATAAATGCTCTAATGTATGAATCACATCAGGCTTCATTGCCTGTTTGTTCGGCTGGCAGAAACGGATATCATATTTATTAACAACCCCGTCACTTCCTACTTTGTGGACACCACAGTGTCTAACATACGGAGCTTTTACGGCATTATGATCTAGTTCAAAGCTTTCAACTGAAGGCATTCATGTCATCCCCTTTTTTTTCGTTACCTCATTATAACGTAAAACCCGAGTATTTTCATCAACTTAATTATATTATATTTTTCCAGTTTAAGAATGTTCGTAAAATGGAGTGCTGTCATTTTCTTCTCTTTAACAGTCATGCTATACTGACTTCAAGTAAGCATTAGAAATTAGGAGTGCAAAATATAAATGATAAGCAAACTGTTCATCTTACTAATCCGGTTTTATCAAAAGGCCATTTCACCACTTACTCCGCCCTCCTGCCGCTTCTATCCTACCTGTTCCTCTTATGGTTTAGAGGCTATCAGAAAGCATGGTGCATGGAAGGGCGGATATTTAACAATAAGGCGCATTCTCAAGTGCCATCCATTTCATCCGGGCGGCATTGATCCGGTCCCGGAAGAATGGCCGCACAAAAAGGATCATTCCCCTAATTAAGCTTTATAGCCATCGACTACAAGGTCAAGCTTTCCTGTTTTAGGATCAATTACTAAGCCGTGAACAGGAACATTTGGTGGAAGAAGGGGATGATTCTTCACCATCTTAACACTATGTGACACACTTTCTTCAACAGAACTAAAGCCTGTTAGCCATTTATCCAAGTCCATGCCGGAGTTTTCTAATGTGCTGATAGTATCCTCAGAAATTCCTCTATCCTTCATTTTATCAAGCATAGAGTCATAATTTAAGGCACTCATTCCACAATCATGATGTCCGATAATCATTACTTCATCTGCCTTTAATTCATAGACAGCTACAAGAATGCTTCGCATGATACTTCCGAAAGGATGTACTACTACTGCCCCAGCATTTTTTACAAGCTTTACATCACCGTTAGAAATATTCAAAGCATGTGGCAGAAGCTCAAGCAGTCTTGTATCCATACAAGTAAGAATAACCATTTTTTTATTTGGGAATTTCGTTGTTATGTAACGCTCGTATTTGTTTTCTGCTACAAATTGTTCGTTGAAAGTTAAAATTTCATTTAATAATGTCATTATCCTTATCTCCTATCTTATCTACTCTTTTTTTTACTATATCCATCTATTATATAGTAAGTAAAAAATCTTTTGAAGACAACTCCTAATAACTAAAAGCCTGTATCTATCCATTCTTACATAATTGCGCCAATTCCTGAAAATACTAACAGCAGTATTCGGAATACAAAAGGAAAGGATAGATATTAATGGATCATCTAGTTACTGCTCGAAGCATGTTCGGGATGACGATGGGGTTTCACATCATCTTCGCAACAATCGGGGTCGGACTGCCTTTAATGATGTTAGTGGCAGAAATTCTTTATCAAAGAAAGAAGGACCTTGATTATGTCATCATGGCGAAAAGATGGACAAAGACATTTGGGATTTTGCTTGGTGTCGGTATTCCCACAGGGACGATTGCCGGCCTTCAGCTTTCCTTGTTATGGCCAGGCTTCATGAAAGTGATTGGAGAGGTAATGGCACTCCCTTTTCAGATAGAAATCTATGCTTTCTTCATAGAGGCATTATTTATGTCCATCTATGTGTATGCAGCCGAAAGGATTCCACCATGGGCCAGAATCAGCAGTCTTATTCTTGTTGCAATTGGTGCCCTTGCATCTGCCATCCTTATTACAAATGTACATGCCTTTGAAGGAACACCGCAAGGATTTCGCATGGAAGACGGACAAATTACAGACGTAGATCCATGGAAGGCTTTCTTCAATCCTACCTTTTTTGTATCCGCAGGACATGTAGCGATGAGTGCTTATACAACAGGAGCCTTTGTTGTCGCAGCTGTTTCTGCATTTAAGATGTTAAAACAGCCATTCGGCTCGCGCATCTTTCAGTTCCATCAGAAAGCATTGATTTTAAGTATTTCAGTCGGTGCTGTCTTTTCCTTATTGACTGCCTTAAATGGACATGAGTCTGCTCAAAAACTGTATGAATATCAGCCGGAAAAGCTCGCTGCTGCTGAAGGGCTCTTTGAAACACAGTCTCATGCACCTCTCGCCATTGGCGGTTTCACAGACAAGGAGAATAGAGAAATAACCGGTGCGATTGAAATACCATGGGCACTTAGCTTTTTAGCAGGAAACAGCTTTGATACGGTTGTCACAGGCTTAAATGACTTTCCTGAGGAATATTGGCCGCCGCTTTATGTTCATACACTATTCAATGCCATGGTGGGGATAGGCTCCTTTCTAATTCTCCTTTCCTTCGCTTCATTGGCATGGAAATTCCTTTTGAAAAAGGAGCGTTTTCCTAAATTTATTATGTGGATCTTTGTAGCTTCTGGTCCTCTCGCTATTGCTAGCATAGAATTCGGCTGGATTTTTGCTTGTACAGGCCGTCAGCCTTGGACTATTTACAGGCAGTTATCAACGGCAGATTCGGTAACTACAAGCGGCAACCTTCCATTGCTGTTTTTCTCTTTTATGATTGTTTATATCATTTTAGGGGTTACGGTGGCTTTAGTACTTATCTATTACTTCCGCAAAAACACAGTACTGAAGGACTTAAATGCTGCAAAGGAAAAAGAGATCCCGCTGTTTGGATCTAACAGTTAAGGAGTGTTAGCAACATGACAGATTCATTACTGGCGATTACTGTACTGTGGGGATTTGTATTCATATACGCCATTATGGCAACGATGGACTTTGGTGCAGGCTTCTGGTCGATGGTTTACATCAACAGGGAAAAAACGCGAGCAACAAATATTGCAAACCGTTATCTTTCTCCAACATGGGAAGTAACGAATACTTTTGTTGTTGCCATCGTTGTTGCAGTTTACAGCTTATTTCCAAAAGCTGCTTATACTTTAGGAACGGTTCTGCTTATACCAGGAAGCATCATTCTTCTGCTTTTGGCAATCAGAAGTGCCTTCCTTGTTTTTTCAAATATTGTGGAAGAATACCGCAAGCCGCTAACGTATATTTCAGGCATTACTGGAATGCTGATTCCAGGTATTTTACTCAGTGTCCTTCCAATCACCCATGGAGGATTTGTTGTATTTCAAGATGGCAAGCAAAGCCTTGATCTCGTCGGATTGTTCTCTAGTCCTAACGAATATGCCTTTTTCGGCTTTGCATTAAGCAGCACACTTTTTCTATCTTCGTTGCTTCTGGCAGATTATTCAAATGTTTCGAATGAACCTGAGGCCTATCGGCTATACAGGAGGGATGCAATTATTCTCGGTCCTATTTCTTTATTGATGGCAGTATTTATCATGCTCACATTAAAGCAGGATGCCAATTGGATTTATGTAAAAATGATGGATGATTTATATTTGCTTCTCCTTTCTCTTTTCTTCTTTATACTTGGGGGAGCAGGTCTTTTCCTTCCCTCACGAAAAAATAAAGACATAAAGGGAATGCCCAGGCTCGCTATAGTATCCATTACTATTCAATATTTAATGGCTAGCTATGTTTACGGTAAAGCGCATCTTCCATATATCGTTTATCCTGAAGTAACAATCACATCGTCCTTTACTAGTCCTAGCTCATTTCATGCGATATTCGCAACTTATATTGCAGCTTTCATTATTCTGTTTCCTGGTTTTTATTTCTTTTGGAAATTGTTTATGCATGATAAAAAATACTTACAGCAAAAGGCGACTAAAAAATAGGACATCACTGCTACAAGTATAAAATTTTCGTTTCTGCTTCATACTAAGTATAGGAAGAGGGCTACCCAATTCCTGTAAATCATAAGCCAACTAAGGAGAGTGTTTCTATTGGCAAAAGATGTACTTTGTGAAGTAAGAAATTGTACTTTTTGGGAAAGCGGAAATTTATGTGGAGCCGATCAAATTTATGTAGTAAGCCATGTAGGTGAACATGCTGATAACAGCAGAGAAACAGATTGTAAAACATTTCAACCTACAGAATAACGAAAAAAAAGAGAGGACTTTGCCTCTCTTTTTTGTTTACTTGGAATATAACTTCTTCTCTGGTCTGTCTGGAGCAACCAATTCTTCATCAGGATGCTTGCCATAAAGAATAATATCCCTGATTATTTTGGCACCAAGCATGCTGTACACTGTTCCATTTCCCCCATATCCTAAACAATAGAAGATACCATCCTTGCTTGGGTGCTTGCCGATAAATGGTCTGCCGTCTGCAGATTCGCCAAAGGTAGCTCCATAAACATAGTCAACATCCATTACATATTCAGGGAAATGCTCCTTTATTTTCTCCAGCAGTCTTTCTCCATATTTCTTTAATACTTTAGCATCTTGCGGAGCTTCCATTGGATCTTCATCAAGACCGCCTGCTACAATCCTGCCATCATATGTAGTCCGCATATAAAAATACGGTCGTTTCGTCTCCCATATCATGCACTGTCCTTCCCAGCCAGCAAAGTTTTCAAGTCTGCTTGTTGCGATTGCGAAGGAACGATTTAATTCAGCTCCAAGCCGGTCCGTATGAAGTGCGGCTTCATACCCTGTTGAATAAATAATTTTTTTCGCGTGAATGATTGCTCCGCTGTCAGCTTTAATTTGCCAATATCCATCTATAAAGCTTTGCTCCTGTACATTAGTTTGTTCATATACACGGACATTTTGCTTTAAAGCTGCCTCTTTAATAAGCTGAATAACAAGCCTCTGAGGATTAACCTCCGCATCTCCTTCTGTAAGAATAGCAGCAGGCTTTGAGAAGCCGAAGCGCTCCTTCATTTGATTATCATCTAAATATTCAACAGGAAAACCGTGTTTTTTCAACATCGCATACTCTGTTTTCAACTTATCTGCATCTGTTTGACTGCTTGCATAATATAAACTTTTTCTTTCTTTGAATTGAACATCTTCTGTTAGAGAACTGGCAATGTCTTTTAAATCTTTCATTGCCTCAAAACACAGTTCGTAAAATCTTACTGCTTTTTCCTCTCCGATTGTTTGAGCAAATTCATGGAGCATCATATCGTTGGAGTATTGTAGAAGTCCTGTATTTGCTGCAGAACTTCCATGCCCTATTTTCCTTTTATCTGCAAGTACAATCTCTAAATCTTCATTTGCTAAGATATTCGCTGCTATAGCTCCAGACATTCCACCGCCAATGATAAGTACATCACAAAAAACATCCTCCTCCAAACGAGGATAGGAAGGAATATCTTTTAATGTATGTGGCCAATACAGCTCTCCATGATATAAATCAAGCCCCATGACAAAGCCCCCTAAAATATATTAGTCTTGGCTATTACAGCCACTCTCTTAATGTTTTTCTGACAATTTTTTTTGAGGCATTCCTCGGAAGCGCTTCTATGAAACGAATTTCTTTCGGTAGCTTATAGGAAGCTAATTTCCTTCTGCATTCTTCCAACACATAACTTTCAGTCAAGTCCGTTCCTTCCTCACATACAATAAAGGCTGCAGGAACTTGTCCCCATTTTTGGTTATCCATTCCGACAACCCCAGCTTCTTTAATTCCTTCTATAGAGGAAATTACCGATTCTAATTCTGCTGGATAAATATTCTCTCCGCCAGAAATAATCAGGTCTGAACGGCGATCAAGTACATACAGGAAGCCTTCTGTATCTTTATACCCTATATCGCCAGTGTGAAACCAGCCATCAGCTGAATGAGCTCCTTTATTCAAATATCCTTTAGACACATTAGGACCATATACAACAATTTCGCCAGCTTCTCCAGCTCCTAATTCATTTCCATCATCATCGACGATTTTCAACTGAGCAGGAAACAAAGGCTTGCCTGCAGAGCCAATCTTCCTTGCAGCATCTTGAGGCGGTAATGTTACAATTTGGGAAGAGGTTTCAGTCATGCCATAAGAGTAATACACTGGAATTCCCTTTTTCATACAGCTTGAAATTAACTCAATAGATGCCGGCCCACCTCCAAGAAGCATGTAACGGAAATACTCTGGAAACGGGCTCGTTGCTGCCTTTTCTATTTTTTGGAGCATTGCTGTCACAACAGACATAATTGTTATTTTTTCCTTCTGCAAATCAGTCAGAACTTGCTGTTCATCAAAAGACTCGTGCAGGACAATTTTCATTCCATATAGCAGACTTCTTATTAATATAGAGTATCCGCTAATATGGAAGATAGGCACAGTACAAAGCCAAACATCCTTTTCGGTCATCCCCGCATTTAACACATTGCCGACAGCGCTCCACCAATGATTTCCGTATGTTTGGATAACACCTTTAGGAAAGCCTGTCGTCCCAGAGGTATACATGATGGTACATGTATCTGCTAAATTTACTGTTTCCTGAACAACAGGCTGCTGAAATGGACCATTTTCCAGCTTCTGATTAAACATCACATTTAAAGAGGGTAATGCACAGACCAATTCTTCTGTCTTTGTATGAAAATCATTGTCTGCAATAAGAGAATGAGATTTGGAGTCTTTGATTTGATACAGCAGTTCATTTGCTGTAAGGCGATTGTTTAAGAGCACGGCTCTTGCTCCCAGCAAATGAAGAGAAAGAAGAGCGATTAAAGTGCGAAGATCGTTTTTCACTAAAAAAGCGACATAGTCCCCTTTCGTAATCCCTTTTGCAGTTAATACTCCTGCTGTGTAATATGCTTTTTCATACAGCTCCTGAAAGGTCAATGAAGTATTTTTGTAGACAATTGCCTCTTTGTCAGGTGTTAAAGAAGCTCGGTTCTTCAGGAAATTAGGAAGCAATTCTTCCATATGATTCTCTCCTTTTTAGTTAACAGCATTTGTTTTTTGTAATCAAAACAGGGTGACCTCCATCTTCTCCACTAATAGAGTGGAAAAGATGCTAGAAGTCACCCTTTTTTGGTTTATCCCGTTATTTGAAAATCAAGGAAAACGTGGGAATTGGCCAAAGTCAGGCTTGCGTTTTTCCTTAAAGGAATCGCGTCCTTCTTTTGCTTCATCCGTTGTGTAGTATAGAAGCGTTGCATCTCCAGCAAATTGCTGAATCCCTGCAAGTCCGTCTGTGTCTGCGTTAAACGCCGCTTTCAAGAAACGTAAAGCAGTCGGGCTCTTTTCTAGGATTTCCTCACACCATTTGATTGTCTCTTCTTCCACTTGCTCCAATGGAACAACAGTGTTTACAAGCCCCATATCCAATGCTTCCTGAGCATTGTATTGTCTGCATAAGAACCAGATTTCTTTTGCTTTTTTGTGTCCGACAATGCGAGCTAAATAGCCAGAACCGTAACCTGCGTCAAAGCTTCCTACGTTTGGTCCAGTTTGTCCAAATACAGCATTGTCTGCTGCGATTGTTAAATCACAGACTACATGCAGTACATGGCCGCCACCGATTGCATAGCCTTTAACCATTGCGATAACCGGTTTAGGAATTACACGAATTAATCTTTGCAGGTCCAGAACATTCAAACGAGGAATCTGGTCTTCTCCCACATAGCCGCCATGTCCTCTTACTTTTTGGTCTCCGCCTGAGCAGAAAGCTTTTTCTCCTGCACCAGTCAAGATAATAACACCAACACTGCTGTCATCTCTTGCTCTTGCAAAAGCATCAATTAATTCATTTACCGTTTTTGGTGTAAAGGCATTATGTACATGCGGGCGATTAATCGTAATTTTCGCAATGCCATTGTATGTTTCATAGATAATTTCATCGTAATTGCGCACAGCAACCCATTCTACTGCCATTTATATTTCCTCCTTTTATTTTGCCGAACTTTTATGAAGTCCTCAACTGCTGTTCGACAAAAACTCACTTACTATTGTACCAAAAATTTCAGGTTTCTCCACATGAATTGCATGCCCTGCATCATCCACGTTAATCCACTCGAAGTTTTCGTTTTGTTTTTGCATCTCACCAGCGATCCTGCAAAACTTTTCATCCAGCTTTCCTGTTAACAGCAACGTTGGACACTTCAGCTCTCCTAACCTTTCCCACCAGGAAGGCTGAGAGCCGGTCCCCATTTGTTCAAGGCTGTTGGCAAGACCTACTGGATTATTCATAAGCCTTTGGCTTCTAATTTTTTCTTTTACGTCCTTGCTTAAACGAGTCTGTGTGGCAAATAGGGGAATATTTTCCCATTTGTTCACAAACTTGTTAACTCCTTCTTTTAAAATATAGTTTCCTAATTGCTCATCCATTATCCGTCTTTCTCTTCTTTCCTCTTCTGTTTTCAGACCAGGTGTCGCACTTTCCAGCACTAAATTTCTGACCATGTCAGGATAGATGAATGCAAATGTTAGGGCAAGCCGCCCACCCATGGAATATCCTAAAAGATTTGTTGAATCAACTTCTAACGTATCAAGTAGCTTTTTGATTGCTTTAGCAGCATATTCTATCTTGTAAGGCTGCTGTTCATCAGGTGATGCAGTTTGGCCATGTCCAATAATGTCCATCATGATAATCTGGTGGTTCTTTTCAAAAACAGGGATAAACTGCTGCCAAGTACTAGAATCCCCTGTAAAGCCATGCAGCAGCAATAATGGCTCACCTGAACCGTAAACTTCTACATGGTAGGAGATATTATCGACAACTATATTCATTTGCCTTCATCTCTCAAAAAATGTTGTATTTCCTGGGAAACTTTCGCCATAATCTGACGATGCTCCTTCAAGTTTTCGTCTCTATTTGTCTTTATTTCAAATAATCGGATGCTAAAATTCGACTCTGCATCCGTACATAAAGCTCGTAAGTGATCCCAATTCTCCACAACACTGTATTGTCCACCGTACAAGTTAATAAGATGTTCAAAATTTAAATCTAACGGTGTTCCAAATAATAGTTCAAAATGCTTTGGATGCTGAGCTTGGGGCAAGAAGGAGAATATTCCTCCACCGTTATTGTTAATGAGTATTATCGTAATCGGCACGTCAAATTGCTTTGCTGCAATAAGACCATTCATGTCATGGAAGAAAGTTAAATCCCCCAGCACTAAATACAACGGCTTTCTTTTGGCTGCTCCCACACCAAGAGCTGTAGACACAGTACCATCAATTCCATTAGCCCCTCTGTTCGCATAAATAGAAATATTCTTTGCTTGTTTATGAAAGAATGTATCCAAATCTCTGATAGGCATACTGTTGCCTACAAACAATACAGAATTGTCAGGGATAAGATCTGCTAACAAATGAAATAGCTTCGCTTCACTTAGTTCAGTTATATCTGCTACCTGACTTATTTCTTGTTTTGTTTTCTCATTGAGACTGGTCCAAAGCTGTCTGTGGTTTCCCTTACTGTGCTCGACATGTTCAATCAGTTTCCTGCAGAATGTTGTTTCATCACAATAAACCATTTCAGCTGTCAGCTGATTAGGATCTCTGAAACCAGCACCGCCGTCGACTACTATTTGCAGAGCTTCTAATTCCCTCATATATATAGTGAGGGGCTTGCTGACAGGCATGCTTCCAAAACGAATGATAACCTCAGGAACTAATGCTTGCTTTACATCCTCGTTCCGTAAAAAAACATCATATGTGTCGACAATCAGATTATCGGGATCCTCCATGGATCGAAGCTGTGATAATGGATCAGCGAGGATAGGGAAATCGAGTGCTTTTGCTAACTCCAATATTGCCTCCGAAAAATTCCCATCGTTCATTTCTCCGCAAACAATAATTCCTTTAGAAAAGCCTGTAAGCCTTGCTGCAAGTCCTTTTACATATTCATCTGAAACAGTTAGTTCCCCATTAATGATTTGTAAATATGGATCATCCGCTTCATACTTCTCTAAGTGATTAAAATCTGGGATGAGCGGTTCGCGAAATGGAAGGTTCAAATGGACTGGACCTTTAGGTTCCTTTGTTGCTGCGGCAACAGCCCTTGCACTGACGGTTTTAACATAACGCAGCATTTCTGGAGCTGCATCAGGCGGAGACATTTCCATAAACCATTTTACTTGGTTTCCATACAAGTTTATTTGATCTATTGCCTGAGGTGCACCGACATCCCTCAGCTCATGAGGTCTGTCCGCCGTTAAGACAATCAGCGGTATTCTTGAGATTTTTGCCTCCACAATAGCAGGAAAATAGTTTGCAGCCGCCGTACCGGAAGTGCAAACTAAAACAGTGGGCTCCTTTAAGGCTTTTGCCATCCCTAAAGCATAAAAAGCAGCAGACCGTTCATCCACATGAACATGGACATTTACATGAGTATGCTCAGCCATTAACAAAGCAATCGGCGTTGAACGAGAACCGGGACTAATAACAGCATTTTTAATCCCGTTTCGGACCAGCTCATTTACGAATGACTGTAAATAAGCAGTTAAGTTTTCTTGATGGTTCATCCTAACTTACCTCCTAGTGCAGAAAGCATCGGTTTGAATTTTATTGCCGTTTCCTTGAACTCTGATTCCGCATCAGAATCTTTTACTACACCGCAACCCGCAAACAATGAAGCTTCCTTGTTTTGAATAAGAGCAGAGCGGATACTCACGGCAAACTCGCCATTACCTTGATAATCCATCCAGCCTATTGGAGCTCCGTAAAGCCCTCTATCCAAAAATTCCGCCTCGCGGATTTTTTCAATAGCCTGCTTTTGCGGATAACCGCCTAATGCAGGTGTCGGATGTAATAATTCTATAAGTGAAAATATAGAAGCTGAATTTTTTAAACTTCCTGTAACTGGAGTAAATAAATGTTGAATATCTCTCATCTTTATGAGGCTAGGCTCTGCTGGGATATCAAAAGTGCTGCACACCTTTTCCATCGCCCCTTTTATCATTTGCACAACATAATCATGCTCCATCCTGTTTTTCGGGTCATTCAGCAGTTCTAAGCCGAGTGCTTCATCTTCTTCTGCATTGCTTCCTCTTGCAATAGATCCTGCTAAGCATACGGAAAAGACTTGTTTACCTGATTTTTTGACAAGTCTTTCTGGTGAAGCACCGATAAAACAATCTTCCCCTGATTCTAATGCAAACACATAGCTGTTTTTTTGTCTGTTCAATAAATTTTGGAGGACAGATTCAACGGAAATTACCTTTTCAAAACTTAAGCGGCTTTCCCTTGCCAGTACAACCTTTTTTAACGATTGTCCCAGTTCCTGAACTACCTCTTCCACCATCTTCTTCCATTCAATACCATTAATTTCTGTACTGTCGAGCAGCTTATTTGTCAGTGTTTCGCTTGAGAAAGATTCATTGCTTTTTGGCATTTTCTGCAAACATGCTTTCAGTCTCTCATTTACTTGATCAGAATCTCCGAACTGGTTAACTGTAAGGTATTGCTCGCCATCTATTTCACTAAACATGATGGATGGCAAGTAAAAGTGCGCGTTTTGAAAGTTTTCCCACAAATCTGTCCGTTCCTTCAAAGGATCAAACGCAAAACCGCCGAACAGAACTGGGCCAACCCCTGCAGTGTTAAATGGATTATTTATTTCACTGTTCTCAAGTAGCTCATGCCATTTTTTTTCAATCACTTCATAAGTATGCTCTTGCTTGCTGGATTGAATTGTTTTGCAAATGCCAATTCCAGCGTATATGGAAGTACCATCAGGGCTTTTCCAAAAAAATCGTTTTCCTTTATATTTATTATTCTGAGCATAAAAAGATAAAAAATCCCTTCTCTGCTCTAACTTAATCACCTTGCTTCTTAAAATAGAAGTGGACGCTTTTACTGCACTGCCTTCTAACAGAAGTCCTTTACTTTCTTTCATTACCTTGTAAATCCCCCTATAAGATCAGCCATTCCATATTGGTTTATAGCTCTGACCTTGAACTGAACTGCGATAATATCTATTCATATGCTCACAAATGTTCAATTTGACTTATTTTAAGATACACCTCCATTTCCTATTATGTCAATGATGTTATCCTATATTTCCGAATCCTGGTTTGTTATATTTGGATAGCTAAATAACTACTTCTTTTATGTTTATTATTCTTTACACAATGGAGCACTTTTACTTACATGTTTTAAGTGGGCTTAAGGCGGGAACGGTACAGTATGGACATTGGGACATGCATAAATTAATTACTTAAGGATGTGAGATTATGCTTACAAAAGAACAATTAGCATCGTTACAAAAGCAATTGGAAGATAGAAAAGAACAATTAACAAATAGATTAGAAGGTAAAGAGGAAGAAACAATGCAAGACTCTGTCGGAGAGTTATCGACATATGACAATCATCCGGCCGATATGGGAACAGAATTATTTGAACGAGGCCGTGACCTAGCGTTAGAAGAGCATGACCAAGCTGAGCTAGATAATATTAATTCTGCTTTAAAAGCGATCCAAGATGGAACATATGGTATTTGTGAAGTTTCCGGAAAAGAGATTCCATATGAACGGTTGGAAGCAATGCCTACTGCCACAACATTAATTGAATACAGTGACCGGGAGTTAAATATGGACCGGCCTGTAGAGGAAGACATATTAGAGCCTGCACACGGCAATGTTTTCCGACACAGCGATACTGCTGAAATCCGTGACTATCAAGATAGCTTTCAAGAAGTTGCCCGTTACGGAACATCCGAAACCCCTGCAGACTTAAAAGGTGATTATGAAGATTATGACAGCCTTTATTCTGACAATGAACAAAACGGCGGCTTTCCAGAAGACTATGAATCCTTTACGGCAAGTAATATAACTGCCCAAAAGCGCGAAGTTTACCGTTCAGATGAAGAGAAGGAGTATGAAGATACCCTCAATGATGCTGGAACAGACGCTCCATTTGGTGATGTTCCCTACAAAAATAGAGACAGTTATACAGATGATAAGAACTAAAAAAAAAGCGATTGTCAGCTAGCTAAGTGACAATCGCCCTTCCCCTTATTTTAAGGCTTTAATATTCCAAATTTCAGCCGCATATTCTTTAATTGTGCGGTCACTCGAAAAATGTCCCGCTTTTGCAATGTTGACTGTACATTTCTCCAGCCATTGCTGTTTATTCTTATAAGCTTTGTCTACCTCATCTTGAATACAGGCATAGGAGTGAAAATCTTTTAGCAGGAAGTACTGGTCATTCTCCGTTAATAAGGAGTCGACAATTGGTTCAAATTCATTGAGATTTGTTGATAAATGGCCATTCTTCAGCTGGTCAACAACTTGATGAATTCGCTTATCATGATGATAATATTCAGCCGACTTGTATCCTCCATTTTTATATAATTCTAGCACTTGGTCTGCATTCATGCCGAATATAAAAATATTGTCATCGCCAACTAAATCCCTCATCTCAATATTAGCACCATCAAGTGTTCCAACAGTCAAAGCTCCGTTTATCATAAATTTCATATTTCCGGTACCAGATGCCTCTTTGCTTGCAGTAGAAATCTGTTCACTTACATCTGCAGCAGGAAAAATATGCTCTGCAAGGGAAACACGGTAATTCTCTAAAAACACAACCTTTATCTTGTCTTCAATTGCTTTATCTTGATTGATTTTATCGGCGACTGAATTGATGAGCTTGATGATTTTCTTCGCATAATAATAGCCTGGTGAAGCCTTCGCGCCAAATACAAATGTCCTAGGAGTAATAGGTAAGGATGGATTCTCTTTAATGCGGTTATATAGATGCATGATATGCAGGACATTCAATAACTGCCGCTTGTATGCATGCAGTCTTTTTACTTGAATATCAAAAATAGATTGCGGGTCAACTATAATTCCATTATTCTCCTTGATGATACGTGCTAATTTCCGTTTATTTTCCTGTTTTACTGCGTCAAGCTGCTCTAAAAAAACAGAGTCGTGCTTGTATTCTAACAGCTTCTCAAGGCTCGAAGGGGTTTGAACCCACTCTGTACCGATTGTATCACTGATAAGATCTGCAAGCTTAGGATTGGATTTAATCAGCCAGCGTCTATGGGTTATTCCATTTGTTTTATTGTTGAATTTTTCAGGGAAGATTTGATAGAAAGCAGCCATTTCCCTCTTTTTCAAAATCTCTGTATGAATTTCTGCCACGCCATTAACACTATGGCTTCCTACTAAAGCTAAGTGCGCCATCTTAACCATACCATGGGCGATGATAGCCATATTCTCAATCCGGCCGAAATCTCCTGGATATAGCTCCCATAGCTGTTTGCAAAAACGTTCATTTATCTCATCAATAATCATATAGATTCTAGGCAACAAAGGCTGAAAAATAGAAATCGGCCATTTTTCCAATGCCTCAGAAAGGGTTGTATGATTTGTATAGGAAATAGCTCCTGTTGTTATGGTCCAAGCCTCTTCCCAGCTAAGCCCTTCTTTATCAAGCAATATCCTCATTAATTCCGGGATTGCCAATACAGGATGTGTATCATTTATATGGATGCTTACATGCTCATGAAACTCTTTTATGTCTTTATATTGCTGTTTGTAATCCTTGATGATAGACTGCAGGCTCGAAGAAACTAAAAAATATTGCTGTTTCAAGCGCAATATTTTACCTTCATCATGTGCATCATCAGGATAAAGAAACTCTGAAATCGCTTCTGTTTCTCTTTTGTATTTCATGATGTCCCCAACATCCTTAGCGAGCAGTGACGCAGGCTCTGCATTCCATAGCCTCAGCGTATTAACGGTACTGCTGCTATAACCGATAACAGGGATATCGTGAGGGACAGCCGTTACAGTTTCAGCATTTAAATGCCGAAACTGCAGTCTTCCATCCTTTTCAAACGAATCAATATTGCCCCAAAAGGAAATATCTACAGCTAGATCCTCTTTCCGGACTTCCCAAACCTGCCCTTGCTTTAACCATTGCTCTGGCAGTTCTAATTGATATCCATCGACAATTCTCTGCTCAAATAATCCATGCTTGTAACGGATTCCAAAGCCGTGGCCGGGAAGATTCAAGGTTGCCAATGAATCTAGGAAGCATGCAGCAAGCCTTCCCAGCCCTCCATTGCCAAGACCTGCATCACATTCAATTTCTTCTACGTCTAGCAGGTCGATTCCTAATTCAGAAAGCCCCTCTTCCACTACTTTATCAATTCCTAAGTTAATTAAATTATGGTGCAGTAATCTGCCCAATAAGAATTCTATTGATAAGTAATACACTTGTTTTCCTTTATTTCTGCGGTAAAGCTCATTTGTATTAATCCAATCTCCGCTAACATACTCCCTGATCATATGTCCTAATGTCTGGAAGTGATCGCTGCTGGTACAATCTTCAAACGGTTTGCCGTAAGTCATCTCAAGCTTTTGCAAAAAATAAGTCTTAAAATTTTCTTTGTTAGAAAACATGTGTTTCACTCCTTGAGATAAGCTCAGCATATAGTTGGTTATATTTAAATGCTGACTGTGCCCAGCTATTGTCCATTGTCATTGCATTTTTGACAATAGTGCTCCATACGTCTTTGTCATGATAGAATTGTAGGGCTCTTCGGATAGTATAGAGCATGTCGTGAGCATTGAAGTTAGTGAAACTAAAACCATTTCCGCTATTAGTAAGTTCATTGTATGAAAACACTGTGTCATTTAATCCCCCTGTCTCCCTGACAATTGGGATATTCCCGTACTGCAATGCAATCAGCTGGCCTAGCCCACATGGTTCAAACTTGGATGGCATAAGGAACAGGTCTGCACCGGCATATATCTTATGTGCCAAGCTTTCATCAAAACCAATATATGCTTTGCATTTATCGGGATATTTGAACTCCATTTCTCTAAAGAAATTCTCAAATTCAGCATCTCCTGTGCCCAGCACAAGAAATTGCACATCCTCCTCCATGATTTCATGGAAGACATGCCGTACTAACTCAAGCCCTTTTTGGCTGGTCAGCCTCGTTATCATTGATATCATTGGAATGGACGCATCCTCTTTTAATCCAAACAGCTTTTGGACTTCAAGTTTATTTTGGACCTTTCCACTAATATTTGTATTCGAGTATTTTTGAATAATGACATCATCTGTTGCAGGATTGTATACTTCTTCGTCTATTCCATTGATGATACCATTTAAGTCACTCTGCCTTAAATGTAAAAGCTGGTTGAGCTTTTCTCCGTAATAGTCTGTTTGTATTTCATTCATATAGGTTGGGCTGACAGTTGTTATTTTGTCAGAAGCAATTAAGGCGGCCTTCATAAAGTTGACATTTCCATAAAACTCTAGCTGATCTGTTGTAAAGTAATCATCATTTAAGTTCAGCATATCTCCAAGGGCCCCTCTTGGCATAATCCCTTGGAACTGAAGATTATGTATAGTAAATACTGTCTTAATCTGACTGTATTCTCGTCTCCATTTATAATCCACATTCAGCAGGAACGGAATCATTGCCGTATGCCAATCATGACAATGGATAATATCTGGATAATAAGATAGATAGGAGAGGCTTTCTAAGACAGCCCTGTTAAAGAATGAGAACCTTTCTCCATCATCGAAATAGCCGTATAGCCCCGGCCTTTTAAAGTAGTATTCATTGTCTATAAAATAAAAAGTGATGCCGTCTTGCTCGAGCTTTTCGATGCCGCAGTATTGATTTCTCCACCCTACCTGCACACGGAAGTCCATTACCTTCTCCAAGTCTTTTAGTAACTTCTCGGGAATGTCCCGATACTTTGGCATAATTATCGTTACCTCTGTTCCTTGTTTCACAAGCTCTTTCGGAAGAGAACCGGCAACATCAGCCAGTCCTCCAGATTTGATAAATGGTACACATTCTGATACTGCAAACATTACTTTCACGAATTCATCAACGCTCCTTGCACTGTCCCTTTTCTAACGACAAATGGTGTATTTTTGCTGCCTGTCATAACCGTTTCATTTCCTACCATAACATCTTTATCTAAAATTACATTTTCTAATACACAATCATCCCCAATAGAGCATTTTTGCATGATGATGCAGTTTTTAAGGCGTGAACCTTTGCCAATTTTCACAGCCCTAGAAATAATGCTGTTTTCTACATCTCCTTCAATAATGCAGCCATTAGCGATCATTGAGTTTTTCACTTCTCCTGTACTCGTATAGCGGGTAGGTGGTTCATCCTTCACCTTTGTAAAGATTGGCCTTTCCTTAATGAAAAGCTGATTCCACGTTTCTGCACGCAATATTTCTTTACTTACTTCAAAATAAGCAGAAATAGAGTCGATTTTTTCCGCATAACCGTTGAATTCATAGTGGCAGATTTTATATTCATGATTGAGGTCAAGCATGACATCCTTCATGCATGTATAGCCTGTAATATCTCTTGTTAAGATTAAGTCTATTAATAGAGATTTCTTGATTAAATATATTTCTAATGAATCTCCATTGTTGGTGATTTCAGTGATATCACAGCCAGAGGTAAGATGGCGTATTAGGACGGGGTTAAAGTCCATGTTAAAAACAGTAAAGCAATTTGCTACTAAAGCATATTCCTGTTTGCTTCGATAAAAATAATCCATATTTGCGGCAAACTGATTAAAAGATCCTATTCCTTCACTATCTCCATCCGTAATGGATGCTGGAAAGAAAAATAATCCGTCTCTTTTTCTGTCTAAGTCCCAATTTTTCCCGGATCCAAGATGATCCATTAATGATCGGTATTGGTACTTTGGAAAGATAGCGACACTGCCTATTCCTGAATTAACCATATTAGAAAGGACGAAATCAATAAGCCTATATCTCCCTCCAATTGGTAAGGCAGCAAGAGTCCTATGCGAAATTAATTCCTCCAAATCATGTTGATATGTTGTAGCATCAATTACCCCTAGCATTGTTCTTAACACTAAAAACCCCTCCCTAGTCTCTGTTGTTAATCAGGATATAAACGCACTAACCATTTCTTCTGTTACGAGCACAACGTCGTTATTACCTTCTTTTGGCTTAATAACCATTCCATCCGGTATCTCGATATCTGACGGAACGATTGCCTTTTCGATATAAGTATTTTCGCCAATCCGAGCATCGGGCATAATAACAGAGCTTCGGACGATTGAACCTGTTCCTACATTTACACCTTGAAAAACAATGGATTTTTCAATATTGCCACTAATCGTGCAGCCTTCATTTATTAATGACTCTTTAACTATTGCATCACTAGAAATATATTGGGGCGGATGGTTAGGATTAACTGTGTAAATTCTCCAATTATAATCTGATATATTCAGTTCACTAGAATTATCTAACAAGTCCATATTGGCTTCCCACAAGCTTTGGACTGTACCAACATCCTTCCAATAGCCTTTGAATGGGTAAGCGACTACCTTCCGTTTCTTCTCAATCAGCATCGGTATAATATCTTTTCCGAAGTCATGGGTTGAATGGCTGTTTTTATCATCCTCTTCCAGCAATTCCTTCAGCACTTTCCACTTAAAGATGTAAATGCCCATGGAAGCGAGATTGTTCTTCGGCTTTTTTGGTTTTTCTTCAAACTCAATGATATCCATCTCTTCATTCGTGTTCATGATACCGAACCTGCTTGCCTCACTCCATGGCACCTCTATAACAGAAATAGAAGCATCTGCCTGCTTCTGAATATGATAGTCTAACATCCATTCATAATTCATCTTGTATATGTGGTCACCTGAAAGAATCAGCACATATTCAGGATCATATTGAGAGAGATAATTTTGATTTTGGTAAATGGCACTGGCTGTGCCTGTATACCATTTCACCTCTGATGATTCGCTGTATGGAGGCAGCACAGTGACACCTCCATTTACCCTATCCAAATCCCAGGCACTGCCAATTCCGATATAGGAATTTAACACAAGAGGTTGATATTGTGTCAGCACACCTACTGTTTCAATTCCTGAATTGGAGCAATTACTCAAAGTAAAATCAATAATACGATACTTACCTCCGAATGGAATGGCTGGCTTTGCCAGCTTTTTTGTCAAAGAGTAAAGTCTACTTCCCTTTCCTCCCGCTAATAGCATTGCGACGCACCGTTTCTTTCCCATTCTCTTTTCTCCCCTTCCGATGTTGAACAGGCCGTAATATGATGATGCTAAAAGCTGGAATCGTCACTGGAACGGAATATGGCTTTCCGTGGAACGAAATCTCATTGGCCTTTATCATTTTTTTATTTATATAGTTGGCTCCTCCAAACCTCTCATCATCGCTGTTCAATATCTCTCTATAGCTGCCAGCCTTTGGTACGCCAATTAAATAATTCTCATAAGTTTGATAAGTAAAGTTGCAGATAACTACTAGGAAATCTTCCTCCTTTTCTCCTTGTCTAATAAAGGAGAAAACAGATTGTTCATGGTTGTTAGCATCAATCCAATCAAATCCTTCGTGGAGATGATCCAATTCATACAGGGGTTTAGAGCGTTTATACAGCTTCAGCACTTCTTTGAAAAATACATTTGCCTTTTCATGCATTTCATAATCCATCAGCATCCAATCAAGCTGTTCTTTATCCTTCCACTCTGAAAACTGTGCAAGCTCCGCTCCCATAAATAATAGTTTCTTTCCTGGGTGTGTCATCATATATCCGATTAATAAACGGAACTGTGCAAATTTTTGCCAATAATCACCAGGCATTTTATTTAGGAGCGATTTTTTTCCATGAACAACTTCATCATGGGAAAGAGGTAAAGCAAAATTCTCCGAAAAAGCATAGAGCAAAGAAAAAGTAATTTTATTGTGCTCATGTTTTCTATTGGATGAGTCTGTTTCCATATATGACAGTAAATCATTCATCCAACCCATATTCCATTTATAATGAAATCCTAGACCTCCATAATGTACTGGAGCAGTAACTTGGGGTAGATCGCTTGAATCCTCTGCAAACATCAGAACGGTAGGATCATATTGACAGACGGTTGTGTTTAGCTTTCTTAAGAATTCAACTCCAAATGGGTTAAGCGAATTCTCGCCAGAGTTTGGCCAGTAAATAATATTAGAAACTGCATCAACCCTAAAACCATCAACATGAAAATAATCCATCCAAAAGATCGCGTTGGAAATTAAAAAGCTATGTACTTCCATTCTTCCTAAATCAAAGTTTGCTGTTCCCCATACAAGATTTTCCCTGTCATTAGCATTCGGGTAGTCAAATTGGCTGGAGCCGTCAAATTGATATAAGCCATGAGCATCCTTGCAAAAATGTCCTGGAGCCCAATCTAACAGAACTCCCAGCCCATTCTGATGACATTGATCCACAAAATACATAAAATCCTTCGGCTCGCCAAATCTGCTCGTCGCAGAGTAATACCCAGTGCCTTGATATCCCCAGGAAATATCTAAAGGATGTTCTACTATTGGCAGTATTTCTATATGGGTAAATCCAAGCTCGATTACATAAGGGATAAGCTCATCTGCTAATTCTCGGTATGTATAAAGAGATCCGTCTTCTTTCAGTTTCCAAGATCCTAGATGTACTTCATAAATAGAAACCGGCTCTTTCAAAAAATTTTTTTTCTTCTTTCTTTGAATCCATCTTGCATCATTCCATTTGTAACCTTCCAATGAATAGACGATGGATGCGGTGTTCGGCCTCACTTCCGAATAAAAGGCAAAAGGATCAGCCTTCAAGTGCTTCCTCCCATCCTGACCAGTGATTTCATACTTATATAAAGCTCCGGTCAAATCTTTGGAAATACTGATATGCCATATTCCTTCTTTATTTATTCTTTGAAGGTCATACTGTTCACCTTGCCAATTATTGAAATCTCCTACTAAACGAACAGTCTTAGCATTCGGTGCCCACACACAAAATACCGTACAAATTTCTCCGTTCTCTTCCTTTACATGAGATCCAAACAATTGATAGCTTTCAAATAGATTGCCTTCATGAAATAAATGCTGCTGAAATTCAGTTGGGAATACTGTCTCCACATTCATCCTACTTTCTATGACTATTGATTTGATTCGACTGCAAAAAAAATATAATTTGTACAAACCGTTTTCCCTTTTTTGCTAGTTTTAAAACTATATGATTAAAAAGGGGAAGCAATTCGAAAAAGGATAAAATTATTCATTTAAATGTAATATTCTATTAACATTAATCTAAATCCTTTTTAAGTTTTTTTAAAATTTTATGACAATAAATAACTTTTTATGTTTGCTCTCCGAAAAATAGCAGTGGATTTTTATAACATAGTTTACATTCATTTAAGAAAGGATATTAAAGTAAGAAATAAAGGAGGGATTTGCTGATGAGTAAAAGCGAAGAAGAATATCTTTTAGAACAAAATCAAAAAGATCCTAGTCCCTATTTTGATGCACCAGACAAGAAGATTCTAGCCGCAGATATTTTCCGAGGTCCTCATACAGGCATGTTCTCTGATTTTGACCTGAATAATCCTGGTCAAAAGCTGATGACAGACAGGGACAAGCTTGAGGAAGATATAAAGAAGGGTAACTTTTAGCACTAAATAGCTTATGTCTATCTATGCTGATATAAGCCTAGACTTTTATAAAATATAGTCTATCTTTTTGAGTTATCCACAGGCATAAGCTAAGAAAAACCGGGCATAGCCCGGTCCTTTTCATGGTTAGAGAATATCCGATAATTTGTACTCTATGCCATGTACCCCTTTATAATACTCAGGATACATTTCACCCCCACATTTTTCACATGCAAAC
>NZ_JAMAUK010000149.1:0-255 GCF_023714395.1 Niallia sp. MER 6 | reverse complement strand
TCACCCCCTACTTGTATAAACATGTTTCAGGCTGGTTGGGACAATGAACCCGTTTAACAAGCGAACCTATGATATTACAAGGAGTTTAGGGGTTACCGACTAATATGCTTTTTAAGGAGTAGAAATTTTTATGAATCCAGTTATTGTTCTGGATGTTACAAAAGGAGAAAGCCATGTTCAAGCATTTTTAGATAAAGTTAAACCATATCGGAAGAGTTTTAGTATTACACATAATCTAGAGGGTTTAGGTAGGTT
>NZ_JAMAUK010000148.1:0-255 GCF_023714395.1 Niallia sp. MER 6 | reverse complement strand
GATGATTTTAAGAAAACGATTGTGGATTTGTATCATTCCGGCAGCCCGGTTAAAGAATTAAGCAGCGAATATGGCGTATCAGAAGTAACGATTTATAAATGGGTGAAAGACTTTACCCCTATTGGTTTAGAAAAAGAGGCGCTGACACCAAAAGAGTTAGCCGATATTCAGAAAGAAAACCTTCGGTTAAAACAGGAGGTAGAAATTCTAAAAAAGGCTATGGCCATATTCGCGAAAAAGTAACCGAATCAGAGC
>NZ_JAMAUK010000147.1:0-255 GCF_023714395.1 Niallia sp. MER 6 | reverse complement strand
GACACTAAAAAAAGTCTACCTATAGGGTGCTTTTTTGTATAATAAAGAAACACAACTAGAGAAAAAACAACATGGGACTGGAGATTTTTTATGAGTAATAGGATTTTTACAGAGAAAGAGATAAAACGACTATCAGCTAATAAGTACGTTAAATCTGTAAGTGCAAAAGGAATCACTTATACGGAAGAGTTTAAACATATTTTTATCGCAGAAAACGAAAAAGGTAAGCTACCAAGGGTAATATTTGAGGAATGC
>NZ_JAMAUK010000146.1:0-255 GCF_023714395.1 Niallia sp. MER 6 | reverse complement strand
ATGGGGTATCTGGGTTACAAGATACCAGAAACGAGAATTCAGGAAGACCTAGTGAAAGAGAACTTAGCATGGAAGAGAAATACGCAAGACTAGAAGCTCAAAATAATTTATTAAAGGCAGAAAACGAGCTATTAAAAAAGATTCGTTTGGCAGAAAGGAGGATGAAAAAGTAGTTCTCCCTCCTTTCCAAAAATATCGCCTCATACATTCGGTAATTGAAAAATACCAATTGAAGCATATGGTGAGTTATTTATG
>NZ_JAMAUK010000145.1:0-260 GCF_023714395.1 Niallia sp. MER 6 | reverse complement strand
AACTTGTTTCGGCTAAAGATGTTACTCTTTACCCTGAAATTCTTCTATTAAATAGAGAATCTAAGATGGCGATTACTCGGTTTCTTTCTTGGTTCTTACTATTCATAATCTAGTTTTCAAGGAACAATCTTTCTTTTGAGGAATTGCTCCCTCAAAACTGAACAACAAAATCATCAACAATCTGTGAATGGAACGAATTCCATTTTTCCTTAGAAAGGAGGTGATCCAGCCGCACCTTCCGATACGGCTACCTTGTTACG
>NZ_JAMAUK010000144.1:0-266 GCF_023714395.1 Niallia sp. MER 6 | reverse complement strand
CCAAAAATACGGAATCAGGCAGTCTTTCAGTCAGAAAGGCTGTCCTTATGACAATGCCTGTATAGAGTCATTTCACGCCATATTAAAGAAAGAAGAAGTCTATCATACCCAGTACACAGACTACCGGACAGCGAAGCTAGCCATGTTTCAGTTTATAGAGGGCTGGTACAACAGAAACAGAATTCACAGCAGCATCGGCTATCAAACACCTCAAGCTATGGAGGATCAGATTAGAAGAACCGCTTAATACTTAACTTTTTTGTGTC
>NZ_JAMAUK010000143.1:0-268 GCF_023714395.1 Niallia sp. MER 6 | reverse complement strand
ATTTCCCATAGCGTAAGCTAGTAAGATCCCTGAAAGATGATCAGGTTGATAGGTTTGAGGTGGAAGCGTGGTGACACGTGGAGCTGACAAATACTAATAGATCGAGGACTTAACTAAAATAGGAAAGTGGAAGAAGCTTTGGCTTCTGCAGCTGGACATGAATGATTGCTTGGTTCTTGTTTTTCTTCGAAGATGATTTAGTTTTGAGAGAACAACTCATAAAAACATAATAGTCTGGTGGCGATAGCGAGAAGGTCACACCCGTTCC
>NZ_JAMAUK010000142.1:0-282 GCF_023714395.1 Niallia sp. MER 6 | reverse complement strand
GCATTGATGTAGGGTTAAACTATCTTGCTGTTGCTATGGTTGGAACAACTTCGTTGTTTTTTAAAGGAAATGAGGCAGCATTTATTCGCAGGAAATATGCTTCGAAAAGACGAGTCCTTGGACAGAATAAAAAGTTGGATGCTATTCGCAAATCCAAAAACAAAGAATCGCAATGGATGAAGGAATTAAATCATGTCATAAGCCGAAAAATCGTAAACTTCGCATTAGAGAACGGTGTTCGTCTAATACGAATGGAAGATTTAACAGGCATTAGAAAAACAG
>NZ_JAMAUK010000141.1:0-284 GCF_023714395.1 Niallia sp. MER 6 | reverse complement strand
TTCTTTCTTGGTTCTTACTATTCATAATCTAGTTTTCAAGGAACAAATTCGGCTAATGATTAACTTCGCATCTCTGCGTCAACTTCTTCTCTGTGCTCCTCACGTACTGTCGTACGCTGCGGTGCTCAATCAGTCGTTTCCTTGATCTGCTCGCTACTCATTACCCTGATGTTTTGAGGAATTGCTCCCTCAAAACTGAACAACAAAATCATCAACAATCTGTGAATGGAACGAATTCCATTTTTCCTTAGAAAGGAGGTGATCCAGCCGCACCTTCCGATACG
>NZ_JAMAUK010000140.1:0-288 GCF_023714395.1 Niallia sp. MER 6 | reverse complement strand
TTCTTTCTTGGTTCTTACTATTCATAATCTAGTTTTCAAGGAACAAATTCGGCTAATGATTAACTTCGCATCTCTGCGTCAACTTCTTCTCTGTGCTCCTCACGTACTGTCGTACGCTGCGGTGCTCGATCAGTCGTTTCCTTGATCTGCTCGCTACTCACTACCCTGATGTTTTGAGGAATTGCTCCCTCAAAACTGAACAACAAAATCATCAACAATCTGTGAATGGAACGAATTCCATTTTTCCTTAGAAAGGAGGTGATCCAGCCGCACCTTCCGATACGGCTA